>JAZQZW010000029.1:0-46166 GCA_045634285.1 Oscillospiraceae bacterium
AGCGTGTTGTCGGATTTGTCATTGATGAATAGAATATGGATTTTACACCGCTTTTTTTTAGCTGAAGATTGATTTCGGCAAAGCTTTTTTCTGCTTCAGCTTCGTGAGAAAAAGCCTTGACTATTTTCTGTCCGCCCACCATTTCTTCGGTAAGGCTGCTCATTTTACCTCTCCAGTAGCTTTGCTTTTCAAAAGAGTCGTGACTTTGTTTTGTAATAATTGCTGCTGTAAACAATGAAATCGGAGTTAATATTACAACAATAAGTGCGATTTTTACATTGATTGTAAGCATAAAAACAAGTGTTCCGACTATTGTTACTATTCCGCTGAAAAGCTGTGTAAACCCTTGAATAAGACCGTCTGATACCGTTTCAATGTCATTTACCGCACGGCCTATAAGTTCACCTCTTGAGCTGCCGTCAATAAATTTAAGAGGAACTTTTCCGATTTTTTCAAAGTAATCTACTCTTATATCCTTAATGGTATTGTACGAAAGCTTATTTGTAGCAAGGGAAGTAAGCCATTGAAACAATGTACTTACAAGTATAACGGCAATAAGCCCGATGCAGATTTTTGCAAGGGAAGAAAATTCAACATTTCCTTTGCCTATAATATTATCTACACCTTTGCCCACAATTACAGGTACAAACAGGGAAAGGGATACTCCCACAAGTGCAGACAGTATTGCCGTTACAAGAGAAAGCTTGTAGGGTTTTGTGTATTTTAAAATTCTTCCAAGTATTTTAAACATAATAATCTCCGTTTAACTTATCTGTGAATTGTAAATTTCGATATATTCTTCGCAGCTTTCGACAAGCTGTGAATGGCTGCCGTATCCAACAGGAGCTCCATCATCAAGAACAAGAATAGAGTCAGCATTTTTAAGGGTTGACGCTCTTTGTGATACCATTATAACTGTACTTTCCGAAAGCTCTGCGGCTATTGCTTTTCTGAGATTCAGGTCGGTCGCGTAGTCAAGTGCACTCATACTGTCATCAAAAATAATTATCTGAGGATTTGATACAAGCGCTCTTGCTATGGTAATTCTCTGACGCTGTCCGCCTGAAAGATTTTTACCACCCTGCGAAACGTGGGTGTTTATTCCATCAGGGAGCTGAGATACAAAGTCCCATGCCTGAGCAATTTTCAGGGCTTTGATAATTTCATCGTCAGTAGCATCAGGCTTTGCCCATCTTAGATTTTCAGCGATTGTACCCGTAAACAAAACTGCCTTCTGAGGTACTGTACCGATACTGTCACGAAGTTTTTTAAGTGGGTAGTTTTTTATGTCATTACCGAAAATTTCAAGCTTACCGCCTGTGACATCATAAAATCTCGGAATAAGATTTGCAAGAGTTGATTTGCCCGAACCTGTACCGCCGATAATACCAAGTGTTTGTCCCTTTTTAAGAGTAAACGAAATACTTTCAAGGGAATTTTCATTTGAATCCGGATATGAGAAAGAAACATTGTCAAATCTGATTGCAGGAGCAGAGAAGTCAAATTCAGCATTTCCGTTTTCTGTAACTGTTGGCTGAGTGTCAAAAATTTCATTTATTCTTGCAGCAGAAGAAGAAGCCTTGCTGAAAATTGCGATAAGGTTTGCAAGTACGATAAGTACAAGAAGAATCTGCGTCATGTAGTTTACAAATGCTGTGATTTCACCCTGAGTCATAAATCCGGATTCAACACGAAATCCACCAAACCATATGATAGTAACAATGCCAAGATTCATAATCATAAATGTAACAGGATTTAAAATTGCGGAAACACGTCCTGCCGTAATGCAGTCAGAAGCAAGATTTTTACTTTCGGTTTTAAGCTCCTGAGTTTCCTTATCCTGCTTTGCAAAGGCTCTGATAACTCTTACACCGTCAAGATTTTCTCTTGTAAGCAGTGATATTTTATCAAGACCCTTCTGAATTTTCTTGTACATCGGAAGCGTCAGTTTTTTCACCCATACAATTATAACAGTAATTACAGCAGCTGCCGAAAGAAGAATAAGCGAAAGCTTTAAATCAATAAGCATTGACATTACGGCAGCACCGATTATAAGAAACGGAGCTCTTACAGCAAGTCTTATGAACATATTGACACCATTCTGGGCAAGCATTGTATCGTTTGTTATTCGTGTTATGATTGATGATGTACCGAATTTGTCTATTTCAGCATGTGAAAATTTGTTTACATGCCCGTACAGGTCATCTCTCAGCTCTGTGCCGAAGCCGTAGGCACATTTTGCCGCAAAATACTGGCAGGTCAGGGCAAATCCAAGACCGCATATTCCAAGTATTATTATAACTCCGCACATTTTGAGGATATATTCCTTGTCGTTGTTTCTGATACCGACATCAATTATTTTTGCCATTACAAGCGGAACTATAAGCTCGAATATTGCTTCGAGAAGTTTGAAAAAAGGGCCGAGTACAAGCTCTTTTTTATAGTTTTTAAGATATTTCCTGAGTCGAAACATAATTTTTCTCCATTCACAATTATTAACCTTATTATTATACACTATATCAGAAAAAATTTCAATTTTTCCTTTAAAAAAATAGCAATAAAAGAATATCTGAGAAATATCTGTCCAAACTAAAAACGGAGGTGTTAAACGTGAAAAGAAATTCAAAATCAGTTTTAAACGGAAAAGGCTTTTATGTTGCTCTTACCCTGAGTATTGCTATGGTTGGTGCGGCATGTTACTTTGCTTATACACAGACTTCCGACGATTATACAGCACAGGTTGAGTCGGGATTTGGTGTTGCCCAGTCTTCACAGGAGCAGGAAGCGGCAAAAATACAGACCGATGTCACAAAGCTTACAACAAGGGCTGAAAGTAAACTGACAAAGCCGACAGAGATTACACAGACAAGCCGTACAGAAGCAACTCAGACTATGGAAGAAATCACAGAACAATCCAATGAGGCTGAGCAGACTGTAAAACAGGAAGAATTTACATTATCAATGCCTGTTGAGGGCGAAATTATCGGTGAATTCAGCAACGGCGAGCTTGTGAAGTCAGCAACAACAGGTGCGTGGCAGACACATAACGGAATTGACATAAACGCTTCTGAGGGTGACGTTGTAATTGCAGCTGCTTCGGGAACTGTTTCTGCTGTTGAAAATAACGCACTCTGGGGCGTTACCGTATCAATCGACCATGGAAACGGTATTATTACACGCTACTGCAGTCTTAATTCGGGCGTGACTGTTCAGGCAGGTCAGGAAGTAAGTGCAGGCGAGGAAATCGGTGCGGTAGGAAAGACAGCGGATATCGAAAGCAAACAGGATACACATCTTCATTTTGAGGTTGTGAAAAACGGCTCTTATACAAATCCGGCAGACTATATGTAAATGGTAAAAATTAACGCAGTCCATTGGACTGCGTTTTGTTTGTTAAAGTTTTAAGGTTTATTATACCGCACTTTCAAATGAACCGAGTGTCATTTCGATAAGGATATTTGTGTCCAGGGAATCAATCTTGCCGTCCTGATTTATATCGGCATTTGCAAGTGCTGTAGCGTCTGTGATAGGGTAAAGCTCAGGGCTTGCTGTATACTTTGTAAGGAAAACGATATCTGACATGCCCTGCTTGTCGTCAAGGTCGAGGTCGCCTGCTATTGTTGGGAATGATGTAACAATTTCTTTAAGCGCATTTTCTCCAAACATAGTGGTTGGCAGGGTTTCAAGTTGACCAATTGAACATATATTTATTGAAGTTGCTTCATAAATATCAGCTGCAAGTGAAAACTGCTTGGCAAGGTCTGCTTCTTCTTCAAATTCAAATTTATAGGCACCATTATCATTCTTTACCATTTTACATGCTATATTATTTTCTTTGAAATAATTTTCAATCACTTCAATATCAGCATTCTTAGGATAAAGAATATCGTCTATATGCATATAAGAAGAAACTTCATATACTTCACCAAAATCATAGTATGCAGTAATAAGATTTTCTTCATTGAGCTTATTGATAAAATCTTCAACATATAGCTTTGCTTCTTCTATTCTTTTATCATTTTCATTTGGCAAAGGAATAATCGTAAAACTTGTAGAATACACTATTTTTCCATCAATTGTTTTTGAACCAATAGAACGATAATAATAATCAGGCTGTTTCATTTCATTGGCAGAAACAGGATAAGGTGAATTTTCAGGATAAAGAGCGTAGCATTCTTCAAAAAGTTCACGAATACGTTTGTCTGCTTCTCCAACATCAACATTATCATTGAGAACAAAGCTAAATCCATTATAATTCGGAACAGCTAATTTTAAACCTTGCATCGCAGTACCATTGACTAACAAAATTTTATATCCTTCACGCTCATAGTAATCATCATTTTGCATCATACCCTTATCATCAAGAATATAATACTGCGCATCTTCAATAAGGTGTGCGCCGGATATAGTAGGTATTGTTTCGTCTAAGGTAGTTGCTGAAACAGACAGAATATTTACTGTTAAAGCCGCAACAGCTGATATACATGCCATGACATTCTTTAATGTTTTTTTCATAGGAATACCACCTTTCTTAATTTAAATTATATTCGGATAATTTCGTTTGTTCTGTACAACACCTCCATAAATATTTTATTATCATGTAATATCACCTCTTTTTAAAGTAAATGGTGGAAACGGAAAATGTTCTTTTTTATGCTTCTATAATATAGACGTAGAAAAGTCGGAATTATCGCACCAAATCAAAAATGTTAACCATAAGTTTGTATAGATTAACAATTTCGCTGATTTTATTTGTATATATAAAACAAAAAAGCGACTCTGTCAAAGAGTCGCTTTTAATATTATTCTTCAGTTGTCTGTGTTTCTGTGTTGTTTTCAGATTCAGCTGTTTCTTCAGCCTTTGGCTCATCTGAAAGAATGCTTTCGTCAATTTCACCCTTCATAAGCTTTTCAAAATCGTCACCGTCGATTTTTTCAAACTTCATAAGGTATTTTGCAAGGAAATGGAGCTGGTCAATATGGTCGGTGAGGATTTTTTCAGAAGCCTTGTAGCCTTCTTCGATAAGTCTTCTCATTTCTGCATCAATTTCAGCCGCAACCGTTTCAGAATAATTTCTGCTGCTGCTGAATTCCTTGCCGAGGAATACTTCGCTCTGGTCGTTGCCGTAAACCATAGGGCCGAGCTTTTCGCTGAAGCCATACTTTGTTACCATGTTTCGTGCGATAGCTGTTGCTCTTTCAATATCGTTTGAAGCACCTGTTGAAATATCGTCAAGGATAAGCTGTTCTGCAACACGACCACCAAGAAGTGTGATGATGTTTTCACGCATTTCAGTCTTGCTTACGTAAGACTTGTCATGCTCAGGAAGTGACATTGTAAATCCGCCTGCCATACCTCTTGGAATGATTGATACCTGATGAACCTTATCCTGTGAGTCACAGTAGTATGTGCAGACTGCATGACCTGCTTCGTGGTATGAAGTAAGCTTCTTTTCACGTTCTGTAACAACACGTGATTTCTTTTCAGGGCCTGCCACAACCTTGATTGTAGCTTCTTCGATATCTTCCATTGTAATAGCTTTTCTGTTTGCTCTTGCCGCAAGAAGTGAAGCTTCGTTTACAAGGTTTTCAAGGTCGGCACCTGTAAAGCCAACTGTTGTTTTTGCGATTGTTTTAAGAACAACATCAGGAGCAAGAGGCTTGTTTCTGGTGTGTACTTTAAGGATTTCTTCTCTGCCCTTGATATCAGGGTAGCTTACAACAATCTGTCTGTCAAAACGACCAGGACGTAAAAGCGCAGGGTCCAGGATATCACGTCTGTTTGTTGCGGCAATTACGATAACGCTTTCGTTACCTGTAAAACCGTCCATTTCAACGAGAAGCTGGTTTAATGTCTGTTCACGTTCATCATGTCCGCCGCCGAGACCTGCACCTCTGTGACGGCCAACTGCGTCGATTTCATCAATGAATACAATTGCAGGAGCATTTTTCTTTGCCTGTTCAAAAAGGTCACGTACTCTTGAAGCACCTACACCTACGAACATTTCAACAAAGTCTGAACCTGAGATAGGGAAGAACGGACAGCCTGCCTCACCGGCAACAGCCTTTGCAAGCAAGGTTTTACCTGTACCCGGAGGGCCTAAAAGAAGTACGCCCTTAGGGATTCTTGCGCCGATTTCAGCGTATTTTTTCGGATTTTTGAGGAAGTCAACGATTTCTTCCATTTCGTGTTTTTCTTCATCTGCCCCCGCAACATCAGCAAAGGTAACCTTTTTGCCGCTGCTCTGGTTTTTAATATTTGCCTTTGAGAATGAGGAATATTTTCCGCCACCGCCGGCCTGTTTCATCATAAAGAAGAAAAGTGCAACCGCAATACCCAGCATTAAAAGGGTAGGGATTGTGGAAATAATCCATGAATTGTCGGTTATCTTCTTGTAGTCCTGTTTAAGCGGTGCGTCAGGATGACGTTTGTTGTATTCAGTGCGATAGTCTGAATCCTCAGCGTCTGTATCAGCAAGGAAAATGTTTACATTAGGAACTTCATAGGTTCTTGTGTAATCTTCACCTGCAAGCTTGTAATCAAGCTCACCTGTTCCTAAGTCAAGGGTATAGGATTCAACCTCGTAATTTTCAAAATGACTGATAATCTCTGAATACGGTTCTTCCTTTCCTGAACCTGAAAGCTTCGAGATTACGAAAAAGAATGCGGCGATTATTACAGCGCCGACTATAAGATACGTCAGTATGCCTCTGTTCTTATTCAAAAATAATTCAACTCCGTTTCTTTTGTTATAGTTTATGTCAAACTGCGTAATTGCAGCTTTTTACCATAGATGATTAGTCTGTTTCTATGCTTACAGATAAAATATTGATTGAATTTTCGTCAGTCTTAACCCTTTCGGCAACTCCGAAATTTTCCATGAAAATAAGTCCTTCGTCATCGCTGAGAAACTGTATAAACGGCCGTTTGTCAGCAGAAATATTTTCATTAAGCAGTTTTTTTACCGATGATGTAAAGTTTCTGCTGGAAAGCTTTATCTTATCTCCGAATCTTCGGTTTCGCAGAGTAATACTTCCCGAAACCTTATCCATGTCAATTAGATAGCTGCCGTTTGTATTTTCATAAGCTGTCAGGGTTTTATTTTCGAAAATCCGGTTTACACCTATTTTCAAAGGAACTTCAATATCGGAAGTCTGTTTTGTGGTCTTGTGAATTGAAATAGTTCCGTTTTTGCCGATAAGAAAATTATTTTTTATTATGTTGAGCTTTCCGTCTTTTTCGCAAAGTCCATTTATCTCATTTATTTTATCATAGCTGACAGGAAATTTATTGTCGGTTAAAAACCTTGAAATAACTCTTTTGCGGATAACCGATGATAAATCCCGCATATTTACAAGTTTGTTGTTTTTCAGATGCTTTTCATACGCTTCTGATGTAAGCTTTTCAATAAAGACATTTTCTTCACGAACGGCAGATTGTCCCTTTGCAAAGCTTTTAAAAAAGCCCTCGTTAATTTCTTTCATTATAGGGATGATCTTATGTCTTATCCTGTTTCTTGTGTAGTCATCAGACAGGTTGGTTGAGTCTGTTTTAAAGTCCTGCCCGATTTGTTTAAGATAATCCTCAACCTGTTCTCTCGTAATATCGGTAAGGGGCCTTATTATATTATCTCTTACAGGCGGAATACCGCAAAGACCTTTAATTCCAGTACCTCTTATCATGTTGAAGATTACTGTTTCGGCATTGTCGGAAAGGGTATGTGCCGTAGCAATTTTACCGTTTCCCGCACATTCCGAAAATTTTTCATACCGTACATCTCTTGCTGTTTCTTCAAGGGATTTGCCAGAGCTTTCTGCAAGTTTTGGAACATCTATGCGGTATGTACTGATTGGTATATCAAGGCTTTTACAAAGAGAAATGCAAAAAGCTTCATCGCTGTCACTTTCGTTTCCTCTTATACAATGGTTAATATGAACGGCTGCAAGCGTAAAATTATACTCTGCTTTAAGCCTGTTTAAAATATGAAGCAGACATACGCTGTCAGCACCGCCTGACAAGGCAACCACAACCTTGTCACCTTTACTTATCATTTTATATTCAGTTATTGTTTTTTTTACTGTTTCAGTCAGCATTTATTCCTCCGGTGGAGTAGATGTAAAGTCAGCATTTGAAAAACGTGTGAACTGACCATCCCATATAAGCTTTACAGGTCCTGTTTCACCATGACGGTTTTTTGCAACAATACATTCACATACGTTTGGTTCTGTGCTTTCTTTGTTGTAGTACGCATCTCTGTAAAGGAATAAAACGATATCAGCGTCCTGTTCAATAGAACCTGAATCTCTCAGGTCAGAAAGAAGCGGACGTTTGTCAGGTCGGCTTTCAACACCACGGCTGAGCTGTGAAAGAAGAATTACGGGAACATCAAGCTCTTTTGCCAGGATTTTGAGGTTACGTGTAATTTCCTGTACTCTCAGTACCATGTTTTCTGTTTTCATGGTAGAGCCTAAAAGCTGAAGATAGTCGATTACGACAAGTCCAAGATTTTTGACACGTCGGAGCTTTGCCTTTATCTGCGGAACGTTTGTACCAGCCGTGTCATCAAGTAAAATCGGCAGATTGTAAAGTATATCCGCACCTGATGCAAGACGCACCCAGTCGTTGTCTGAAAGATGACCGTTTCTGAGTTTGTTTGAGTCAACAAGAGCCTCTGTTGAGAGCATTCTTGTAGCAAGCTGTTCTTTGGACATTTCAAGTGAAAATACCGCAACATCCTTGCCGGAATGTCTTGCAACATTTGTCGCAATATTTAAGGCAAAGGATGTTTTACCCATACCAGGACGGGCAGCAAGGATAATAAGGTCAGATTTGTTAAGACCGGATGTTACTGTGTCAAGAAGGGTAAATCCCGATTTTGCACCGAGAAATTTTTCCTTGTCAGGACCTGAGATTTTCTGGAGTCTGTCCCAGGATTCCATAACAACATCACCGATAGGTGTAAGGCCGTCAACATCCTTGCCCTGTCTTATTTCAAATAATTTCTGCTCGGCAGCGTCAAGAAGTGTCTGAGCCGAGCTTTGATTCAATGAAATCTCATGAAGAATTTCCCTTGCTGTAAGTGCAAGGCTTCTCATACTGTGTTTTTCAGAAACAATCTGACAGTAGCTTGTTATATTGTCTACGGAAGGTACCATATCCACCAAAGATGCAATATAGTTTCTTCCTTCGTCAGAGGTTTCAAAAATATTTCTTTTTAACGCTTCATTGAGAACTGTAACAGCATCGGCAGTCTGACTTGATGTGAACATGTCCATCATTATTCTGAAAAGTTCACGATGCTTGTCAAGATAAAAGCTTTTTAGGGTTACAAACTCAAGAATTGTAGAAATTACTGTATGGTCAATTAAAATTGCACCTAAAATAGTTTGTTCAGCTTCAAGACTGTAAGGAAGCTCCTTGTCAGCGAGTTCATTAAATTCCATATCAGCCCTCAGTTACATCAACTGTTACCTTAGCTGTAACACCTGTATAAAGCTTGATTTCAACCTCGTATGTTCCGAAGTTCTTGATATCTGTTTTAAGTGAAATTTTCTTTTTGTCAATCTTTCTGTCAAACTGCTTTTCTATAAGCTCTGCAATATTGGCTGCTGTAACAGAGCCGAAAAGCTTGCCGCCGTTGCCAGCCTTTGCAACAGCCTTTACAGTTTTACCATTGATTACAGATGCAATTTCTTCTGCATTCTGCTTTTCAACATCTTTTTTGTGCTGTGCTGACGCTTTCTGTCCATCAAGCAGATTCATATTTTTTGCTGTAGCTTCAACTGCAAGACCCTTGCCAAGAAGGAAATTTCTTGCATAGCCGTCAGAAACATTTTTAACTTCTCCCTTTTTTCCGGAGCCCTTTACGTCCTGTAAAAAAATAACTTTCATAGTCTTTTCTCCTTAATTTAATCCGAATTTACGGCCTCAGTAAGCATCTGTTTTGCTTTTTCGACCGATGTATTTTCAAGCTGGGTTGCTGCCATAGTCTGATGACCGCCGCCGCCAAGCTTTTCCATTATAATCTGTACGTTCATTTCACCAAGTGAACGTGCGGAAATATTGGTTATATTTCCTGTTTTGTAAATAACAAATGATGCATCAACATCCTGAATACCAAGAAGTTCATCTGCTGTCTGAGGGGCAATAATTCTGATATCCGGAATATCACCCTCTGCGATGGCAACTGCACATTTATTGATAATTTCCGCAGATGAAATAAGAGCGGATTTCTGTTTGTAAGTGTCAATTGAACTTGTAAAGAATCCCTTGACCTTAACAGTGTCAGCACCGTTTTTTCTGAGATATGCCGCTGCTTCAAAGGTTCTTACACCTGTATGCATTACAAAGTTTTTTGTATCAAGCATAATACCTGCAAGAAGTCCCTCAGCAATTACCTGTGAAATAGAGTTTACATTTTTGAAGTACTGTATAACTTCAGTTATCATTTCCGAAGCAGATGATGCAAACGGTTCATGATGGAAAATAACAGCGTCATTTATAAAATTAACTGTCTTTCTGTGATGGTCAATAACAATTTTTCTTGCAGCCTTTTTGTAAAGTTTTGTACTTTCAACAAGTTCTGCATTATGTGTATCAACAATAATAAGAAGCGAATTTTCGTTGAATTTTTCTTCTGCCTGTTCAGGTGAGATGATAAGGTCAGGATATTTTGACGATATCTTTTCAATAAGAGTATGAGAAAGATTTTTTTGTGGGTCTACTACAAAGAAAGCGTTCTTTTCAAGCTTTCTTACAGCATACGAAAGTGCCGCACCTGAGCCTACAGCATCAAAGTCTGCAAATCTGTGTCCCATAACATAAATGTTTTCGCAGGTTGAAATAATCTCCTGCATAGCGTTTGAAATGATACGTGATTTTGCCTTTGACTTTTTCTCAACACCCTTTGCAATACCACCGAAGAAACGGAAGCCATTTTCGGTTTTGATTGCCGCCTGGTCACCGCCACGTCCGAGACACATATCAAGTGCCTGTTTTGCAAAGGTTTCATTTTGCTCCAGGGTTTCTCCGTCACGGCCAACACCGATTGAAAAAGTGATTACATCACTTTTTCCGCCCACAGTAATGCTTCTTGCATTATCAAGGATATTGAATTTGCTTCCGATAATTTCCTTTAAATGCTGTTCTTCAATAACAGCAATAAACTTATCATCATCAAGCTTTCTTAAAATTCCGTTTGTGCGTGACATAAATTCTTCAAGGAGAGTCTGAATAGAAGCTGAAACATGAGCCTTTTCACTTTCCTTGAAATTCTGAAGTACGTCCTCGTAGTTGTCAATTACCATAAGTGCAACTGTAGGACGTGTACGTTTGTACTGGCTCAGAAGTTCAGCGTATTCAGAAATGTCTGTAAAGCTGAGATACACCATATTTTTATCTCTGCCTACAACAGGGATACAGTTTATTTTATATATATGGTCATTTATTTCAGCCTTTTCAACGCTGTCCTTCATAAGCTTGTTTATGTTAAGGTTTAAAAGCTTTGCAATATCACAGCCGACAGCTTCTTCCTCAGGCATAATTACAGTATCAAACTCCTTGTTGCACCATAAAATCTCGTTGTCAAGATTTAAATCAACAATAACCACAGGATCGTCAAAATAGTAAAGAGCCTGATGTTCGGTACTGTTTATATAATCAGTAAGCTTTTCTTTACGTCTTACATGAATTTTGTGTGCCAGAATAATTTCAGTAATAAGAACTGCTGAAAATACAGTTGCCGGAATAATCGCAGCAAAGAATTTTGAAATACTGTAATCTTTAAGCAGTATTGCGGAAACTACAGATGATAAAATCAAAAGTGCCGATGCAATTACGTATCCAAGCGGAAGCTTTCTTTTCAACAGCTTCACCTCCGAAAAAAATTATTGTCAGATTTCCATTATGATAGGTAAAATCATAGGGCTGCGCTTTGTCTTCTGATAGATATAATCAGAAAGAGCGTCACGCATACGTGTTTTGAGATAGTTCCATTCTCTGAAGTCATGAGTCTGACAGGATTCGAGAGTGTGTTCAAGCACTTCCTTTGCACTGTCAATAAGCTCTTCTGATTCTCTTACATACACAAAGCCTCTTGAAATGATATCAGGACCTGAAACAATTGTGTTTGAAGCTTTTTCAATACCGATAACCACAATGATAAGACCGTCCTGTGCAAGATGTTTTCTGTCACGAAGTACGATAGAACCGACATCGCCGACGCCAAGTCCGTCAACCAGAACCTTGCCTGCAGGAACCTGTGAAACAACATTGATTTTTGTTCCGTCAGTTTCAATTACATTGCCGATTTCACCAATTATGATGTTTTCAGGCGGCATGCCTAAATCCATAGCAAGCTCTGCATGTTTTTTAAGGTGCTTGTATTCACCGTGTACAGGAATGAAAAACTTTGGCTTTGTAAGTGCCTGAATAAGCTTTAATTCCTCACGGCAGGCATGTCCTGAAACATGAACCTCATACATAGCCTCGTATACAACCTCAGCTCCCGACTTCATAAGTTCATTTACAACCTTTGTCACAAACTTTTCATTACCCGGAATAGGTGTGGCTGAAATGATGATAAAGTCCATAGGAGTGATGTTTACTTTTTTATGGTCGTTCATTGCCATTCTTGTAAGAGCTGACATAGGCTCGCCCTGACTTCCTGTTGTGATAAGCACAATTTCGGAAGCGTCATAACGGCTCATCATATCAATATCGATAAGCACACCCTTCGGAACGTTAAGATAGCCTATTTCAATGGCGGTTGTGATAACATTTATCATACTTCTTCCGAATACGGCAACCTTTCTGCCGTAGCGTGAAGCGTTATCTATAATCTGTTGTATTCTGTGGATATTTGAAGAGAAGGTTGCAATAATAATTCGCTTGCCTTCACCCTTTGCAAACAGCTTTTCAAAAGATTCACCAACAGTTTTTTCAGACTGTGTGTAGCCTGGTCTTTCAGCATTGGTTGAGTCTGCCATAAGAGCCAGAACACCCTTGCTGCCAAGCTCACCAAAACGTGTAAGGTCGATAATTTCACCGTTTATAGGGCTGTAGTCAACTTTGAAGTCACCTGTGTGAACAATAACTCCGGCAGGAGTGTGAACAGCCATACCAACAGCGTCAGGAATAGAATGGTTTACCTTGATAAACTCAACTGCCATACAGCCCATTTTTATTGTTCTTCTCGGTTCTGTCACAATAAGGTTTACCTTGCCTGAAAGTCCGTGCTCTTTAAGCTTTCCGTCAACAAGGGCAAGAGTAAGCTTTGTACCGTAAATAGGAACATTGATTTTTTTGAGAAGATATGCAAGACCGCCGATATGGTCTTCATGTCCGTGAGTCAGAACAATACCACGTACCTTTTCCTTGTTCTTTTCAATGTAAGTAAAGTCAGGAATTACGATATCTACACCCGGCATTTCTGTATCAGGAAATGCAAGACCGCAGTCGATGATAAACATATCGTTTGAACATTCGATAACTGTCATGTTTTTGCCGATTTCGTTAAGACCACCGAGAGGAATGATTTTAACAGGAGTTTTCTTCAGCTCCTTTTTCGGCTTTGGTGTAAATGTTGATTTTGGGAAGTTTTGGTTTTTTCTTGATCCCTGATTGTCGTTTCTCTTGAAAAATCTTTTTTTGATTTCTGAAGATTTTGCATTGTTGTTTTCCAATTTTTACCTCGCATTCTTTAACTATCCGAATAGTATACGGTTTTTCAGTTTGAAATATAATTTTGTTTGCCAAGTTACAGTAGTGAGATTTAATGTGTATTTCTTTGAGAAAAACAGATATGTATATCCTAATCGGATTTTTATACTGCCGGCCTTTGACGATCACAGCCTTATGCAGTATATGTTTTTGTTTTGTTTGTCTTTTGTCTTTTTGTACTTTTGTACTTTTGTACATATATATACAGGCATTTCCGTATGCCATAATACCATTTTTATTAAAAATTTTCTGTTCTGCCAAATGCGTACTGGCAGAATTTACATATAAATATACATACTAATTATACGCAATTGTGTGTTAAAAGTCAAGAAGGATTTGATATACTGTAAAATTAACTATAAAATTATTGGAAGTTAGATATTGTATTATTCATTTTTATTGTGATTTGTTTTTGAAAATTTTACTTTTTTCCGCAGGATAATAAGCCCTACAAGGTTCGGAAACGCCATAAGACCGTTGAATATATCGGAGATAAGCCATACATTTTCAAGCTTTGAGTACGCACCGATTACAATGCAGAGAGAAAATACAATACGGTAAATAAAAATACCATTATGCCCAAATATGTATCTTATACAACATTCACCGCAAAAATACCAGCTTATTATAGTGGCAAATGCAAAAAGAACAATTGAGGCAGAAAGGAATATGTCCGAAAAATTCCCCATAATGTCGGAAAATGCATGTGCACAAAGCAAAATACCCGTTTTGCCCGAAGAAAGACTTCCGCTTGTTATTATTGCAAGAGCAGTAAGGGTACAGCATACGATAGTATCTGTAAAAACCTCAAATACTGCCCACATTCCCTGTTTCTGCGGGTCGGGATTGCCTGTGCCGCTGTGCAGGAGAGATGAGCTTCCAAGTCCTGCTTCGTTGGAAAATACTCCTCTGCAAAGACCTGTATTTATGCTTTTTCTGATAATTTCACCGCTTATGCCGCCGCTGATTGCTTTGATTCCGAATGCACCCTTGAAAATTTCTTCAAAAGCCTTAGGCAGAGCGTCTGAATTTTTTATTATAATTATCAATGCTGATGTTATGTAAACAAGCGACAAAACCGGAATTAAAATCTGGGAAACTTTGCCGATACGCTTTATGCTTCCTGATATAACTGCAAAAACCAGAACTGAAAAGACTATTCCTGTGTAAATCGGCGGAATATTGAATGTATTTTCAATAGAAACCGATATGGAATTTATTTGTGTCATATTTCCCATTCCGAGAGATGCAAGACTGCAGAAAATGCAGAAAATAACAGCAAGCCATCTTTTTCCTGTGCCGTATTCAAGAAAAGCAATCGTGCCTCCCACACCTTTTTTACGATATATGACCCCGAGATAATTTTCAGCATAAACAAGTGTCATGCCAAGTATTGCGGAAATCCACATCCAGAATACCGAGCCTGCTCCGCCGATTGTAACTGCGGTTGCAACACCAACAATGTTTCCGATACCCATAGTAGCCGCAAGGGCTGTTGACAGGGATTGCAGCTGTGATACTCCTTTACCGTCAGAACTGCGTGTTGATTTGTCGGAAAAAAGCGAAAGAAATGTGTTTTTAAGTATATATGGGAATCTGATTATCTGAAAAAATCCCAGTTGTATGCTGATTATTAGTCCTGTACCAAGCAGTAATATCAGAAGAAAATTACTCCATACAAAATCACGTAATATTTCAAGCATTTTTCTACACCTTCTTTTTGAAAAATTTATTGAATTTGACATCTGTTATATGTTATAATATTAGAATAAGGATTATAAAAATACATAGTATGTATTTGTTTTCAGGAGGGGTTCAGATGAAAGAATACTATGCGGATAAAACCTGCCTTAATATACTCAGGGTTTCGATTTTAGTTCTGACGGTTATTATAAATGCGGTTTTGTCGTATTTTCTTGCTTTTATTCCCACAATAATGATAATTTCATGTATCGTGTTTTCAGTTGCCGGATTTTTTACGGCACTTATATATCTTCCTGTATATTTCCGAAATATGAAATATCGTGTGTGGGAAGACAGAGTAGTTAAAGAAAGTGGATTTTATTTTATAAAAAAGCAGTCGCTTGATATCAGAAAAATACAGTATACAACTACAATATCAACACGTTTCAGAAAGCTTCCCGGGATAAATTGCGTCATACTTTATGCATACGGCGGAATGATGCCGATTATGTTTGTGAGTAATGAAGATTTTGCGGAAATTGCCTATAATCTTAAAGTTTAATATCAGGAGGAAAATCTGATGATGATTCATGAACATCCGCTCAGGATATTAAAGCACGCAAAAAACAGTATATGGCTTCTGATTTTCCCGATTTTGCGTGGTGTACGTTCGTTTACACTTGACGCAGATGCATTTTATACATGGGTTACGGGTGGTTGGTTTGACCTGATAGTGCTTATTATGATTATCGGAGCAGGATATATAACCTGGCTTTTTACATGGGTAAGACTCGGCAGAAATCATATAAGACTTATGCAGGGATTTATTGTTAAAAGAACTGTTGAGATACCTTATAAAAACATATCAGCCGTAACGGCACAGCATAATTTTTATTTAAGACCGTTTCAGGCGGTAAGGGTACACGTTGATACCGATGCAGGAGCTATGGGAACAACGGATATGTCGATTATGGTAAGACGTGATGATTTTAAAAAGCTTCAGAAAAAGCTTCCTAAAATTAAACGTGCAGAAAAGAAATCCTTTAAATTTCAACCAAGATGGTACAAAATTGTTTTTTTCTCATTTGTTTTTTCAAGCAGTCTTTCAGGTGCACTTTATATTTCAACCCTCATTTTCAATGCAGGCAGAATTGCGATGGACTTAATGCGTGAGGACCTGCCTGATGTTTACAAGGTTGCAAATGATGTTTCGCAGAATGTATCGCAAAACGTTTCTGCAAATGTGCCTGTTGAGATTCCTCCTGTTGTAATAGTTATTGTATCTGTGATTTTAGGTATGTGGCTTTTGTCGTTCTTTTCAAATCTTTTCAGATATCATGACTTTATTATGAAAAAGGATGCACATATTATGCGTATCGTTTCGGGTGCTTTTACAAAAAGAGTGTTTCACATAATGCCGAAAAAGATTAATTTCCTTGATTTAAGACAGAGTTTTATTACAAAGGTTTTTAAAATCTTTTCTCTTAATATAAGCTGTTCGGGATACGGAAAAGGTAAAAATGAACTTCCTGTGCTTTTGCCGATTCTTAGCAGGAACGAGGTTGATGAAGCGCTTGAAATGCTTGGCTTTAACAAGTATCTTGTAAAAAGAAAGGTAAAGCCCGAAAAAACGGCTTTTATGACCTATATCGGAGCGCCATTATATACCTCACTTGGTATTCTTGTAGCAGGCTGGATTACAATTAGACTGTTTCCACAGCTTCATGATATAGCACCATATGTTACAATAATTATTGCAGCACCGTTTATATGGCTGACTATTGTAAAATTCTATGCCTATCTGACAACCGGAATCACAGTAAACGAAGATTTTTGCTGTATAAGGTATTCAAGATTTTATGCTTTTCACACAATCATGGCAGATAGGTCAAAGCTTGTGAAAATTCAGATTTTTCAGGATTTAATAGATAAGAAAATAGGGAGATGCAGACTTGATTTTTATTTCAGTTCAGAACAGACAAGAATACACAAGGTAAAAGGACTGAGCGTGAAAGATGCACAGAAAATTATAGAGCAGTTTGGTGTTTTAAAGAATAATGAAACTATAGACGATTTTTAATATTTTGCTTATAAAAATATTGATGGGGAATTTTATATTTAGTCGGTGTAATTTTTTGAAGTATCAAAATTTATGTACGGGCGACCAATGGTCGCCCGTATAACAAATACGAATTAAAACGGGCGGTCAATGACCGCCCCTACAAAACAAAAAATAAATTCCACGAAGTTTATTTACATGTAAAGTAAAATGCGACATGTCCTGTCGGGTCACCGACAAATTATAATTTAGTTTTTAAATTGTTGGTGATAATTAGAATTGTGTATATATTGTGTAAAACCTTGACTTTTTACAGGTTTTAGGGTAAAATAATACTATATATGCTTTTGGAATTATAACGAACTTATTTTCAACTTCTGAAAGGAGACAAAAATGAAAACTATCGGAATTATCGGTGCTATGCCGTCAGAGCTTGCAGACATCAGAAACGTACTCAGTGATGCTGTTGTGAAAACTTATGCAGGTTATGACTTTTATATCTGCACTTATGGCGGAAAGCTTGTTGTAAGTGTATGTTGTGGAATTGCAAAGGTTAATGCTGCTTTATGCGCACAGGTTATGATTGATAAATTCAGCGTTGATGCGATTATCAATACAGGTGTTGCAGGCGGTATGAACAAGAATGTAAAGGTATGCGATATTGTTGTGTCTGACGCAGTTTGTCCGCATGACTTAGAGCTTCGTTTCCTTGAAAATTATCCACCTTACCACTCAATGTACGAAGCAGATGAAAAGCTTGTAAATGCTGTTTGTCAGGTTTGTGCAGAAAAGAGCATTGTAAACCATGTGGGAAGAATTGTTTCAGGGGAAGCCTTTATCTCTGACAATGCTGTAAAGCAGGATATCTGCGACAGACTTTCACCTCTTGCTGTTGATATGGAAACTGCCGCTATCGGTCAGTGTGCTTACAGAAACAATGTACCTTTTGTAAGTGTAAGATGTATTTCAGACAATGCCGATGATGAGGGCGAAATGTCATTTGATGAATTTGAAAAGATTGCCGCTAAAAAGGTTGCTGAAATCGTTCTTGAAACAGTAAAGAAAATATGATTTTTAATCGAAACGGAGAATAATGATGCAGGAAAAAAACACAAATGAATATATATTATCCGTTTCGGATATTCTTATAAAAAAAGCAGATAAGCCTAAAGCTTTTGTAAGAAGCTTTGGTTGTCAGCTGAATTTCTCAGACGGTGAAAAAATCAAGGGTATGCTCATTAAAATGGGATATGAAATGGCAGACAGCGAAGAAAGAGCTGATATTGTCATTTTCAATACCTGTGCCGTAAGAGAAAATGCTGAAGACAGGGTTTTCGGTAATTTGGGATTTTTAAAGCATTACAAGGAACAGAATCCCGATATGATTATCGGTTTGTGTGGTTGCATGGCAGCACTCCCGCATGTTGTAAAAAAGCTTGAAAACTCATATAAATTTGTGGATATTGTATTTTCACCGTCGGCACTTGACAAACTGCCGAAGCTCTTATATGACAAGCTTTGCGGTAGTAAGCATGCTTTTGACACTAACGAGTATAACATGTCATCAGAGGGACTTTATCAGGAACGTGACAGCAGGTTCAAGGCTTCCGTTCCAATTATGTTTGGTTGTAATAATTTCTGTACTTATTGTATAGTTCCGTATGTAAGAGGACGTGAAAGAAGCAGAAAACCTGAAAATATTATACAGGAAGTAGAAAATCTTGTAGCGGAAGGCTACAAAGAAATTATGCTTTTAGGGCAGAATGTAAACTCCTACGGCAAAGACCTTGAGGAGAAAATCGATTTTCCTGAGCTTTTGCAGAGGATAAATGCCATAGAGGGTGATTTTGTAATACGCTTTATGTCCTCTCACCCGAAGGACGCAGGGAAAAAGCTTATTGATACTATCATAAATTGCGAAAAGGTAGGGAAGCATCTTCATCTTCCTGTACAGAGTGGCAGCGATGACATACTGGATAAAATGAACAGGCGTTATACTGTTGAAAAGTACATGGAAACAATAGACTATGCAAGAAGCTTTATTCCGGATTTTTCATTTACAACGGATATTATTGTGGGATTTCCGAATGAATCGGCTGAGGATTTTGAAAAGACCATAGAGCTTATAAAAAAGGTAAAGTATGATAATATTTATTCCTTTATCTACTCAAAGCGTTCGGGTACGAAGGCGGCTGAAATATATGACAAAATATCCGATGAAGAAAAGGGAGAGAGAATGACAAGACTTCTTGCCGTTCAGAGAGAAATCTCAACCGAAAGCTATAAGCGTTTCATCGGAAGAACCATGAAGGTTCTGGTTGACGGAAAGTCAAAGAAAAACGGATTTTTAACAGGAAAAAGCGATGAATTTGTGATTGTGGAATTTGAAGGAGATCAATCACTTATGGGAAGCTTTGTGAATGTTAAGATAACAAATGCTAAAAATTGGGCTGTAACAGGCGTAATTGAATAAATTATTTAAAAGGAGATATTAAAAATGGACGTTATTGAAAAGGCAAGAGAACTTGGAAAGCTTATTCAGGCTGATGAAAGATATGCAGCATACCTTGCAGCCAAGGAAAAGAACGATAAGGACGAAGAACTTCAGAAGCTTATCAGTGAATTTACAGCAAAGAGATATGAGCTCAACATGGAAATGTCAAAGGAAGACAAGGATTCAGAAAAGCTTAAAGAGCTTGATGGTGTTATCAAGAATCTCTACGGTGAAATCATGGTAAATCCTAATATGGCTGAGTTTAATGCAGCTAAGAATGCTATGGACGGAATGCTTACAGAAATCAACAATGTAATCACAGCATCAGCCAATGGCGAAGACCCTGAAACATGTCCTTCAAAGCCAACAGGCTGTTCAGGAAGCTGTGCTTCATGTGGTGGTTGTCACTAAATTAATAGGTAAAACTTTTAAAGAGCAGGCATGTGTCTGCTCTTTTGCAGACTTTTAAGGTAACATTGTATGAATAATGTATAGTGTTAATTTAAGAAACAGACGGATATTCGGAGGTCAACAAAAATGGAAATAAATAAATCGAAGCTGTCCCCGATGATGCAGCAGTATCTTGAAACAAAGGAAATGTATCCCGATACGATACTGTTTTTCCGTGTGGGTGACTTTTATGAAATGTTCTTTGATGACGCACTTGTGGTATCAAAGGCAATAGAGCTTACCCTTACCGGAAAGGAATGCGGACTTGAGGAAAAAGCACCTATGTGTGGTGTTCCGCATCACAGTGCCGATATATACATAAAAAAGCTTATAGATTTAGGCTTTAAGGTTGCTATATGCGAACAGGTGACCGATCCGTCTGAGTCAAAAGGTCTGGTACAGCGTGATGTTATACGAATTGTAACTCCGGGTACTCTTATTGAAAGCAGTATGCTCAGCGATGACAGCAATAACTATATCTGCTCTGCGTACTATGATGAAAACAGCTGTGGAATGTGCTTTGCTGATATCTCAACAGGTGAGGTGCAGCTTTCTCATATTACAGAAAAAAATCCTGAAGCACAGGCAATTGACCTGCTTTCAAGATTCAATCCTTCTGAAATTGTGTTTAACCCCGATTTTCTGTCACTTAAAACAGTCCTTGATTTTATAAAGGTAAGACTTGGCTGTGCTGTAACCCTCAGGGAATCAGAACGTTTCAGCATTGAAAGAGGACGTGAAGCAGTTTTAAGTCAGTTTACAGCATCTTCAATGGATATGCTGGGACTTTCTGAAAGTGGTGCAGACGTTTCGGCAGTATGCGGACTTTTTGACTATATTCACGAAACACAGAAATCACTTACAGGCAGATTTACAGCTATTGAACGTACCGATGAATTATCGTCAATGACCCTTGACCTTACTGCAAGACGCAATCTTGAGCTTACAGAAACAATGCGCAACAAGGAGAAAAAAGGTTCACTTTTATGGGTGCTTGATTCAACAAAAACCTCTATGGGTAAAAGACTGCTTAAAAATTATATCGAACAGCCTCTTGCAAGTCCTGCAAGAATTATTGACAGACTTGAGGCTGTTGAGCAGTTTATGAAAAATCCCGTTGTGCTTGTGGAAACAGGTGAAATTCTTGACAGGGTGTATGACCTTGAAAGACTTATGACAAGGGTTATGTACAAAACTGCTACTCCGAGGGATTTAAAGTCTCTTTCAGTTACTGCGTTGCAGCTCCCGCATTTAAAGGAACAGCTTTCAAAGCTTTCGGGTTCAAAGCTTATAGCTACCCTTGAAAGCAGTATTTCCACCCTTGATGAAATTTCTCAGCTTGTTGAAAATGCCATTATTGATGAGCCACCTGTAAATGTCAAGGACGGAAATGTAATTAAAGACGGTTTTAATGAGGAGCTTGACAATTTACGTTATACTATGAACCATGGTGAAAGTACCATTGAGGATATTCTGGAACGTGAAAGGGAAAAAACAGGCATTAAAAATCTGAAAACAGGCTTTAACAGGATATTCGGTTATTATCTTGAGGTTACACGTTCATACTATGACCTTATCCCTGACCACTACATAAGAAAGCAGACCCTTGCAAACTGTGAAAGATTTATTACACAGGAACTGAAAAATGCAGAAAACAATATTTTAGGTGCAAAGGACAAGGCTCTTCGTCTTGAGGGTGAGATTTACAATGAAATAAGGGATTTCCTTGCAACTAAACTTGCAAGTGTTCAGCGTACGGCATCTGCTGTTGCGGCGGTTGATGTACTTGCTTCCTTTGCAGACGTTTCAATGAAGAACAATTATGTCCGTCCTGATATTGCCATTGACGGCGTTATTGATATACGTGACGGACGTCACCCTGTTGTTGAGCTTATGCTGACAGATGAAATGTTTGTTCCGAATAATGTGTACCTTGATACCAATGCTTCGAGAATGTCTATTATTACAGGGCCTAACATGTCGGGTAAGTCAACATATATGCGACAGACGGCACTTATCACCCTTATGGCACAGATTGGCTGTTTTGTTCCTGCTTCCTACGCAAAAATTTCCGTAGTGGACAGAATTTTTACAAGAGTAGGTGCATCTGACGACCTTACAGCAGGACAGAGTACCTTTATGGTTGAAATGAGTGAGGTTGCCGATATCTTAAAATATGCCACAAAAAACAGTCTTGTAATACTTGATGAGGTGGGACGTGGTACATCTACCTTTGACGGTATAAGCATTGCAAGGGCTGTGGCTGAACATATATGCAGTGCAAAGGGCATGGGCTGTAAGACGCTTTTTGCCACACATTATCATGAGCTTATTGAACTTGAACAGCTTATGGAGGGTGTTAAGAATTACAGTATTGCCGTAAGAAAAAGCGGTGACGGAATACGATTCCTCAGAAAAATTGTCAAGGGCGGCGTTGACGAAAGCTATGGTATTGAGGTTGCAAAGCTTGCAGGACTTCCTAACAAGGTTGTAAAGAGAGCAAGGGAATTACTTGCGGATATGGAAAAGGAAAGCAAGGTTACAGTACAGCAGGCAGATGACGGACAGATAAGTTTTGATACTATAAGTCATGATACTATTGCCGACAGACTTTGCAGAACCAATGTGGATGAACTGTCTGACAGTGAATGCAGAGAGTTTCTGAAAGAGCTTGTAAAACTGGCGGAGTGATAAAATGAAAAAAATATTGAAAAGAATACTAAGTGCAGTACATGGACTTTTGCAGGGAACATTGGGTACTTACTGGCTTTTAATGGGATATGCTTTTATGTTTCCTGAGTATGGTCCGGGTTCGCTGAGTTGGGAAGAAGATAAGTTCTTTATTCCTATTGGGATTTTTATGGTCTTAATATGGCTGGTTATTCTTATATTTACTATTTATAAATACAGAAAAAGCAAGGCAGATATGATTACTTTTATAGTATCATCACTTGCTGGAACAGTGTTGCTTGTAATTTATATGATGAGTTTATTACCACTTCGTGATTAAAGAAACAAATTAAGATAAAGTAAATTACGCGGAGTTTAGTTTGATTTGCAAGTTGATTAAATCGCGGCATAAAAGTTTTGCCAAGCTTTTTCAAAAGCGGGAAAGGAGAACCGATGGCACAGATAAATTTACTGAGCAAGGATATTTCAGAGCTTATTGCGGCAGGTGAGGTTATTGAAAGACCTGCGTCGGTAATAAAGGAGCTGCTTGAAAATTCCATTGATGCAGAAGCAAAGCATATTACCGTTGAGATAAAAAACGGTGGTACTACATACATGAGAATTACAGATGACGGCTGTGGTATTGCTCCGGAACAGGTGGCGACTGCCTTTCTGCGTCATGCCACAAGCAAGATTGCGTCAAAGGATGACCTTGACAATATTCTTACACTGGGATTCAGAGGTGAGGCACTTGCATCTGTCTGTGCTGTTGCAAAGGTGGAGCTTCTCACAAAGCAGAAAGGTGACGAGCTTGGCACAAACTATATAATAGAAGGCGGAATTGAAAAGCTTAACGAAAGCACAGGCTGTCCTGACGGTACAACCATAATTATTCGTGACATCTTTTTCAATGTACCTGTAAGGCAGAAGTTTATGAAGCGTGATTCTGCCGAGGCAAATGCAATTATTTCGATAATGCAGAAGATTGTGCTGTCGCACCCTGACATCTCCTTTAAGCTGATAAAAGATAATAAAATTGAATTTGCGTCGGCAGGTGACGGACAGCTTTTAAGTGCGATTTACGGAATATACGGCAGTGATTTTGCCCATGACCTTATCCCTGTTGATTACAGCGAAAACGGGATTTCTGTTAAGGGATATGTCATGAAACCTCTTTACTCTAAAAATAACCGTTCATTTCAGAATTTCTTTATAAACGGCAGATATGTAAAGTCGGTAACATGTGGTGCATCACTTGAAGAAGCGTATAAAAATCTTGTTATGCAGGGGAAATATCCTGCCTGTGTGCTTATGCTTGAAGTACCTCCTGTTACGGTTGACGTCAATATTCATCCGGCAAAGGCAGAAGTCAGGTTTTCAGATGAAAAGGTGGTTTTCAACTGTGTTTACTTTGCTGTTAAAAATGCACTTCTGTCATCGGGGCTGATTTATGAATTTGAGCTTAAAGAGGAAAGAAAAACAGAACAGTATTACAAACAGAAACCCTTTGAGCCTGAGGTTACTCAACAGCAGACAATAGAAATTGAAAAGGCGTCGGAAATCTTGACGGAAAAGGAAGAAAAGCCTGTTGAATACAAAGTTGCTGAAGTAAAAAATATTAATAATAGTGTAATAAAGCCTGTTTCAATGTCTGAATATGCTGTTCCGAAAAAGAGCGAAAAGGATATAGTGAAGTTTTCCTCATCAAAAGTTCTTTACAATGAGGCTGTTAATATAATAGTAGCTCCCGAAGATGTGGAAGTGGAGGAAGATGAGCAGGAAGAAGAGTTTTCGGAATTTTCATATATAAGCAAAAAATCCTTTGAAAAAACAGCTGAAAAAGTTCCTGAACCCGAAATTAAAAAACAGGAAGAAATAACGGTTGTGGGTGAGATTTTCAAAAATTATATCCTTGCTCAGTCGGGAGATACAATGATTATGATTGACAAGCATGCCGCACACGAACGTGTGATTTTTGAAAAGCTTAAAGCAGAGTGTACGTCAAAGGACAGTCAGATGCTACTTTTAGAGCCTGAGATTTTGCTTTCTGAAAAGGAATGTAATGCGATTTCGGAGAATATACAGATTCTTGAGGATATGGGATTTAAGGTTGATACGTCAAAATCTCCTTTTGTTAAAGTAAAGGCTGTACCGATTATTCTTGATGGGCTTGACCTTGAAGAAATAATTCCCGAAATAGCAGAAAATCTGTGCCTTAATAAAGTAAATCCTCAGACACATCAGCTTGATGATACACTTCACGATTTAGCATGTAAGGCAGCTATCAGGGCAAACGACAAAAATAGTATACAGGAACTCCAGGTACTTGCAGAACAGGTGTTTTACAATGAGAAAATAAGGCATTGTCCTCATGGAAGACCTGTTATGTTTACTCTTACAAAGAGAGATATAGAAAAACAGTTTAAAAGGATTGTCTGAAATGGAAAAGATAAAAGTTGTAGTAGTGGCAGGGCCGACAGCTTCGGGCAAAACTGCACTTGGTGTTGAAATAGCCAAAGCTTACAATGGAGAAGTGGTTTCTGCCGACTCAATGCAGATATACAAGGGGATGGATATTGCCACAGCAAAGCCAACAAAGGAAGAGATGCAGGGGATTCCACATCATCTGATGGATTTTCTTGAACGTGACAGGGCTTTCAGCGTTGCGGACTATGTTGAACTTGCAGGTGAAAAAATACGTGATATTCACTCACGTGGAAAGCTTCCTGTTATAGTGGGAGGTACAGGGCTTTATATTTCGTCACTTATTGACAATATTCAGTTCCCTGACATAAAGTCAGACCCACAGGTGCGAAAAAGAATTGAAGATGAAATAAATGAAAAGGGCTGTGAGGCTGTTTTTGAACGACTGAAGGAATGTGACCCTGAAACAGCTGCTGAACTTCACCCTAACAATACTGTAAGAGTGATAAGGGCTCTTGAGGTTTTTGAAATTACAGGAAGAAAGCTCAGCGAATTTAAAGAAGAAAGCAGACTTGTACCGTCACCTTATGACGCAGTGATTTTCGGATTGAATTATAATGATCGTCAGAAGCTTTATGACAGGATAAATCTTCGTGTTGATATCATGGTTGAAAACGGTCTTGTGGAGGAAGCGAGAGAGGTTTATGAGGTCGGTGAAATGAAAACTGCAGCCAATGCAATCGGTTTTAAGGAGCTTATTCCGTACTTTGAAAACAAGGCTGATTTGCAGGAGTGTACAGACAAAATCAAGCAGGAAACACGCCGATATGCCAAGCGACAGCTCACTTGGTTTAGGAAAAATACAAAAATTCACTGGATAATGTTAGATGAATTTGACAATAAAGATAAAATTTTGGTTTATTGCAAAAAAAATATAGCCAAGAGCCTTGGTTTATGATATAATATATAATGACTAATATAATAGCTATTTTTATATGTGTTACCGGACTATGTCCGAAAGAGAAAGAACAGAAAAAAGAACATGAAGAAAAAGGGGTGCAAGCATGAACAAAATACTGAATTTACAGGACGTATTTTTAAACCAGGCAAGAAAAGACAGAATACCTGTTACTATCTACCTGACAAACGGCTTTCAGTTCAAGGGTATTGTAAAAGGCTTTGACAATTACGTAGTTATTCTTGACTGTGAAGGAAAACAGAATCTTGTTTACAAGCATGCTATTTCCACAATTATTCCGTCAAGATCAATTCCGATACTTGATTCTTCGGATAAAATCGAATAAGGGGTATTGAATGAAATCGGCTACTTCCAAATTCTTAAGCATATTGCTTCTTGTTTGTGTAGCGGCTTCTCTTATGAGTATTGTTTACAATATGAAAAGTGATGACTATAAAACCGAAACGGCTTTTTATGCTCAGGCGGATGATTCAATATCATTCAAGGCGGTTTATGTCAGAAATGAAGAAGTTCTCACTTACGGCGGGGCAGGCGTGGTAAGCTACTCCGTACCTGACGGCGGCAAGCTTGGAAAAGGATCAGTTATTGCTGAGGTTTATGCTGACGAAAGCCAGATAGATATCAAACAGCAGTTATCCGATTGTGACAATCAGATGGCACTTCTTGAGAAAATTCAGAATCCCGGAACTGTCGAATCGGCTCAGCCTGCCAATCTCTCAGAGCTTATAAATGAAAAATACAAAACAATAATAAATGCCAGAGAAAAGGGCAATATATCTGATATTTCGTCAGATAGTGATGAACTTGTGGTACTTCTGAGTACATATCAGATTATCACAAATGAAGCTACAAATTTTAGCAAGCGACTTAATGATGTGAAAACTCAGGTTTCACAGCTTAAGTCAACAGAAATGATACCGCTTGATACTATAGTTTCTGATAGGGCTGCCTATTTTGTAAGTTTTGCTGATGGTTATGAGGATACTCTGTCAATGGATAAACTCAGCACAATAACACCGGAGCTTATCAATGGTGTTGAAGATGGAAAAACAACAGGTGACAGTAGGATTATAGGCAAGCTTATTGACGGCTATGAATGGTATGCTGTGGGTGTGATAGATAATACGGACATTCAGTTTTCCATTGAAGACAGTGTAAAGCTGAAGTTTCGTTCCACATCTGAAACAATCAGCGGTACTATTACAGATATAAGAGATACCAAGACAGCAGGCAAAAGCATTGTTGTTGTAAAATGCAGCAATATTACATATGAGCTTGTTCAGCACAGAACAGAACAGGTTGAAATGATAAGAGGCGAGTATGAAGGTATCAAGGTTCCGAGAAAGGCAATCAGATTCAAGGATGTTGAAGAAACGATTGTTGACGAGGAAACAGGAATCAAGACAAAGCAGGTTGTAAACTGCAAAGGCGTATACGTAAAGCTTGGAGAGCAGATTAACTTCAAAAAGCTTGATGTTGTATATGAGGGTGATAATTTTGTGCTTTCTGCCATGAATGCAGGAAGCGACTATGTATCACTTTATGATGACATTGTAGTGGAAGGTGTTGATGAAAATGGCGTTTGATTTCAGCTATATCGATGAAAATTACAGGCGTATATCCTTTGAAGTCGCAGAAGCGGTTGCAAAGTACAGAAGGCCTGAGGAAAAAGTTGATATAATGGCTGTTACAAAAACCGTTGATCCTGCTGCGGTAAATCATGCGGCAGAGCTTGGAATAAAGCTTCTGGGTGAAAATCGTGTACAGGAATATCTTTCAAAAAAAGATTTGTACAATAAGGATACAGAGGTTCAGTTTATCGGTCATCTTCAGACCAATAAAGTGAAATATATAATTGACAGTGTTTCTGTTATACAGTCGGTTGACAGCATAAAGCTTGCAAAGGAAATCGACAGACAGGCACAGAAAATCGGCAAGGTACAGAATGTACTCGTCGAAGTAAATATTGGTAACGAGGAATCAAAGGGCGGAATTGATGAAAACTGTCTTAAAGAGCTTCTTTACGAGTCAGCCGAAATGAAAAATATAAAGGTATGCGGTCTTATGGCGATTCCGCCTATTGAGAATGCAGAAAAATTTCTTTGCCGCATGCAGCAATTATATATTGACATTTCTGCTGAAAAGATAGATAATATAAGCATGGGCATTCTTTCTATGGGAATGTCGGGAGATTATATTCAGGCAATAAAATACGGTTCAAATCTTATCCGTATAGGACGTGGGCTTTTTGGACCGAGAAATTACAACTAAGTTAACAAGACTTTATCAAGTCGGGCAAAAGAAAGAAATAAAAAATTGGGATAGGAGAGCAAGAGCATGGAATTTTTTAAGAACATCAAGGATTTTTTCGTACCACCTGAAGACGGTGATGAACAGTATGATGAAATGACTTATGGAAAGCCACAGCAGCACACATCAGGTGGCTATGAAAACCACAGTGGTGCAGGCTACGGTAGCTCATCATCCGAAAGGGAACGTGCGCGTGAAAATGATTTTGACAGCAGAAGCTATCGTTCAGAACGTTTTGACAGCGAAGAAATAAAGAGAAGCAACAAGGTTGTTAACATTCAGGCAACAGCACAGCTTCAGGTTGTTCTTGTAAAGCCTGAGGTATTTACAGATGCAAAGCAGATTGCTGATCATCTTATTGCTAAGAAGACAGTTGTATTAAACCTTGAAACAGCATCAGCAGACACTAAGAGAAGAATTATTGACTTCCTCGTAGGTGTTGCATATGCAAACGGCGGCAGCTTAAAGCCTGTTGCAAACATGACTTACATCATTACTCCGTACAATGTAGGCTTCATTGGTGAAGACCTTGTTGGCGAGCTTGAAAGCAACGGAGTATATATCGGATAAATGGCTGACAATGTAGCTTTTTCTGAGGACAGGCTGTTTATTTCAAAGCTTGGCGACATGATAACACTTTCTGAGAAAAGAGGAGCAGTGTATTCACTTTTTCTCAATTCTCATGAATGTGCGGTTGCACAAAAGGAATTTTGCCGCATCGGTTTTGAAAATTACCATTTTTACGGTGCTTTTGAAAATGCTGAAAGGCAGATACTTTGTGTATACAAGGAATATTTTTTACCTGAAAACTGTGATTTCCCTCTTGAGCTTGTGACATTCCGATTCAGACAGGAAAGCAGGCTTTCCCACAGGGATTTTTTAGGTGCACTTATGTCACTTGGAATAAAAAGGGAAACAGTTGGGGATATTGTTATAGACAATGGTATTGCTCAGATTGCTGTTTCAGAGACAATTAAGGAACTTATTGTTTCTGAAATAAAAAAGATCGGTAATACAGGTGTTAAATATGATGAACGCTTTCCGGGAGTTCTGATAAAACCCGAAAACTACAAAGAAATAGGCGGAACTGTGGCATCGCTCAGACTTGACGCTGTTGCAGGTCTTGCGCTTAATCTGAGCCGTGGCAAAATTTCGGGCATTATCAGGGGTATCGGCATTGAAGTAAACTCTGTGCTGAAAAATGAATGTTCATATATTTTAAATGAAGGTGATATTTTTTCAGTTAGAGGCTACGGGAAATTTAAGCTTTCAGAAATTTCAGGAGAAACAAAGAAAGGTAGAATACACGTTACTGTGTTGAAATATAGTTAAGAGGTGAGTGGCTATGATTAGTGCAAACGACATCAAAGAAAGAAAATTTGAAAAAGCCGCATTTGGCTACAAGCAGGAAGACATAGACGATTTTCTTGCTGAATTAATTGTTGAATTCGAAGAACTTGACGCTGAAAGAGAAGATCTTCACAATAAAATTCAGATTCTCGCCGATAAGGTAAGAGAATACCGCAGTGATGAGGACGCTTTAAAGGACGCTTTACTCGGGGCTCAGAAGCAGGGACATCAGGTAGTTGCAGAGGCTCAGGAAAAGGCTGAAGCAATTATAGCTGAAGCTCAGGCAAAGGCACAGGCGTTAATAGATGAAGCTACTGTTCAGCATGAAGCTGCTATGGAAAAGAACAGAGCTGAAATCGAAAAGGAACATCAGAACCTTGTGGAAGCACAGAGACAGGTTACAGAATTCAAAAAGAGCCTGTTTGACATGTACAAGGAACACCTCGCAATGATTTCTACAATGCCTGAAATTGAGATAGAAGATGAAGAACCTGTTCAGGCAGCGCCACAGACTTCATATCAGGAACCGCCAACACCGGATCCTTTGGCAACATCAAGCTTTCCTGCAAGAACAAGAGCCGGCGGTGAATCAGTATTTACCGGACTCCAGTTTGGTCAGAACAAAGCACAGAATACAGAGCAAGTAACCGAAAAGGAAGAAGTATAAAATGGATTACAATAAGACATTAAATCTGCCTCAGACAGAATTCCCTATGCGAGGCAATCTCCCTAAAAGAGAACCAGAAACACTTAAAAAATGGGAAGATAACAGACTGTACTACAAGATGGTTGACAACAACAAGGATAAGCCTAAGTATATCCTTCATGACGGCCCTCCGTATGCAAACGGACAGATTCACGTTGGTACAGCTTTAAATAAAACACTCAAGGACTTTATTATAAAGCATAAGAATATGAGCGGTTTCTGCGCTCCTTATGTTCCGGGCTGGGATACACATGGACTTCCTATCGAGCTTAAGGCTATGAAGGAAATCGGCGTTGAAAACGGTGCAATTCCTCCTGTTGAACTCAGAAAGCAGTGCAAGGACTTTGCTATGAAGCACGTTAAGAGCCAGATGGAACAGTTTAAGCGTATCGGTACTATCGGTGATTACGATGATCCATACCTTACACTCAAGCCTGAATATGAAGCGAGACAGATTGAAGTATTCGGTGAAATGGCCAAGAGAGGATACATGTACAAGGGCTTAAAGCCTGTTTACTGGTGTCCTGATTGTAACACAGCGCTTGCTGAAGCTGAAATTGAATACTCAAACGATCCATGTACATCAATCTATGTAAAGTTCAATGTTACAGATGATAAGGGTCTTTTCACAGCAATGGGACTTGACCTTGCAAACATCTACTTCGTAATCTGGACAACAACAACATGGACAATTCCGGGTAACCTTGCTATCTGCTTAGGTCCTGAATATGAATATACACTTGTTAAGAACGGTGACGAATACTACGTAATGGCTCTTGAGCTTGTAAAGACTACAATGGAATCAGCAGGTATTGAGAACTATGAAACAGTAGGTTCATTTACAGGTGCAGAGCTTGAACACATCAAGACAAAGCACCCGCTTTATGACAGACTTTCTCCTGTTATCGTAGGCGACCATGTAACACTTGAAAGTGGTACAGGTTGTGTACACACAGCGCCTGGCTATGGTGTGGAAGACTTTGAAGTATGCAAGAACTATGACGATATCGGTATTCTTGTATGTGTTGACTCAAAGGGTAAGCAGACTGAAGAAGCAGGGGAATTTGCAGGTCTTGATACAGATGAAGCTAACAAGGCTATCGCTAAGAAGCTTCAGGAAACAGGCGCACTTCTTGCAAGTCAGGAAATTACTCACCAGTATCCACATTGCTGGAGATGTCACAGCCCGATTATTTACCGTGCAACAGAACAGTGGTTCTGCTCAGTAAACGGATTCAAGGATGAAGCTGTCAAGGCCATTGAAGAAGTTAACTGGATTCCTGCATGGGGTGAAGAAAGAATCAAGGGAATGGTTCGTGACAGATCAGACTGGTGTATCTCAAGACAGAGAACATGGGGCGTTCCTATTCCGATTATTTACTGTAAGGACTGTGGAAAGCCTATCGTAAATGATGAAACAATCAAGGCTATCTCAGAACTCTTCCGTAAGGAAAGCTCAGATGCATGGTGGACAAGAGAAGTAAGTGAATTTATCCCTGAAACAGTTAAGTGTGACTGTGGCTGTGGTGAATTCACAAAAGAATATGATATCATGGACGTATGGTTCGACAGTGGTGTTTCACATACAGCTGTTATGGAACAGTACGATTCACTCAACTGGCCTGCTGACCTTTATCTTGAAGGTGCTGACCAGTACAGAGGCTGGTTCCAGTCATCACTCCTTACATCAGTAGTGTTCAAGGGTACTGCACCTTATAAGAATGTTTGTACTCATGGCTGGGTAGTTGACGGACAGGGTAAGGCAATGCACAAGTCACTTGGTAACGGTGTTGACCCTATGGACGTTATCAATCAGTACGGTGCTGATATTTTACGACTCTGGGTTGCTTCTTCTGACTATCATTCAGATATCAGAATTTCACCTGAAATCTTAAAGCAGTTATCAGATGCCTATAAGAAAATCAGAAATACAGCAAGATTTATCTTGGGTAACATTTCAAACGGTGACGGATTTAATCCTGATACAGACAGCGTATCATATAATGATATGCTTGAAATAGATAAGTGGGCTATTATGCGTCTTGACAGCCTTATTGATAAGGTACAGGGCGGATACAACGAATTTGACTTCCATATTGCATTCCATAGCATTCATAACTTCTGTGTAACTGATATGTCTAACTTCTACCTTGACATTATCAAGGATAGACTTTACTGTACTCCTGAAAAGTCTGTTGAAAGACGTAGTGCACAGACAGCTATGTACAAGATTTTAAGTGGTATTGCAAGACTTATTGCTCCTATTATGTCTTACACAGCTGAAGAAATCTGGGGCTTCCTCCCACATTCAAGCGAAGACAATGCAGAAAGCATCTTCTTAAACCAGATGCCTGAAAAGTCAGGTGTTGACTTCACAGATGAATTTATTCAGAAGTGGGATTTCATTTACGGTATCAGAGAAGCTGTTAACAAGGTTCTTGAAGAAAAGCGTAATGAAAAGGTAATCGGTAAGTCACTTGAAGCCAATATTGTTATTCACTGTACAAATGATATGGCTGACAAGTACAATGAACTTGCTTCACAGCTCGCAGATATCCTTATCGTTTCAGGTGTATCAGTTGCCTCAGACGCTGAAGGTGATATAACTTATGAGGTTGTAAAGGCTTCAGGCGATAAGTGTGAAAGATGCTGGTGCTACTCAGAAACAGTTGGCAAGAATGCAGATCATCCTACACTTTGTGAAAGATGTGCTTCTGTTATTAAGTAATATATAATTTGTAACCATAAAAAGGGGACGTTTTTAAAAAGCGTCCCCTTTAATAGAAAAGAGATGATTTATATTATAGCTTTAATTATAGCCTTCGTAGCAATTGTTGTTCTGACAGGTGTTGACCAGCTTATAAAAATATGGGCGATTGACAGCCTTAAAGGACAGCCGTCAAAGGATTTTCTTTCAATTGGTGATTTTGATATTTTAAATCTGACATACCTTGAAAATGACGGAGCATTATTCGGAAGCTTTTCTGGTATGAGATGGATTTTAATAGCTGTAACGGCTGCACTTATGATATTCTGTGGCTGGTACATGATAAAGCACAGCAAGGAAAAGCTGACCCTTATATCCATGACGCTTATTATAAGTGGTGGACTTGGAAACATTATAGACCGACTTTTCAGAGATGGCAAGGTTGTGGATTATTTTGACGTTCAGTTTATGGATTTTGCAATTTTCAATTTTGCCGATTGCTGTGTAGTGGTCGGGGTGATACTTCTTCTTATTCAGATGATTTTCTTTGATTTCAAGAATGACAAAAAAGAAAAAGAGAAGGTAACTGAAAATGAATGAAGAAATTTTTGAAGTACCTGATGAGGCTGTGGGAGAACGCCTTGACAAATGGCTCAGCACTCAGCTTTCAGACCTTACACGTACAGCAATACAAAATCTTATAGAAAACGGCGGAGTGCTTGTAAACGGAAAAACAGTTGCAAAAAACTACAAGCAAAGATCGGGAGACAGTATAACCGTTACAATTCCGGAGCCTGTGGAGCTTAACACAGAGCCTGAAAATATTCCCCTTGATATTGTTTATGAGGACGAAAGCTTACTTGTAGTCAACAAGCCAAAGGGAATGGTTGTGCATCCTGCACCGGGAAATTACAGTGGTACCCTTGTAAATGCTCTTCTTTATCATTGCGGTGACAGCCTTTCGGGTATCAATGGCGTAATCAGACCGGGAATTGTCCATCGAATAGACAAAAACACAAGTGGACTTTTAATCGTTGCAAAAACAGATACGGCACACAAGCACCTTGCAGAGCAGATTAAGGAACACAGCTTTACAAGGGAATATGAATGTGTGGCATGCGGTAAATTCAGAGAGCCAGAGGGAACGGTAAATGCTCCCATAGGCAGAAATCCAAACGACCGTAAGAAAATGTGTGTGACGGATAAAAACTCAAAAAATGCAGTAACGCATTACAGCGTTATAGAGCAGTTTGAAAAATATGCCCACGTAAAATGTATCCTTGAAACAGGAAGAACACATCAGATAAGAGTTCACCTTTCCTATAAGGGTCATGCCGTTCTTGGTGATGACGTTTATGGAAAGGCTTTCAAGGGAATTGACGGTCAGTGTCTTCATGCGAAAAAAATCGGTTTTATACACCCTGTAACACAGGAGTATATGGAATTTGACAGTGAGCTTCCCGAATATTTTAATGAAGTATTAAGAAAGGTTAAGTAGTTATGCCTGATTTATCAAAATATTTTTTAATAACAGACCTTGACGGAACACTTCTTCCAAACAATAAAATTTTGTCGGATATTGACAAAAATGCTATAAGGAAATTTGTGCAGGACGGCGGAAAATTTACCATTGCAACAGGAAGAACATTGCAGTCAACTCAGAGATATATTGATGAGCTTGAAATAGAAATGCCTGTTATAATGTACAATGGTTCGCTTATTTACGATAATGTTGAAAAGAAAGTGCTGTATACAGATGAACTTCCTGTTGATGCTGAAAATATAGCCAAAGATTTGTTGAATTTCATGGAAAATCCTGGCTCTGAAATTTTAAGACTTGACAATATTTATATAATATGTAATAATGAATATGAGGAAGAACATACTCAGATTTGTAAGGTTAATCCTTTATATATGCCGATAGAGGAAGTGCCGAAGGGTGGATGGTTTAAAATTCTTTTTGCCACATCTCCCGAAGAAATCACTGAAATTGAGGAATATGTAAAGACAAAGGATTATCCTGTGGATTTTGTGCGTTCGCATGATATATTTATTGAAATGCTCCCTAAGGGTAGCTCTAAGGGTACTGCACTTAAAGAATATTTGAATATTATGAATATGAAAGATATTAAGGTTGTTGCGGCAGGGGATTATCATAATGATATAGAAATGCTTGTTACGGCTGACTGTGGTGCAGCTACTGCAAATGCCCAGCAGATTGTAAAGGATAAGGCGGATATTGTCCTGTCCCGTACAAGTGATGAAGGAGCAATTGCAGAGCTTATTGAAAAAATATACAATGGAGAAATATAATGTGGGGTAAGATGAGAAAATTCAGCGTACTGATTATGGCGTCACTCATGATAATGAGCCTTTCGGCTTGTTCGGGTGAAAAGTCGGAAAGTACAGCTGAAAAGGAAATTATAACAGAAACAGTTCCTGTAAAGGAAATAACAACAGAGGCTGAAACTGACGAGGAATCTCAAGAAGAAACTGAATCAGAATATGATGAGGAAATTGAATCGGACGAAGAAACTGATAACGGTGAACTTGAAGTTACATACACAGGTGCTACAAAAGAAATAGGCGATGAAAAATTCGGCTATATGCAGGTGCCTGAAAACTGGTGTATATTTGAAGATATAGGAGTTGAAAACACAACACCTATCTATCAGTATTGCAGTCCTGACAGAGAAAGCATTGTGACATTGTCTTATTTTGAGGGCATGGACGCTGAACTGATTGCAAATGCGTATTATCAGGGTTATTCTGAAGATGATGTTGAAGAACTTACAGCAGCAACTGTAATGCTTGATGGAAAAACAGCATATCAGGTATACGGATATTTTACAGATATAAACAAAACTATGGTTACCTGGGTTATTGATGGTGATGACGGGCTTACCCACAGCCTTTCAATAGAATCCCAGGATTATGATATTTTTAGTCTTAGCGGAACATACACATTGAAATAAATAGTGTAAAATTCAGGAGGAAAAAATGGACGAAAACAAGAAGAAAAGCCTTATGGCGACAGCCTGTAAAGTCAGAAAAGGAATAATTGAGGGGACTTACAATGCCAAGTCGGGACATCCGGGTGGCTCACTTTCAATTTCTGATACTCTGACTTATCTTTATTTTGAAAAAATGAATGTAAGTGCTGACAAGTCAGAAGACGCTGACAGAGACCGTTTTGTACTTTCAAAGGGTCACTGTGCACCTGTACTTTACTCAGTACTTGCGCTTAAAGGATATTTCCCTGAAAGTGAACTCAAGTCACTTCGTCACATCGGTGCAATGCTTCAGGGTCACCCATGCATTAAAATCAAGGGTGTTGACATGTCAAGTGGCTCACTTGGACAGGGTATTTCTGTTGCATGTGGTATGGCTCTTGCAGGTAAGCTTGACAACAAGTCATACAAGGTTTACACAGTTCTGGGCGACGGTGAAATTCAGGAAGGTCAGGTATGGGAAGCAGCTATGTTTGCGGCTCACAACAAGCTTGACAACCTTGTGGCAATAGTTGACAACAATGGACTTCAGATTGACGGCCCTGTAACAGAGGTTTGCTCACCTGAACCGATTACAGATAAGTTTGCTGCATTCGGCTGGCATGTAATCACTATGGACGCTCATGACTTTGATTCAATCGAAAAGGCATTTGATGAAGCTGCAACAGTTTCAGGCAAGCCTGTTGCGATTATTCAGAAGAGCGTTAAGGGTAAGGGTGTATCATTTATGGAAAATCAGGTTTCATGGCATGGTACAGCACCTAACAAGGAACAGTATGATCAGGCAATGAGTGAACTTGACGCACAGCTCAAGGAACTGGAGGGTTAATGAAATGGCAGATTTAGTAAAAATTGCAACAAGAGACAGTTATGGTAATGCTATCAAGGAGCTTGCCAATGAAAACCCGAATGTAGTGGTTCTTGACGCTGACCTTGCGGCAGCTACAAAGACAGGTATCTTTAAAAAGGCTCATCCTGACAAGTTTTTCGATTGTGGTATTGCAGAAGCAAATATGATGGGTGTTGCGGCAGGTCTTGCGGCTTGTGGTAAAATTCCGTTTGCAAGTAGCTTTGCAATGTTTGCGGCAGGCAGAGCTTATGAAATTGTAAGAAACTCAATCGGTTATCCTGGTCTTAATGTAAAAATCGGTGCTACTCATGCTGGTATTTCAGTAGGTGAAGACGGTGCTACACATCAGTGTAACGAAGATATTGCACTTATGAGAACAATTCCTGGCATGACAGTTATCAATCCTGCCGATGATATTGAAGCAAAGGCGGCTGTTAAGGCAGCGGCAGAAATGGACGGCCCTGTTTACCTTCGTTTCGGCAGACTTGCTGCTCCTGTTTTCAATGACAATGAAGACTATAAGTTTGAAGTAGGTAAGGGTATCCATTTAAGAGAAGGCAACGATATTACAATCATTGCAACAGGTCTTATGGTTTATGAAGCATTAAAGGCATCAGATATGCTCAAGGAAGAGGGTATCAGTGCAGGTGTTGTAAATATCCACACCATCAAGCCTCTTGACAAGGAACTTATCTGTAAGGTTGCTGAGGATTCAGGTATTCTCATGACAGTTGAAGAACACAGCGTTATCGGCGGACTTGGTTCAGCTGTTTCAGAAGCTGTTACCGAGTGCTATCCTGTACCTGTAATCAAGATTGGCGTAAATGACGAATACGGTCATTCAGGCCCTGCTACAGAGCTTTTAAAGGAATACGGACTCTGTGCTGAAAATATTGCTCAGCAGGTAAGAAAAGCATTAAAATAAAATAATGATTTTGAGATATTGATTTTCAGTATCTCAAAATTTAAATCTTAAAAATAGTCAAACATTTTAAGTGTAAAAACGGATATTTTCTGCATATATTGCAGATTTTAGATAATTTCAATAAAATTTTAAAAAGGAGTGTTTTAAAAATGGGACTTATTAAAGCAGTAATCGGATCAGTAGGGGGAACTCTGGCAGATACATGGAAAGAGTATATCGTGTGCGACGCTATGCCTGCAGATGTACTTGTTGTAAAGGGTAAGACACAGGGAAGCAAGCGTTCTTCAAATACTAAGGGCAGCGAAAATATTATCACTAACGGAAGCGGTATCGTTGTAGCAGACGGACAGTGCATGATTATCGTTGACAAGGGACAGATTGTTGAAATCTGTGCAGAACCTGGCGAATATACATACGATATGTCAACAGAACCAAGCCTTTTCTCAGGCAGCCTTGGTTCAAGCATTAAGGAAACATTCAAGACTATCGGCAAGAGAATTGCTCATGGCGGTGATACAGCAAACGACCAGAGAGTTTACTTCTTCAACACAAAGGAACTTGTTGACAACAAATTCGGTACACCAAATCCTGTACCTTTCAGAGTAGTGGATAACAATATCGGTCTTGACGTTGATATTACAGTAAGATGCAACGGTGTGTTCTCATACAAGATTGCAGACCCTCTTCTTTTCTATACAAATGTATGTGGTAACGTTCAGCAGGCATACACAAGAGAAGATATCGACAAGCAGTTGAAGGCAGAATTTTTAAGTGCTCTCCAGCCTGCATTTGCAAAGATTTCTGAAATGGGTATCAGATACAGCGCACTTCCTGGCCATACACTCGAACTTTGTGACGCTATGAACCAGGTACTTTCAGGTAAGTGGAAGGATACAAGAGGTATTTCAATTGTTTCTGTTGCAATCAACTCAATCACTGCTCCTAAGGAAGATGAGGACATGATTAAGGATTTACAGAAAACAGCTGTATTCCGTAATGCAAATATGGCAGGTGCGGCTCTTGTTGGCGCACAGGCAGAAGCTATGAAGACAGCAGCAGGTAATGCCGGTGGTGCTATGACAGGATTTATGGGTATGAACATGGCTGCTCAGGCAGGTGGTATGAATGCTCAGAACCTCTTTGCTATGGGACAGCAGCAGCAGGCTCAGCAGATGCAGCAGCAGGCAGCTCAGCCGGCAGCAAACAGCTGGAACTGTTCATGCGGTGCGTCAAATACAGGTAAGTTCTGCATTGAATGCGGTAAGCCGATGCCAGCACCACAGGGTGCATGGACTTGCTCATGCGGTGCATCAAATACAGGTAAGTTCTGTATTGAATGCGGCAGTCCGAAACCAGCGGCAGCAGACGGCTGGAATTGTTCATGTGGTGCTGTAAACAAGGGAAAGTTCTGTATCGAATGTGGTAAGCCAAAGCCTGCAGGTGCACCTCTTTACAAGTGCGACAAGTGTGGCTGGGAACCGGAAGACCCAACAAATCCTCCTAAGTTCTGTCCTGAATGTGCAGACCCGTTTGATGATAATGATATTAAATAATAAAGGGGAAAATTATGTCAACTTTACTTGAATATAAATGCCCGTGCTGTGGCGGTGCTGTTAGCTTTGACAGCGGCACACAGAAGATGAAATGTCCTTTCTGTGACGCTGAATTTGACGTAGAGGCACTTAAAAACGCACAGGAAGAAACTGAAAGAAATGCTCAGCCTGAACAGCAGGAGTGGGAGAGCAGCGTAGACAACCAGTGGAGCACAGAAGAATTAAACGGTATGAACGTTTATGTCTGCAATTCATGCGGCGGTGAAGTAATTGCCGAAGAGGTTACAGGGGCAACAGCATGTCCTTACTGTGACAGTCCTATCGTACTGAAATCAAGCTTTGCAGGAGATTTACGTCCTGATTATGTAATTCCGTTCAAGCTTGACAAGAAGGCTGCAAAGGAAGCTATGTTCAATCATTTAAAGGGCAAAAAGCTTCTTCCTAAGGTTTTCAAGGACGAAAATCATATTGATGAAATCAAGGGACTTTATGTTCCGTTCTGGCTGTTTAACAGTGATACCGATTCAAGATATATTTTCAGAGCTACAAAGGTAAGACACTGGAGCGACAGCAAGTATGAATATACTGAAACATCACATTTCAATGTGTATCGTGATGGTAAACTGAGCTTTAAGAACATTCCTGTTGATGGTTCTGAAAAGATGGCTGATGACCTTATGGAATCGGTAGAGCCTTTTGACTATGCTGATATGAAGGAATTCAATACAGGATACCTTTCAGGATATATGGCTGATAAGTATGACGTTGAGCGTGATACATGTATAAAAAGAGCTAATGAAAGAATCAAGAACAGTACAGAAATTGCATTTAAGGATACTGTACATGGTTATACAACTGTTACAACACAGAGTTCAAATGTAAATTACTACAATGGCTCTTCAAAATATGCTCTTTTACCTGTATGGCTTCTCAATACAACATGGAAAGATCAGAAGTTTACATTTGCCATGAACGGTCAGACAGGCAAGTTTGTAGGCAATCTTCCTATGGACTGGGGACTTTTCTGGAAGTGGTTCTTTGCAATTTTTGCGTCAGTTGGCGGTGTTGCTACTGCAATAGCACTGCTGATTAATTTAATGTAAGGCGGTGAATGAAATGAAGGTATTGAAAAAATTATTGATTACAGCGGCAGCAGCCGTTACTATGCTTATGCCTGTTTCATTCAGTGCGTCAGCAGAGCTTATAAATCCTGAACTTCCAAGGGTTATTGATAATGCTGATCTGCTTTCAGACAGTGAGGAAAAAATACTTAATGACAGAATAGATGAGATTATATCAACCTATGATTTTGATGTCGTAATTCTTACAGAAGAATCTATCGGTGATTCAAGTCCGATGGCTTATGCCGATGATTACTATGATTACAACGGATATGGTGCAAATTCGGCAGGTGATGGTGTCCTTTTCCTTATCAATATGGACGAACGTGACTGGTGGGTTTCAACAAAGGGTTACGGAATTACTGTTTTCACTGATTATGGTATAGATAAAATTGAAGAAATTGTAGTTCCTGAGCTTAGTCGTGGTACATATTTTTCAGGCTTTGAATATTTCCTGGATACAACAGAAGAGTATATCAAGGCGGCAAATAATGGTAATCCTTACGATGTTGACAATAAATACATGACAACTGATGAAAAGTTCAAGAGTATTTTTCTTTCAATAGCTGTTGGTCTTGGTATCGGTCTTGTGACAGCTCTGATTGTTGTTCTTGTCTTCAAGTCACAGCTTAAATCAGTTCAGTTTGAATATGCCGCAAGGGAATATGAGGTTAAAAATTCATTTAATGTTACACGTTCAAACGATGTATTCCTGTACAGAAATGTAACAAAGAGAAAGAAGCCAGAAAATAACGGCGGCGGAAGCAGTACCCACAGCAGTTCATCAGGTTCATCCCATGGTGGTGGCGGCGGAAAGTTCTGATAAAACAAAAAGGAAAGCCAGACGGCTTTCCTTTTTACTTTTCTATAATCACACACCGGTTTCCCCTTGATTTGAAAACCGATTCAAACTGTTTCTTTTCGTAGGTAATAATACCTGAAAGAGGGTCGGCAATTGTAACGGTGTTTTCATCATATCCGATTAAAACTGCACCATGGTCAAGGGTGCACCAGTCTACATAATCGCCATTTTCGGTGTACCAGCCCTCAGGCTCTGTACGGTCTTTCATTTCAATAGTTACCCATACAGTGACGGGGGTATCTTTGCTGACAAGTCTGTACAAATCTGAAGGTTCTGAGCCTGTCATGTCAATTACCTTGCTGTCTGATTTAATGGAATGAAAATATCTTTCAGCAGCAGTAATTATCGCCTGTGTGCCACAGATGTAACCTGTGTCGGTACTCGGGTCACCAACAAAGTATTTGTTTAAATCAGGGCCGATAAGTTTCCCTTTTTTATCACGATGAAATTCAGCATCCGTTCTTGGCAGAAAACGCATTCCCATAGCTTCCTTGCTGACTTTGTAGCCGTAGTAGTTGAGTGCCATTGTAAATGCAGTAATCTCACAGCCTGTTGGCAGTTCAGGAAGCTGCCATATGACTTCAAAATTATCTATAAGATGTTTTTTCGGTATAGGTGGTTCGGTAGTTTCTGGCTCTGTTGCAGATATTATTTCATTAACAGTAGAACTGATATCTTGTGTATCAATGCTTATTGCAGGAATTGCAGGTGGTGTATCTTTATCGATAAAAAGTGTTACGGGAATGATAATCATAACTGTCAGAAAAACAAGAATTATCAGATAAAATATCCATTCAAAAAAGTATTTTACATTTTTCATAACGCTTCCTTTCCATATTTTCTTATTAATTTTATTATACGTTATTTGCCGACAAAATGCAACAATTACAGGTGATTTGTGTAAATTGTTCTTTAAATATTGACTATTTATTTCAGTAATGTTATAATTTAAGAGAATACAAATCTAAAAATTGTATATAATAGGAGGTGTATAAAATTGAGTAAAAAAGAACAGGCTATGAAGCTTTTTAAAGAGGGTTATAACTGTTCTCAGGCGGTGTTTGGTGCTTTTGCAGATGAACTTGGTCTTGACTTTGAAACGGCTGTTAAAATCTCCTCGTCATTCGGTGGGGGAATGGGCAGAATGAGAGAGGTATGTGGTGCTGTAAGTGGTATGTTTATGACAGCTGGTCTTAAGTGTGGTTATTCTTCTCCGACAGATAATCAATCCAAGACAGAACACTACAAGCTTATACAGGATCTGGCTGCTGAGTTCAGGGCTGAAAACGGCTCTATCATTTGCCGTGAGCTCCTGGGTCTTGAGGGGAAGGATAATAATTATGTACCATCTGAACGTACAAATGAATATTATAAAAAACGTCCCTGTGCTGAGCTTGTAGGACAGGCGGCAGAAATACTTGAAAAGTATTTTGAAAGGGAAAAATAATTTTTGTCATTTTGCAACAAACAGTATACAGAATTTTTGTTTATTTCGGTAAATAAAAGCCTTGACGAAAAGGGATTATTAATGATATAATTATGTTGTTAAAGATTTAACGATATAAATTTTCGACATACGAAATTATGAAATTTCAGGAGGAAATATTATGGCTAAGAATGAAGAAAAAATTGTACAGCAGCCAGATGCAAAGGAGCTTGTTGACCAGCTAGTTGCCAATGCTAAAAAAGCTCTTGATGAGTACATTAAGCTTGATCAGGAGCAGATTGATAAAATTACTAAGGCAATGGCTCTTGCAGGTCTTTCAGCTCAGATGGAACTTGCAAAAATGGCTGTTGAGGAAACAGGGCGAGGTATTTTTGAAGATAAGGTTACAAAAAATATTTTCTCCACTGAATATATCTGGCACTCTATCAAATATGACAAGACTGTCGGTGTAATTGAAGACAATACAAACGAAGGCTACATTGAAATTGCTGAACCTGTTGGTATTGTTGCAGGTGTAACTCCTGTTACAAACCCTACTTCAACAACAATGTTCAAGTCTATTATCTGTGCCAAGACAAGAAATCCTATTATTTTCGGTTTCCATCCGAATGCTCAGAAGTGCTCAGTAAGAGCGGCTCAGATTGTAAGAGATGCGGCTATTGAAGCGGGTGCACCTGAAAACTGTGTACAGTGGATTGAAGTTCCTTCAATTGACGCCACATCTGCTCTTATGAATCACCCTGACGTTGCTACTATTCTTGCAACAGGTGGTCCTGGAATGGTTAAGGCTGCATATTCAGCAGGTAAGCCGGCACTTGGTGTAGGTCCTGGTAACACACCTTGTTATATTGAAAAATCAGCTAATATCAAGCAGGCAGTCAATGACCTTATTCTTTCAAAGTCATTCGATAATGGTATGATTTGTGCGTCGGAACAGGCAGCAATTATCTGTTCTGAAGTTTATGATGAAGCTGTTGAGCTTATGAAATATCATGGTTGTTATTTTGCAAAGCCTGATGAAGTTCAGAAAATTCAGGACGTTGTTATAAATGTTGAAAAGATGGCAGTTCAGCCTTGGGTTGTAGGACAGTATCCATGGCAGATTGCTGAAAAGGCAGGTATTACAATTCCTAAGGAAACAAAGGTACTCTGTGTTGAAATTGAAGGTACAGACGCTGAAAAGTATCCTCTTGCACTTGAAAAGCTTTCACCTGTTCTTGCTGTTGTAAAGGCTCCGAGCAGAAAAGACGCTTTTGATATGTGTAAGGAAATGTTAAAGCATGGTGCAGGTCATACAGCCGTTATTCATTCAACAGATGATGAGCTTATTACAAACTACGGCAAGGTTATGAGAGCAAGCAGAGTTGTTGTAAATTCCCCTGCTTCATTCGGTGCTATCGGTGATGTTTATAACTCAATGGCTCCTTCACTTACACTTGGCTGTGGTTCATACGGTAAAAACTCAGTATCAGAAAACGTATCGGCTAAAAACCTTATCAATAAAAAGAGACTTGCAAAGAGGAGACTGAATATGCAGTGGTTTAAGGTTCCTGAAAAGATTTATTTTGAACCGGGTTCGGTACAGTATCTTGCAAAGATGCCTAAGATTAAGCGTGTAATGATTGTTACAGACCCTGGCATGATTAAGTATAATTTTATTGAAAAGGTTATTTATCAGCTCAAGAAAAATTCTTCAAAGCCGATTATTGAAGTGTTCAGCGATGTTGAACCAGACCCTGACCTTACAACGCTTGAAAAGGGTGTTGAAATGATGAACCATTTCCAGCCTGATACAATTATTGCTCTTGGTGGTGGTTCTGCTATCGATGCTGCAAAGGGTATGTGGCTGTTCTATGAAAACCCTGACGCTGACTTTATCGGTATGGCTCAGAAGTTCATGGATATCAGAAAGAGAGTTTACAAGTTCCCTACAATGGGCAAGAAGGCTAAGCTTGTTGCTATTCCTACAACTTCAGGTACAGGTTCTGAAGTAACTTCATTTGCTGTTATTTCAGACAAGAAGAACAACATGAAGTATCCACTTGCTGACTATGAGCTTACACCTGATATTGCAATTATCGACCCTCAGTTTGTAATGACTCTCCCTAAGAGTTCAGTTGCATTTACAGGTCTTGACGTTCTGACACATGCTATAGAATCTTACGTTTCAACTATTGCAAATGATTATACAGACGCTATGGCTCTTCATGCTATAAAGCTTGTATTCAAGTATCTGCCGACATCATACAGTGTGGGTGATGAGCTTTCAAGAGAAAAGATGCACAATGCTTCATGTATTGCAGGTATGGCATTTACAAATGCATTCCTCGGAATCAACCATTCACTTGCTCATAAGCTTGGTGGTGAGTTCCACATTCCTCATGGTCTTGCAAATGCATATCTTCTCCCACATGTAATCGAATACAATGGTCATTCAACACCTACAAAGTTTGCTGCATGGCCTAAGTACGATCACTATATGGCACCTGAAAGATACTGTGAAATTGCAAAGACACTTAATCTTGTGTCTGACAATGCCACAAATGAAGAGGGTGTAAAGGCTTTAGCAGACGCTGTAAGAAAGCTTATGACACAGGTTGGTATTCCGCTTTCAATCAAGGAAGCAGGAGAAATTGACAAGAGATCATACATTGACCCACAGGTTTATGAAAAGTCACTTGAAGACCTTGCTTACAAGGCATTTGATGACCAGTGCACAACTGCTAACCCAAGAGTTCCAAGAATTGCAGAACTTAAAAATCTTTATATGCTTGCATATTATGGTAAATAAAAAATTAAGACCGTCCGAAAGGGCGGTCTTAATTTTTCGAAAAGCTATTATACA
>JAZQZW010000030.1:0-19750 GCA_045634285.1 Oscillospiraceae bacterium
ACCAATCTATAACCATGTCGCAGATGTCCCCCGCCTCTTAGGCGACGGGGTACATTTTAGACTTTCAGTAGGAGAATAAATCTCCCACTGAAACCCCCTGAGGAGTAAAACTCGCTGCGACGGTTGCAATCGTCGCAGCGTGATTAAGCGAGCTTATCACGCTTTGCTCCGATTTTAATATATTCGGGAGAATACCTATATGAACAGTACAAATGATTTTTTTAACGGAAAATTTATTCACATCGATAACATTATAAAACAGGAAATAGCTGAATCAATGCTGCATGTTACACACGGTGGCTATTTTACCTCTGATAACTGTCCACGTGAAAAAAAGAAAAGTGAAGGCGATTATTTGTTCATGATTATAACAAAAGGTCAGGGAATTGTAAAATACAATGGCACATTACATACTGTACATAAAGGACAATGTGTTTTTCTGGACTGTACTTTACCTCACCACTACCTTCCTGTTCCTGAAAACCCATGGGAAGTCACATGGGCAAATTTCAATGGTCCGGGAGCCGATTATTACTATAATACATTTATCAAACATAAAGAAAACATCTTTGTACCTCAGAATTTTGAAATAATACGTATTTTGCTCACAAAACTTGTTGACACCAATCTTAAACGAACAGAAGCCACTGACCTTTTAAATGCAAAACTCCTTACTGATCTTATGACTTCTGTAATTCTTAACAGCAACACATATGACGACTATACCAATAAATTCAAGCGCAAACTTTTTACTGTAAGAGAATACCTTGATAATAATTTTACAAAACCTATAAATCTTGATGAATTAGCAGAAGAATTTTATATCAGTAAATTTTATCTTACAAGAGAATTCAAGAAAACCTTTGGAGCAACTATAATCCAGTATGTTCTGAACAAACGTATCGAGTACGCAAAAGAGCTTCTGAAATATACAAACAGGTCTATTGAAGAAATTTCAGACGCCTGCGGATTCAACGACCAGAGTTATTTTGCAAGACAGTTTAAAAAAGCCGAAAACACAACCTGCCTTGCTTACAGAAAAAAACACATGTAAATTATGCCCTGTCTTACGACAGGGCATTTGTCATATATTGCCTTTTACCTTTGCAAGAGCACCCTTTTCAAGCCTTGAAACCTGTGCCTGTGAAATGCCGATTTCATTCGCAACCTCAACCTGAGTCTTACCCTGAAAAAATCTCAGATACAAAATATTCTTTTCTCTTGGATGAAGGTTTTTTATTGCCTGTTTAAGCTCTATTTCATCGAACCAGCTTTCAACATCGTTCTTGTCACCAATCTGGTCAAGAACATAAAGAGTATCTCCTGAATCGGAGTAAACAGGTTCATAAAGTGAAACAGGGTCAGTTACACTTTCAAGAGCCAGGACAACTTCACTTCTTTCTGCTCCGATTTCATTTGCTATTTCCTCAATCTTAGGTTCACGCTGATAAAGATTTGTAAGCTTTTCCTTAGCCTGCATAGCCTTATATGCCATATCCTTCATTGAACGGCTTACCTTTATCTGACTGTAGTCACGAAGATAACGCCTGAGCTCTCCTGCAATCATTGGTACGCAGTATGTTGAAAAACGTACCTCTTTTGTTAAGTCGAAGTTGTTTATAGCCTTTATAAGCCCCACAACACCAATCTGGAAAAGGTCGTCAACATCTTCCCCACGATTTGTAAATCTCTGTATAACACTCAGAACAAGCCTTAAATTACCATTTATAAGCTTGTCCCTTGCTTCCTTGCTGCCCGTCTGCTGAATTTCACGAAGAAGCTCAATCTTTTCACTTTCCTTCATGACTTTAAGCTTTGATGTATTAATTCCCGAAATTATAACCTTGTTATACGCCATTGTCAATACCTCACTTCAGCCAAAATAATTTTAGCACAAAGTAATTATTGACAATAAGTTTAAAAAAATACAGCTCAGCTTAAATTTTCATCGTTACAGTAAATATCACAATTGGGCAGGATTTCAAGCAGATATTGTTTATCCTCCTGTGAAAAATCCATTCCCGAAAGGTAAACTGTCTGCAGATTATCCCATTTTTCAAGCTTTTTCAGTTCCTCAGAATCAGATACTTTTAATTTTATCTCTGAAAAATCACTGAATATATCTGCCTTGTTCAATTCAATAGAACAATAATATGACTCCGAAAATCTCCAGATGCCATCTGTTTCAGACTTATTTTCGCTGTAATTGTTTATTTGAATGCAGTCATCTGCTATACCACCAAATAAAACACATATTTTCGCATCATTTAAAATATGTTTTGGATTTTCCTCAAGATATTCATCAATCGCCTGCTTCACCTTAACTATATCTTGAATCCCCACATATTTATTTTCTAAAAAGTCATCACTCTTAATATTTTTGTTATGCAGAGATATTCGTACAGAATCATCACTGTCTTCCTGAATATTTATTACAGAACTGTAGTATCTCATGTTCAGCCATGAAATCTTTTTTCCAAGCTCGTCACAATATTCAATCTCACTATAGACTTTATGTGAACATATCATATTAATATTCAGAATAAGCAGGACTATAAAATCAAAAATATATATTCTTCTTAAATATTTTCTCATTTTTGCCTCTTTTATACTATTAAAACAAATGCAGCCCGAATGGACTGCATTTTATGTTTATAATATTTTATTAGTTGAAGCTACCATCAAAGTCAGCACCTTCACCGCCGCCAACATATTCGAGTACATCACTGTTGTAGCCAAATCTTAAAATATTAGCAACTACGCCAGGATTGTTTTCAACATAAATTGCAACCTTAACAGTATCGCCAGCCTTACCGCTTACATTAGAAACCATAACCTGTGGTGTATCGTCTTCGTTAAATTTGTTTTCTGTTGCTTCGCCACCAACAATAACTGCACCGTCAATGCCTGTGAACTTTACAGTTTCGCCATCCCAGTTAGCAAAGTCAAGCCAATCAAGTGTTATAGGATAGATACCATCAGCAGTACCATCCTTGATCTTGAATTCAGCTGTTAAGTATTCACCATTGAATACATAGTCTTCTTCCTTTGAAATGTCCATCCACCATGCCTGCATAAGTGTTCTTGTTCCGTTGTAAACCTGAAGTTCTGCAGGAAGCTCTGCATTGTTGCTGCCAGGGTCATTGTCAGCAACCGGACTTGATGAATTATTTCCACCTGCCGCGTTATTGTTTGCAGCATTGTTATCAGCAGCGTTATTATTGTTTGCTGTGTTATTGTCACCAGCTGTATTGTTGTCCGCATTGTTATCAGCAGCGTTGTTGCCTTCTACAGCATCCTGCTGTACTCCGCTGTCGTCTGAGCTTGCAGGTACGTATGGAGTGATTTCAAGGTCATGCTTTGCAATTTCATTGTATTCTTCAGATGAAAGTGTTGCCTGAGTTGTAGCCTTGTTATCGCCCGAACCATCCTTGTCTGAACATCCTGCAAATGAAGCCGCAATTGCAAGAACTGCTGTAAGAGCAATTAATTTCTTCTTTATATTCATTGTTATGTACTCCTTTTAAATCGAATTGTATTAAGTCAAGATAAAATTATTTTTGACAATTCATATTATACAATGTTTTTATAAAAGTGTCAACCCTTATATTGTGAAAACTTCACGAAAATTATGCGTTAAGCATGTTATTGACAGCGCTGAAAAGTGCCTTGAGTGATGAGTCAATAATATCTGTAGCAATACCAACACCCCAGAAATTATTGCCCTGTGCGTCCTTTATACCAACATAAGAAACCGCCTTTGAGCTTGCCTTTTCTTCCATAGCGTTTTCAGTATATGTATGAACAACATATTCAACACCAAGCATTTCCTTAAGAGTATCACTTACAGCGTTAAGACGTCCATTACCTGTACCCTGCTTGTTTAAAATCTTGCCGTTGTATTCAACTGTAACATCAGCCTCGATACCGTTTTCTTCACCAAGCTGCTTGTAGTGAGCTTCCTTGAGCTTAGCAGGTGTCTTGATATTGATGTAGTGCTTTTCAAATGCTTCATAAACCTCTGAAGGCTGAAGTTCTCTGTGTGCGTCATCTGAAACCTGCTTAATCATATAGCCAACAGTTTCCCACATATTCTTAGGCATTGAAATTCCGAACTGATTTTCAAGAATATAGTTTACGCCGCCCTTACCTGACTGGCTGTTGATTCTGATAACGTCTGCTTCGTAAACTCTGCCAACGTCCTCAGGGTCAATAGGGAGATAAGGTACTGTCCAGTGCTGACAGTTCTTTTCCTTTCTCCAGTTCATGCCCTTTGCAATAGCGTCCTGATGTGAGCCGCTGAATGCTGCAAATACAAGCTTACCGCTGTATGGCTGACGGTCATAAACTGTCATATCTGTAATTTCTTCGTAGTGCTTTACGATTTCAGGGAGATTTTCAAAATTGAGCTGTGGGTCAACACCCTGCGAGAACATGTTCATGGCAAGTGTGACGATATCAACGTTACCTGTTCTTTCACCGTTACCGAAAAGTGTACCCTCAATTCTGTCTGCACCTGCCAGAAGTCCCATTTCACTGTCTGCAACAGCACAGCCTCTGTCATTGTGCGGATGAAGTGAGATAATGAGATTTTCTCTGTTTAAGAGATTGTCACACATGTATTCAACCTGATTTGCGTAAACATGCGGCATTGAGTGTGAAACTGTAACTGGGAGGTTGATGATAACCTTTCTTTCAGGTGTTGGTTCCCATATTTCGATAACCTTGTTGCAGATTTCAACTGCAAATTCAGGTTCTGTACCTGTAAAGCTTTCAGGTGAGTATTCAAACCAGTAGTTGCCCTTTGCAGTTTCTCTGTACTTCTTGCAAAGCTCTGCACCCATAACTGCGATATCAATAATTTCATTCTTTTCTCTGCGGAACACCTGTTCTCTCTGTGAAACAGAAGTTGAGTTGTAGAGGTGAACAATTACATTCTTTGCACCGTCAAGTGCTTCAAAAGTCTTCTTGATGATATGTTCTCTTGACTGAGTTAAAACCTGAATTGTAACATCATCAGGGATAAGGTTCTGCTCGATTAATGCACGGCAGAATTCATATTCTGTTTCAGAAGCAGCCGGGAAACCCACTTCGATTTCCTTGAAGCCGATTTTTACAAGGTGCTTGAAGAATTCGAGTTTCTGCTCAAGTGTCATAGGGTTAATGAGCGCCTGATTTCCGTCACGAAGGTCAACGCTGCACCAGATCGGAGCATGATCAACATAGTCCTTCTGTGTCCATCTCATAGGAGCATTTTTTACAGGAAAATACTGTCTTGTGTACTTTTCAAAATTTTTCATAATAAAAGTTCCTTTCTGTTTTTGTCAGGAATGCAATATATATTTACCGTATGTAAATAAAAAAGCCTCACCTCTTAAATTCAAGAGGTGAAGCGTTAAACTCCACGGTACCACTCTTATTGGTGCATAAATAAAGCACCCACTCATCTGCATCCGACAATGCATTTCTCTGTAACGGGAGAACCCGTTTCAACCTACTTGCATAAGCTTTCAGCGAACTGCTCAGGGAGGAGTTATTAACCGTTTCGGAATGCTGTCTTTCACCTGCCGACAGCTCTCTGAAAATCCTTAGCCGTTTTTATTTCCCGTCACTGCATTTTAACTATATGCATATATGATACACTATTTTTCCGAGTTTGTCAAGGGATTTTTTGAAATAATATGTTATTTTTAATAATTCACTTATAATGTTTAAACAGCAAATTTCTATATTTTGATTTATGTAGCAAAATAATTATTACTGCTACTGAAAACACTGCTATTGGAAAAATATAAACAGTAGTGGCTAATTTCTTTTTCATAATATTGCTTGTATCCAGAATTACGGTCTGACTGTCGTCACTATGCTTTAAAAGTCTGTTTGCACCACCTAAAAAGAAATCACATTTCAATTCATAAATAAAACCATTCTTCTCAGATTTGTTTTTTCTTACGGCATAGTCATACATATCATTATAATTTTCATCTTCTTTTATGGTATAAGTGTTTAAAATATTGCCCTGCATAGATAAAAGAACTGCGGTATTATATTTCAGAAAATAAATATAAAGATTATCATTTTCCCATTTTAATGCATAAACACCTCTGCTGTTAATCTCATACCCACACATAAAATTATTATTTACATCATATATGTTCACAATATCATCACTCATACCAACAGCCACATTGCCTGTCTCGGAAACATCAAAACATTGAATTTCATAGGATTTATTTTCCTTTTCAACCATTTCAATTTCCAAAACACGCTTGTCAATAACATTTTCCTGTAATACAAACGCTATTTCTTTCGGCATAGCTCCTGAGGTTTCTGCACTGCAATATATTACTGGCAAATCCAGGATAGACATAAATAAAATTAAAAGCAACATGTATTTTTTCATTTTTATGCCTCATATGTTCACATTATATCAATTCTAATTTGAAGAAAAATCCTCAAATCCATAAAAAGTCACCTCGTAAAAGCAATGTGCAAGTATAGTTTCATATGAAAACTTTTCAAGTGTTTCTTCAGATATATCGTATAATAAAAATTCTGAATAACCAGAGGAGGCAATAGAATAAATTTCATCATCACCATTTATAAAGCCGCTCACATCAAACCAGAGTGATGTATCATTCTCCGAAAAATCCTCAGCTTCCATATCTGTTTCTTTATGATAAGCCTTTATCGTAATATACATACCACAATCATCAGTAGAATTAGTTTTCCTGCACATAAGTTCATTATAAAGCTTCTCATATTCACAAAGATTGTCATTTCCGTAATAAAACTTTATTTTTTCTTCGATTTTCCTGTAGTCACATAATTTTAAAATATCGATAATTTTCATATTTTAGTACCCGAACATATCTTTAATCAATGTGATAATATTTGGCATATCACGAAATATCCTGCAATATATAAACAAAGCACCAAATACAATCAGAGCTGTATGCCAATATCCTGTCGCTTTATCTTCCAGATGTCTGCGGTATCGTATCCCCGGAATTTCCTTCGGGTTAAAAATCCAGAATTTATCACGTTCATTTTTATAGGCTTTATATTTTACAGAACGGTAAATCCCGAAAACTATCGCCATTATTCCCAGAAGTATATCCCAGTAAGAAAGTATGTCTTTCATAGCTATTTAAGCTCCACAATAGTAACCCCGTTCTCACCCTCACCGTACATACCGACTCTGAAGCTTTTAACCTGTTTCATAGTTCGTAAGCGTCGATGAATAGCCTCACGGAGAACCCCTGTTCCCTTACCATGAATGATAGTCACCATACTAAGCCCCGACATAATTGCTCCGTCAATGAAGGATTCCATTTCGTACACACCGTCATCAGAAGCATACCCTCTGATATCCAGCTCCATAGTACCCTTACGTTCCATTTTGCTCTTGACAGTTCTCTTTGAAGTCGGCTTTGAATTGACAGTAACCTTCTGTTCCTCCACAAGTCTGAGCTTGGAAACGGAAAGCTTTGTTTTCATAATTCCCATCTGAACATACACAAAGCCGTTGTTGTCAGGCTCACCGCATACAGTACCGTTCTTGTCCATTTCCTTAACGTAAACGGTATCACCCTTTTTAAGTTTTCTTGGAAGAACATAACCGTCATCTGTGGTTTCCGTAACAGGATTTGCCTTGTCATACATGCTGTTAAGGCTCTGCTTACTTCTTGTTTTCGCACTTGAAAACTTCTGTGCAAAATCCTTTTTGTCCTTCTGCTTTTTGATTTGTTCAAGCTCATCAAGCAGACTGTTGGACTCAGCCTTTACGCTTTCAATAATACTCATTGCCTGAAGTCTTGACTGTTCAAGCTGATTCTGCTTGTCCTTTTCTATGGCTTCAAGCTCGGCTTTAAGCTTTGAACGTATTTCCTCTGCCTCACGTCTTGCAGTATCAAGCTGTGACTTCTGTTTTTCAAGCTCAGTTCTTGCCTGTTCAAGCTGCTGGATTACCTTTTCAAAACGTGTATTTTCCTCGCTGACAAGAGTTTTTGCCTGTGAGATAACGTCCTCAGGCATACCCAGTGCCGCAGAAATCGAAAAGGCATTCGACTTACCCGGAGAGCCTGTAATAAGTCTGAATGTAGGGCGAAGTGTTTCCATATCAAACTCACATGACGCATTTTCAACATCTTCCTGTTCAATAGCGTACATTTTCAGTTCCTGATAGTGAGTTGAAACCATAAGCTTCGCACCCTGACATTTAAGTCTTTCAATAATCGAAATCGCAAGTGCCGCGCCCTCAACAGGATCAGTACCCGAACCCGGCTCGTCAAGGAGTACAAGGGAATTTTCGTCTGCGATATTTATAATTTCAATTATATTGTTTGTGTGTGCCGAGAATGTTGAAAGGCTCTGCTCAATACTCTGACTGTCACCGATATCAGCAAGAATATTTTTATAAACGGATACCCTGCTTCCGTCTGACGCTGGAATAAGCATACCGCACATAACCATTGCCGACAGCAGACCTGCAGTTTTAAGAGCAACCGTCTTACCACCCGTATTCGGACCTGTTATAATAAGAGCCTGTCTTTCATCACCAAGACTTATATCAACAGGTACGGCTTTTTTCGGGTCAAGGAGAGGGTGTCTTGCCTTTTTAAGCTCAAGCTTTCCGTCAAAGGTCACCTCCGGAACACACGCCTTCATCTTTGCCCCAAGATTTGCCTTTGCAAAATAGAGGTTCAGTTCTGCCGCAGTTTCATATCCTCTTATGATTTCATCTGCACAGCTTCCACACTCTGAGCAAAGCTCTGTAATAATTCTTTCGATTTCCTCCTGCTCCTGACTTTCAAGAAGCTTGATATCATTGTTTGCTTCCACAACTGCCATAGGTTCAATAAAGATAGTCTGTCCCGTAGCAGATGATGAATGGATAAGACCCTGAATTTTTCCTCTGTGTTCAGCCTTTACAGGAAGAACATATCTTCCGTCACGCATTGTAACAATGTTGTCCTGCAATGCTTTCTGAACGTCCTCTGACTTAATCATTTTGTCGAGGGTATCACGCAGTTTAGAGCCCGCCCTGTTTATTTTTTTACGTATAGCCGCAAGCTCTGCACTTGCCGCATCTGAAATTTCGTCCTCCGAAATAATGGAACGATCAAGCTTTTCATAAAGATACTTATTCGGAAACAGCTGTGAAAACAGATAGTCCAGATCCGTCTGAACATTTTCGCTGTGGGCATACCAGTCTGAAAGCGCTGTAATCTGCCTTAAAATATTTTTTATTTCCAGAAGTTCTTTAAGTGAAATTCTTGCACCCGATGAAGCACGTCTGAGTGACGCACTTACGTCCTTTACATTATAAAACGGAGGTGTACCGAATTTCACCGACAAATCAAGTGCCTGGGCTGTTTTGTCAATCTCACGCTGTACATCATTAAAATCTGTACATGGTTCAAGGTCAAGTGCCATCTGCCTTGTACGGTCATTTGCCGCAAGTTCTGACAGCATTTTAAGTACCTTATGTAATTCAAGTGTTCTGTAATATTTATTCATAGTCCTCTTTTCCTGTATTAAAGGTCATTGTTTGCAGACCTTTATAAAAATCAAGTGTTTTAAAATTTCTTCCCAGATGTGTGAGAAGATATTTTTCTGTAATTTTTGATAAATTATTCATACTTTTGCTTCCAAGCTTAAAATTGAAAAGCCTGTCAAAGTCTGTAAAAACAATATGCCTCATTGCCTGCAAGACAGAAGCATTCATTCTTGCCTGAGTGCCGTCAAATGAGCCCTTGTAACATTTTGTACAGTAAAGCTTTGTGGTCAGCATGTCAAAGCACATATCGTCACTTGTGTAGGTCATACATTTACAACAGCATACTATATCGGGCATCATACCTATTTCACTCATAAATCTCAGTTCAAAGATTGATTTAAGAAGTCTGTAGTCCCGTTCACCATTTTCAAGAAAATGAAAGGTATTAAGTATCAGACGTATAACATCTTCCTTTTGCTCATTATGACCTGCCGCATAGGTTACAACCTCTGAAATATAGTCAGCAAGTGCAAGCCTGTCCAGGTCCTCACGTATTTTATAAAAAAGATGTATAATTTCACAGCTGTCAAGATAATAACTTCCCTTGCTGTATCTCAGCGAAAAATGAGAATAAGCAAAAAGCTGACTTCCGCCCGCATTTTTGCTTATCATTTTTCTTACTCCTCTGACAGAAACTTCAATAACTCCGCATTCTTTTGTCAGTACATGAATAAATTTATCATTTTCACCCACAGGATATTCCCGTATTACCAGTCCCCTGAGTGTTATTATTTTCGATTCCGCACGCATTTTCGTCACCATTTACACCGACAGTAATCCCCTTATATTCAAGGTAGTCGGAAATTTTTCCTGTAGACGCAAAAACGTCCCATTTGTTCTCAGACATTAAAATCTTCCTTCCGTTCATAATTCAGGCAATAACAGCTCACACTAAAATTATTTCCGAAAGAAAGATTTTTATATAAAGTAATGTATGGTAATTTTCTTACTTTTCAGTAAGCCCGAAAGAACGGATAAGACCTTCCCTGTTTCGCCAGTCCTCTTTAACCTTTACCCAGCACTTGAGGTTTACTTTTATTCTGAAAAACTCCTCAAGTTCCTGTCTTGAAAGAGTAGCCGCCTTTTTAAGCATAGCACCGCCCTTGCCGATAACAATGCCCTTATGTGACTCTCTTTCGCAGAAAATCACAGCGTCAATGTCAAGAATATCCTTGTCGTCACGCTCTCTCATTGTTTCAACAGTTACGGCAATACCATGCGGCACTTCATCATTTAAGAGATTCAAAAGCTTTTCTCTTACAATTTCAGCCGCAATAACCTTTTCAGGCTGGTCGGTAATCATATCGTCAGGGAAGAAATGAGGACTTTCGGCAGCAAGCTTGATAACCTCCTGCTCGACAATGTCAACACCGTTATTTTCCGTAACGCTTATCGGAATAATTGCTTCAAAGTTGAATTTACCGCTAAGCCTTGCAATAATCGGTACAAGGTCTGACTTCTTTTCAAGCAGGTCAATTTTATTAAGCACAAATATAACAGGTGTCTTTGAAGCTGTCATATTTTTAAGCATTTGTTCTTCCTGCTCATTAAGCGGCTTTGTGCAGTCAGCCATAAAAACAACCGCATCAATATCCGCAACAGATTCCTTAACAACACCGAGCATATGGTCGCTGAGCTTATTTTTCGGCTTGTGAAGTCCCGGAGTGTCCATATAGACAATCTGAGTATTATCTACCGTTTTAATACCTGTAATTCTTGTTCTTGTGGTCTGTGTTTTTGAGCTGACAGACGCAATTTTTTCACCGATTACAGCGTTTAAAAACGAAGATTTCCCCGCATTTGTTCTTCCTATAATTGTCGCAAAAACAGTTTTTGTCATGTATAATTCTTATCCTTTTTATTCTGTAATAAATGTAGCATCTCTTGAAATGCCGAGCTTTTCAAGAACTGCTTCTTCCTTTTCACGCATAATTCTTTCTTCAAGAGGACTTGTTTCATGGTCATAGCCTAAAAGATGGAGCATTGAATGTACTGTTAAAAATCCCACTTCTCTTTCAAGTGAATGGCCGTACATTTCAGCCTGCTTTACAGCAGTTTCAAGTGAAATAACTATATCACCAAGAAGAACATGACCTGTTTCAGCATTAAGTTCTTCTGTACCATCTTCATTTGTAAGAGGGAATGACAGTACGTCAGTTTCTGTATCCTTGCTTCTGTATGCTTTGTTAAGACTTCTGATTTCCTTGTTTGTAACAAATGAAACACTTACCTCTGCATCTTTATTGAATCCTTCTGTTGTCAGTACAGCCTGACAGCAGCGGCGGATTAAAAGTCTTATACCCACCGGAATTTTTACTGTATTCTGTTTATTCTTTACATATACTTTAAGCTTTGACATTGCCTTATTTTCTCCTTTCATTATTATACTTCTCATAAGCTCTTACAATGTCCTGAACGAGTTTATGTCTTACTACGTCCTTTTCGTTGAACTTATGAATGTAAATATCATCAACATTTCTCAAAACCTTCATAGCTTCAACAAGGCCTGAGCTCTTGCTGTCGGGAAGGTCGATCTGTGTAACGTCACCTGTAATTACCATTCTGCTTTCGTTACCCAGACGTGTCAGGAACATCTTGATCTGTTCCGAAGTTGTATTCTGCGCTTCATCAAGAATGATAAACGCATTGTCAAGTGTACGGCCTCTCATATAGGCAAGAGGTGCAACTTCAATGATTCCCTTTTCCATAAGCTTGTTGAAATTATCCGCACCGAACATTTCAAAAAGTCCGTCATAAAGCGGTCTGAGATACGGGTCAACCTTATCCTGCAGGTCACCAGGAAGGAACCCAAGCTTCTCACCGGCTTCAACAGCAGGACGGGTTAAAATAATCTTGCTTATCTCATGCGCCTTGAAAGCCTTTGCTGCCATAGCAACAGCAAGATATGTCTTACCTGTACCGGCAGGACCTATACCCATAACAATTGTATTCTTCTTGATCCCGTCAGTATATTTTTTCTGACCGACCGTTCTTGGTCTGACGATTTTTCCTGTTGCTGTAACACAGATACCATCACCAATAAGCTCGTTCATCTGCTCTGTTTCACCCTCTGATACCATAGATGCAACATATCTTATTGTCTGGTCAGTAAGCTTTTCACCTGTTTTGGAAATCTTCATGAGTGATTCAATAGCCTGACAAGCTCTTTCAACATTTTCTTCGTTTCCTGAAATTTTAATATCAGTTCCACGACTTATTACTACAACGCCATATTGTCTCTGAATGAGATTTAAATTTTCATCATATGGACCAAATAAATTTATGATTTGTTCTGTGTCATTTACATTTAAAATTCTGTCTGCCATTTTACACGCTCTTTTCTGTTTAAATTTCCGAATTTTTCCGTTTTCGGATTTACTCATATATATTATAACACAAAACTTCAGATTTTTAAAGTCTTTTTTTATAATTTTTTTCAAATTTTTTTCATTTTTTTAAAATAAGTTACAAACCACAGATTCAGTCCACATAAATTTCGCTGTCAATACCGATTTTTCCCTCAAGAGTATAAGTTATATTATATTCTATTTTATCATCAAAAAATTTTTTGTCAATATTTTTTTCGACAATTTTTATATCTTTGCTGTCATAAAAGTTTTTTTCATGAAGTGCTGTCTGCTGTTCAAGCTTTATTTCCGCTTGTTCCTGAGTATATTCTATCGTTTGGTAACTGAATGGATGATAATTACAATGTACAATTCCGAGTGGAAGTTTAAATCCAAAAAAACTGAAATTTACGGTATTCTCGCTGTAATCATAAGTTTTTTCCTTAACATCGCTGAAAAACAGCGGCAGTCTGTAACCAAAGAAATCAAAATATTTTCGTGACTTTGTTTTTTCCGAATACACCTGTCCCTGTTCCTCAAAAAACTGAGTAAACGTTACATTTTCCATGTAAATTCCAATGACCTTTCCCATAGCGTGCTTTTTTATAATATGACCAAACCCATCGTCAATAGTGCCGCTTATGATAATGTCACCTTTTTTAACTCCGTCACCTGCTTTTCTTGCAAGCTTTCCTGCATAAACCTCAGCATATGTAACCTGTGCATCATACAGAGAAACTATATTGCATGGAATATCATCATTTACCATTTCGGGTGAATCCACCGTTTCTGTAATATCCACAACAATGCGGCTTCCCGTATGCCGTATTCCTGTCCAGGAAATCTGTGGAATGCTGAGTCTGAGCTTTTGCTCACAGCTGTGAAAATCTATATCAGGGATAAACTTCCCCTTATAAATTCCCGTATTTTCAAGTGCCGTAATAATCTGCTGCTGAGTTACATTTGTATTTCCACATACTTCTATCGTAACAACAATATTTGAAAGATAAAACACAAATCCCAAAACAACTACCATGCCGATTATAATACCAAATCTGAAACGATATCCCATAGCCTTAAAAACAAGACCTTTTTTTTCTGTAACCTTAAAATCAATATGCAGTTGTTCTGCAATTTCCTGTACATCATTCAGATTGTTTCCGTAAATCTGACCGTAAAAAACGCCATCTCTGCAACGCTGCGAAGTACACACAATACCGCTTTCACGTATATTGTTTATAAACCTGTAAAGATTATCTCCCTGTGCCTCAAAGGAAACAATACCTCTTATATTCCCAAACATAACATCACCTGTTTTTCTCAAGCTCTACCGACTGTATTTTCCCAAATACAAATATTGAACCTGTACCAAAATCACTTACTGAAAGTCCACTTCCCCATATGCTGACAGTCATTTCCCATGTTCTGACCTTTACAAACACATCATTGTATTCAAGTATTTTTTTACAGCCGTCAACAAGAACCTCTCTGTCGCCTGTTATCTGTATCTGACTGTCCATATTAACAAATCTTCTGCCCTTATCAATAATTTTCAAACTGACCACCTCACAACATTATATTACGGTTTTATACCGAATATCCACAGTATTTTCAGCATATATTTTCATGGTGATAAAAATGAACAGAATCATAAAAAACACCGCAGTAATTCTGCTTACTGCGGTCTGTGTTTACTATTGTCTGGTTGCTCCCGAAACTGTGGGAGAGGCTGTAAAAAACTCAGTTGACAGATGTCTTTATGTCATCGTTCCGTCAATGTTTATTTTCATGTGCATTACCTGCTTTATATCAAATTCGGGAATGCATATTATTTTAAGTGTACCTTTTAAGTTTGTTGCTGAAAAGCTTTTCCGTATTCCTAAAGAAGGTTTTGCGGCATTTCTGCTGAGTATGATTTCGGGATATCCTGCGGGAATAAAGCTTGTAACAGATAACTTTTCAAAGGGTATTATAACTAAAAAACAAGCAGAGGCCATGAACTGCTATTGCTGTTGTGCAGGACCGGCATTTATAACAGGTACAGCAGGAAACTATCTCTACCCCGACTCAAACGCAGGTATGCTTTTATTTATATCTGTACTGACAGGAAATCTGATTACAGCACTCATAATGTCACGAACACTTCCAAAGCTTAATAATACAAACTGTAGTAAATCCAAGTTTAAGCAAAGCTGTTTTATACCATCTGTAAAGTCCGCAGGCTCAGCAATGCTTCAGATGTGTGTAATGATTGCAGCGTTCGGAGGACTGTCAACAATTTTAAAACTTTCTGGCTTTATAGATGTAATATCATATTATACTTCCGGTATATTCGATTTGTCACAAAGCGCTACTAATAGTATAATTTTTTCTCTTTTTGAAATAAGCAGTATTGTAACACTTCCTGTCATGCAGCTGTACATTTTTCCTGTTGCTGCATTTTTAATTTCATTCGGTGGAATATGTGTGCATATGCAGATTGCCGCCATAGCAAACAATAACTTTTCTCTGAAAAAGTTTTTTATCGCAAGGATTTTCTCAGCCTCTGTATCAGCAATTACAGCAGTTTTTCTCATGAGATTTTTAAACGTTGACATTTCATGCAATATTACATATAAAGTGGTAACAGACAGTTCATACTCTCCACTTCCCTCACTTTTCCTGCTCATAATGATTACAATGCTCTTGTCTGTTTTGGGCAACAAAAAAGCGAAACCGTAAAGGTTTCGCTTTTTTAGTTTATTCAGCTTCTGTAGCTTCTGTATTTTCTGAAACACCTGCTATGTATGAGCTTACATCAAACATTGACTGTGCGCTTGAAACAACAGAAGGCATTTTACCGTCCCACTTTTCAACAAATTCCATCATAATAACCTTATCTGTAAGCTGTGCATTTTTAAGGTTATACGCTTCGGCTTCAGCCTTAGCCTTTTCAATAGTCTGTTCAGCTTCAACCTTGATTCTTGCCAGGTCCTGCTCAGCCTTCAGGGCTTCCTGCTGTGCTGTCTGCTTTGCTTCGATAGCCTTGTTGAATTCTTCTGAGAAGTCAAAGTTTACGATATTAAAAACTTCGATTGAAAGACCGTAAGGATTGATTTTCTGTGAAATAGCTTCTTCCATTTCTGTTGAAACAGTTGCTCTGTTTGTGATAAGCTGTTCAGCAGTATACTTTGCGGCAACCGACTTTACACATTCCTGAATAGCAGGATTTACAATAACGTTTGTAAAATCACTGCCTACATTCTTGTAAATATCAGCAGATGATGATCTGTTTACACGATAGTTGATTGAAACCTTTGAAGAAATATTCTGAAGGTCCTTTGAAGCAGCATTTGACTCAACCTCTGTCTTCATAACTCTGTTGTCTACCTGAACAATCTGAGATACAAAAGGAATCTTGAAATGAAGTCCTTCTTCAAGCACCTGTTCAGAAACCTTACCTAAGTTTACCACAACGCCTGTGTGACCTGCCTGTACTACTGTAAAACTGTTAAATCCAACAATAACAAGTACAAGAATTATAATAGCTATAATTACAATCTTTAAAACTGACTTTGATGGATTTACGTTTACTACATTTTTGTTGTTGATGTCCATTGTTTTTTCTCCTTTTAAATGACATAAATTTCAATTCACAAAAATTCAATTTTGTAAATTAAAAAGTATTTTACCATATATTGCATAATTTGTCAAGTTTTATCTGTTATCAACCTTTTCAGGATACATATCGTGGTTCCACAGTCTGTTCTGTGCAAGCTGTTCATACTTAGTACCCGGTTTGCCGTAATTACAGTACGGGTCAATTGAAATACCACCTCTTGGAGTAAACTTCCCCCATACTTCAATATACTTAGGATCCATAAGCTTTATCAGATCCTTCATGATAATATTTACGCAGTCCTCATGGAAATCACCATGATTTCTGAAGCTGAAAAGATAAAGCTTTAAGGATTTGCTTTCAACCATTTTCACATCGGGAATATATGAAATGTAAATTGTAGCAAAGTCAGGCTGTCCTGTAATAGGGCAAAGACTTGTAAATTCGGGACAATTGAATTTTACAAAGTAGTCATTGTCTGGGTGCTTGTTGTCAAATGTTTCAAGTACCTCTGGGGCATAGTCGTCACAGTATTTTGTGTTCTGATTTCCAAGTAATGTAAGGTTTTCCTTTTCTCTCTTTTCCATAATTTACTCCTTTATTGCCGGATCGTTAATATTATTCATCTCAAATGCTTTTGCTCTGTCTATACATGTACCGCATGTGCCGCAAGGCTTTTCTCCCCCCTCATAGCAGCTCCATGTCAGCTCATAAGGAACCCCAAGCTCAAGCCCCATCTTTACAACATCAGCCTTTGTCATACCTACAAAAGGTGCTTCTATTTTAAGCTGTCTTCCACTTCCCTCATAGATAGCTGTATTCATAGCATTGTTGAACACTTCCGAGCAGTCAGGATATGCACTTCCTGCCGCATCGTCAGAATGTGCCCCGTAATAAATCACGCTGCAACCTCTTGAAATTGCAATAGCCGCCGCTGAGGACAAAAACAGTCCGTTTCTGAAAGGCACATAAGTGGAAACAGGTGCACCCTCTGTTTTTTCAAGCTGATCAGCATATGATTCATGAGGAATTTCCGTATCTGATGACGCAAGAAGTGAACAATCTGAAAATTTAAAAATAAGTGAAAGGTCAAGGTCTGTTTTCTCAACTCCGTAAAACTTTGCGATATCCTCTGCCGCCTTTATTTCCTTTGTGTGCTTCTGTCCATAGGAAACTGATAATGCAATTACATTTTCTTTTCCGTAGTTTTCAACTGCAAGTGCAAGACATGTGGCACTGTCAAGACCGCCGCTTAATAACACAAGTGCTTTCATAATACCTCCTATTGTAACATTAACATAAGTCTGTTCTGTAAGTTTACATCTGTTTTAAAGTTGCCTCTGAGTGTTGTGGTACGTGTTACCGAATTACAGTTTTTAATACCCCTTGCTGTCATGCAGGAGTGCTTACCCTCAATGACAACGGCAACATTTCTTGTACCTGCCGCAATTGAAATAATCTCTGCAATATCCGAACCTATTCTTTCCTGTAACTGCAAGCGCTTTGCCGCCATTTCAGCAATTCTTGCGATTTTTGAAAGTCCCAGCACCTTATTTTCCGGAATATACGCAACAGATACCTTCATATCATACATAAGTGCAAGATGATGCTCACAATGGGAAAAAACATCAATATCACGCACTATTACAATATCTCCTCCGTTACTCTGACAGTCAAATGACTTGTTGAACATTTCGGCTATCTCCTGATTGGTATAGTTCATACCCTCAAACATTTCTTCATACATGTTTGCAACTCTTTCTGGAGTTTCTGCAAGACCTTCTCTGTCAGGGTCATCACCGATTGCTATAATTATTCCCCTTACGCATTTCATTATTGCTTCCTTGTCAATCATTTTTATACTCCTTTCATATCAGGGTCCCATATTATCTTGTGAAGCTGAAGCTGTAAATTCACATCATTCAGCTTGTTTTCAATCATAAAATCAACTATTTCCTTCGGCTCAATATTTCCGAAAACAGGACTTATATACACATTCACTCTGCCCACAAGATTATACCTTTCCATAATCTCCTTAGCTTTTATCAGATCTGCCATACTTCCCGAAACAAACTTCACAGTATCCCTTTCAGAAAGCAGACTGAAATTATCGGTACACATAAATTCTTCCATATTGCTTGAGGGGAGCTTATAGTCCATAGTAAATGACGGTCTGTTTTCAATGCCACAGAACGGCTTTAAATCAACCGAACCGTTAGTTTCGATTTCACAGTAAAGCTCTCTGTCCAAACCGATAAGCTCAAGCAGTTCACTTATATTTTCCTGTAAAAGAGGTTCACCGCCTGTTATGGTTACATTCTTAACCCCTGTTTCCTTTATGTAGGAATAAATTTCCTCTGCTGTCATTTTTGTGTGAGAGGCATTCTTATCATTTGCCCACATTGTATCACAGTAGGAGCAACGGAGATTACAGCCTGTAAACCTTATAAAAACAGCAAGCTGTCCTGCTCTTGTACCCTCTCCGTTTATGCTGACGAACTTTTCGGCTACATTATAAACTGCATTCCCCATAGTTATTCCTCTCCGTACATAGCGCAGTTGTTCGGTGTTTCATAAACTGCAACGTTGGTCGGACGGTATCCTCTTTCCTTGAGTATCATATAAAAATGTCTTGCAAAATTTTCGGCAGTAGGTCTGAACTGCACCTCAACAAGTCTGAAACCGTCACGCTTTAAGCATTCAAGGGTATCAGTCTGAAATGTACCCTTTTCGTAAATAAGGGAATGGTCATAGTGGTCAGCAATTGTCTTTACCACCTTTTTAAGGTCGGCAAAATCCATAATCATACCCTTCTGCTGTCCGCTTCTCTGTAAAAAGGCATTCTGAACAGTAACCTCAATGTTCCATCTGTGCCCATGAATGTTACTGCACTTGCCGTCATAATCGTGTAAAAAGTGTGCAGCGTCAAAAGCTGCTTCTGTTTTTAAATAATACATATTGTTCTCCTTTATTGTATTGTGAATCTGATTTTTTAGAAAATATATTTTTAGCGTTCTTTTATACTCTTTAGTTTTCTTGCTTGCACAAAAAAAGTAACAAAAGAATGCCCAAACTTTCTTTGTAAAGAAAGTTTCAACAAACAAAAATTTCAACTGCGTACTTTACAAAAACTTAAACTGTTTCCCCGTAAAAGTACAATCACGCCCGATGAAAGCAAACTGTTTCAGATAGTCTGCATGAATGCCAATTCTCCCAACAAATAAAGAAATAGTTTTAAATGTT
>JAZQZW010000031.1:0-12051 GCA_045634285.1 Oscillospiraceae bacterium
GCAGAAAATATCTTTTTGCGGACATTCCGGGTACATATTCGCTTGTTGCAAATTCTGCTGAAGAAGAAGCGGCAAGGGATTTTCTGTGTTTTGAAAATCCTGATGCTGTTATAGTTGTATGTGATGCAACGTGTCTTGAACGAAATTTAAATCTTGTTTTGCAGATACTTGAAATAACATCAAAGGTTGTTGTCTGTGTAAATTTAATGGATGAAGCAGAAAAGAAAAATATAAGCGTGGATACTGAAAAACTATCAGAAATACTTGGAGTTTCTGTAGTAGGGATAACCGCAAGGGATGGCAAGGGTATAAACAGGCTTATGCAGGCTCTGGCTGATACGATAGATAATAATGAAATATCACCTTTACAGGTTGATTATGAAGAAATTATTGAGCAGGAAATAAAAATAATTTCAGAGCAGGCAGAAAAGTATGTAAATGACAGACTTTCAATCCGATGGACTGTACTTCGTCTGCTTGAATCCGATGAAAAGCTGTGCAATAAAATAAGTGTTTACCTTGACTGCGATATTGCCACAGAAATATTTGGAACACTTAACAAAAGTACAGAAGTTTTAGCAAAAGCCTGCATGGGACAGCAAAAGCTCAGTGACAGTATAGTTTCGTCTGTAGTAAGAAAGGCAGAAGCAATTGCTGATGAGGTTGTTGAACGCAAAAATCAAAAGGTAAATCATGACAGAAAAATAGATTCTGTTCTGACGAGCAGGATATGGGGCATACCTATTATGATAGGAATACTAGGTATTATATTCTGGCTTACGGCAGTAGGGGCGAACTATCCGTCTGAACTGCTTTCAAGATTTCTGTTTTTTGTCGGAGATAAGATTTATGAGTTTCTTGAATATGTAAACTGTCATGAAACGGTGAGGGAACTTGCTGTAAACGGAGTATATCGTGTACTTGCATGGGTTGTTTCGGTAATGCTTCCTCCTATGGCTATTTTCTTTCCTTTGTTCACTCTACTTGAAGATGTAGGTTATCTGCCGAGAGCAGCATACAATCTTGACAGGCTTTTCAGACGTTCGGGTGCATGTGGAAAACAGGCTCTTACTATGGCTATGGGACTTGGCTGTAATGCTGCGGGAGTAACAGGGTGTCGTATTATAGAGTCGCCAAGAGAACGTATTATTGCTATTATCACAAACTGTTTTATGCCATGTAACGGACGTTTTCCGACCCTCATAACAATTATTTCGATATTCTTTACCTCAACTCTTACGGGAGCACTGCGTTTTGGTGTTTCGGCTCTTGTTTTACTTGGATTAATAGTACTGGCTGTACTTATGACACTCGTTGTATCATGGATTTTGTCGAAAACAGTTCTTGAGGGTGTACCATCAACCTTTATTCTTGAGCTTCCGCCATACAGAAAACCTCAGATTGCAAAAGTTATAGTTCGTTCAATATTTGACAGAACAATATTTGTGCTTGGGAGAGCCTGTGCCGTTGCCGCACCGGCAGGCCTTATTATATGGATTCTTGCAAATGTAACTGTGGGAAATTCAAGCATACTTGTACACATTTCGGAATTTTTAAATCCTCTGGGGCATATACTTGGAATGGACGGAGTTATTCTGCTTGGATTTCTTCTGGGATTTCCCGCCAATGAAATAGTACTGCCTATAATTTTAATGTGCTATATGTCCTCGGGAACACTTGTGGATATTACTGATTCTGTTACAATACAAAATATTCTTACAGAAAATGGCTGGAGCTGGATTACTGCACTTTGTATGCTTGTATTTACAATTTTTCATTTTCCATGCTCCACAACCTGTCTTACAATAAAAAAAGAAACGGGAGGGCTTAAATATACGTTAGCAGTTATATTTGTTCCGACAATAATCGGTATGGTTTTATCTTCGGCAATATTTTACATTTCAAATCTTGTTGGAGGATAATACGAAATTTTATAAGATTTTTTGTAACAAATATAAGTAAATTAAAAAAATATAAATTTTTTGTCAAAACTGCTTGAACAGTATAAATTTTTATGATATAATGTATTTAATTGTAAACGGCATTTATGCTGATTGACAAAACATTTATAAAAGGAGTAAAAATATGAAATTCGGTTTTTTTGATGACGCTAAAAAAGAATATGTCATTACTTCCCCAAGAACACCTTATCCATGGATCAACTATCTCGGTACTCAGGAATTCTTCTCTCTGATTTCCAATACAGCAGGTGGTTATTCATTCTTCAAGGATGCAAGACTCAGAAGAATTACACGTTACCGCTACAACAATGTTCCAATTGATATGGGCGGACGTTATTTCTATATTAACGATAATGGTACTCTCTGGAACCCTGGTTGGTCACCATGTAAGACAGAGCTTGACAGCTATGAATGCCGTCACGGTATGGGTTACACAATCATCAAGGGTGCTAAGAATGATATTACAGCTGAAGTTACTTTCTTCGTACCACAGGATTATGCAGGTGAAGTTCAGCAGGTTGTTCTTACAAATAACGGCAGTGCTGCAAAGACATTCAAGTTCTTCTCATTTGCTGAATGGTGCTTATGGGACGCTCAGGATGACTGCACAAACTTCCAGAGAAACTTCTCAACAGGTCGTGTAGAAGTTGAAGGTTCAACAATCTACCACAAGACAGAATACAGAGACAGACGTGATCACTACGCTTTCTATACAGTAAACGACGCTATTGACGGTTACGATACAGACAGAGATTCATTCATCGGTCTTTACAACGGATTTGGTGATCCACAGGCAGTTGTTGACGGCAAGGCTACAAACTCATTTGCAGACGGCTGGTCACCAATCGCTTCACACTACAAGGAAATTACACTTGCTCCGGGCGAAAGCAAGACACTCGTATTTATCCTTGGTTATGTTGAAAACCCAGCTGACAAGAAGTTTGAAGCTGATGGTCAGACAATCAACAAGGAAATCGCTCATGCAATGATCGAAAAGTACAATACACCTGAAAAGGTTCAGGCAGGTCTTGCTGAACTTAAGGCTGCCTGGGATAAGCTCCTCGGTATCTTTAATGTAAGCACTCCTGATGATAAGGTTGACAGAATGGTTAACATCTGGAACCAGTATCAGTGTATGGTTACATTTAACCTTTCACGTTCTGCTTCATACTTTGAAAGCGGTATCGGCCGTGGTATGGGCTTCAGAGACTCTAACCAGGATATTCTCGGTTTCGTTCACCAGATTCCTGACAGAGCAAGAGAAAGACTTATCGACCTTGCTTCAACTCAGCTTGAAGACGGTGGTTGCTATCACCAGTATCAGCCACTTACAAAGAAGGGTAACTCAGATATCGGTGGTGACTTCTCAGATGACCCACTGTGGATGATCCTTTCAGTTGGTTCATACATCAAGGAAACAGGCGACTGGTCAATCCTCGATGAAATGGTACCATACGATAATGATGAATCAAAGGCTCAGACTATGCTTGATCACCTTACAGTTTCATTCTATCACATTGTAAACAACCTCGGTCCACACGGACTTCCACTTGCAATGAGAGCTGACTGGAATGACTGTATCAACCTTTCATGCTTCTCAGATAAGCCGGGCGAAAGCTTCCAGACATATACAAACCCTAAGTTTGCAGCAGAAGGCGGCTACTCAAAGGTTGCTGAATCAGTAATGGTTGCTACACTCTTTACATACGCAGGTCCTGCTTATGTTGGTATTCTCCGTCACCTCGGCAAGAATGATGAAGCTGACAAGGCTCAGGCTGAAATCGATAAGATGAAGGCTAATGTTATGGAACACGCTTTTGACGGTGATTGGTTCCTCAGAGCTTACGACGCTTCAGGCGAAAAGATGGGTTCAAAGGAATGTGAAGAAGGTAAGATCTTCATCGAACCACAGGGCTTCGCTGTTATGTCAGAAATCGGTAAGGATCAGGGTGCTGATATCAAGACTCTTGAATCTATCGACAAGTACCTCAATACACAGTACGGTCTTGTTCTTAATAACCCTGCTTTCACAAAGTACTATGTTCAGTACGGTGAAATCTCAACATATCCGGGCGGATATAAGGAAAATGCAGGTATCTTCACACACAACAATGCTTGGATTATCTGTGCTGAAGCTTACGCAGGTCGTGGCGACAAGGCATTTGAATACTATTCAAAGATTGCTCCTGCATTCAATGAAGAAATTTCAGAACTTCACAAGACAGAACCTTACGTATATGGTCAGATGATCGCAGGTAAGGATGCAAGCAGATTCGGTGAAGGTAAGAACTCATGGCTCACAGGTACTGCTGCATGGAACATGGTTGCTATTTCACAGTACATTCTTGGTGTACAGCCTGACTTTGACGGTCTTAAGGTTGATCCAAGTATCCCTGCTGCATGGGACGGCTTCAAGGCTACAAGACAGTTCAGAGGCGCTACTTACGAAATCGACATCAAGAACCCTGACCACGTTTGCAAGGGTATCAAGTCTGTTACTGTTGATGGTAATGCAATCGAAGGCAATGTTCTTCCTGTATTCTCAGACGGTAAGACACACAATGTTGAAGTTGTAATGGGTTAATCCGAATTTTATAATATAAATAAAAACGCTCTCTTTATAAAGAGAGCGTTTTTCATTGACTTTTTCGACATGTTATTGTATAATTTTTATTGAGGGTGTACCGAACGACAATAGGCGGTCGATTTCATGCTCCCATTTATTCATACTTTATGAAAATGGGGGTGATAATATGGGTTATGTTACTTGGTCTGATTTTTTTCAGTTTAGTATTGCACTTATTGCTTACACAACTTTAATTATAACTGTTTATCATAACATAAAGAAATAAACCGCCAGCTTCCTACATTGGCGGTTTATTTTTAAATCCTAAATAATGGGAGCGACCGTCTATCGGTATGCTCTTTCTTTTATTATTATAACCCTTTTTCCTCAATGTGTCAAGTGAAATTTGGTTGTTTTATAAGTTGACACAGGTAAAAATTAGGAGTATAATATTCCTTGAAAGCATTTTGAAAGGAGAAGTAAAATGAATTTAAAGAGAAAATTTTTAAGTACTGCCATGGCGGTTATCTGTGGCGTAAATATGTGTATTGCAGGTGGTATTGCTGCAAATGCGGTTGAAACTGTTCCGGGGTACAACAATGTAGACAACTATCTCGCAGACAGTGTACTCAATGGTTACGTAAGTCTTGAAACAGGTCAGTCTGATGAGGCTTATGGTCTTTACAATCCAAACGGCACAACGGCTTCTGTTTGTGATACTCTTGCTGAAGCTATCCTTGCTCAGGACGGAGATCTTTCTTTTAATCCTGAACTTCTTGGTGATGTTACAGTACAGCAGGCGTATGAAATTTTTCTTGTTGGTTTTCTGACTTATGAATCGGAAAATGTTTCGATTTCAACTTATGATTTTAATACACTTATGAGCAAGACAGGTAAGTTTGCACTTTCTTTACTTACTGAACTTGTTGATGCAGGCGCGGCTTCAAGTGAAGAACAGGCACAGAAAATGCTTGAAAGTACAAGTGCATCCGATAACACAAAAATGCTTAATGCCCTTAAAAAGCTTGGATATGAACAGGAACTTACAGATTATTCAGAGGCTCTTTCAGAAGCGTCAAATAATGCGTATGATTATTACAGTGTAATCGTAGTTGCTCTTGCTGACAGTGAGCTTATTCAGGATAAGATTGACCTTTTAACAGAAATGAAAAACGCTTCTGCTGATGTGGATTTTTCAGCTGCTTGTGACAGTGTTATAAAGGCTATTGAAGCAATAGACTCGGACAGTGATAATGATTTCTATTCGGATATATGGGCGACAATTAAAAAGAATATTCCGAATGTGAGCAGTATGAGTACTGCAGCTGATGCTATTGATTCTTTATTTGATGCAAATGATGAAGCTATGGCGAAAATGGCTGTTTTAATGCAGTATAATGTGGGAAACTACATGGATGCGGCTGTTGAAACAGAATATTATGATTATGATGAAACATCAAGTCAGAATAATGCAGAAGATATGCATACTGCTTACAGAAACAGTCTTATCTATCAGCAGTATGCTTCTGATATGGCAATTCCTTATGCTGCAACAGCTTCTGATGAAGATATTACTTCAAAGCTTGAACGTGAAGTTAAAAATGCAGGTACTCAGGTTACGATTATTGATATATGGTATGACAACTACCTTGAATTTACAGATACAGAAAAGGTAGAAATTGATTTTGAAGAAGATGTAGTAGAATACAACGGACACTATTATAAGGTATTCAATAACTCTATTTCATGGATTTATGCAAAGGAATACTGTGAGCTTATGGGTGGTCATCTTGCTACTGTTGCTGATGAAGAAGAACAGTATGTGGTAGAAATGCTTTCTACTCAGAGCCCTGAGTTTGATAACTTCTGGATTGGCGGTTATCTTGATAAGAAAACAAAAAAATGGATGTGGGTTGACGACACTGAATTTGATTACACAAACTGGGACGACAATCAGCCTGACTTCCACAGAAGTGAAGAATATTATATCCGTTTTACAAACAAGGATGTAAACTACGAAAACTGGACTGCTCACATGGGCAAGTGGAATGACTGTGCCAACGAAGCAAGTGGCGATGACAATACAGGTGACGAAGTTGGTATCCAGACATTTGCGTTTATCTGCGAATGGGACAGCGAAATTAATTTCCTCGCAGGTGATGCAAACGGTGATGGTAAGGTAAACGTTCGTGATGCTGCATTTATTGCGTCTGCCATGGCTAACGGTGAGGGTGACAAGCTCCCTATTTCAGCTGACTTTAATGGCGACGGAAAAGTAAACGTTCGTGATGCGGCAGCAATCGCAGCAGCTCTTGCAAAGGGCTTGTTATAATTGATTAAAAGGGCGGTTTAAAAACCGTCCTTTTTGCATACACATTTCACAAAAAACATGCCTTATGTTAATTCAAATATCCAAACCCCAATACAAAATGCACAAATTTAGTTTAAAATATTGCAATATTATATAGATTGTGCTATAATAAATTAAAATAATAATGCATGGAGGTATAATTATGAAAAACAGGATTAAAAATTTAACCGCTTTTCTGATTGCGGCGGTAATGCTTTTCCCGTTTGTTGGGGATTTTACAGATAAGTCTGATATGTTCGGATTTGATTTTACTGTAAGTGCGGCGGCTGACATTACGGACGCTACTACAAACGTAACACTCAGTGACAATGACGGAGATAGTTGCTATGAAATCGGCACAGCAGACCAGTTGTATGCATTTGCAAATATTGTAAATGGTGGCAATACTTTTGTTGTAAATGCAGAGCTTACAGCTGATATTGTTGTAAATACGGGCAATGTTGCAGGCTGTAACGGTACAAAGGCAAGTGGCTGGAAAGAATGGACACCGATTGGTGATCTTATATTTAAATACACAGGTAAATTTGACGGACAAAACCACACAGTCAGCGGACTTTATTTCAATAATTCAGGACAGAATTATGTAGGACTTTTCGGTTACATAGGAAGTGGTTCAGAAATAAAGAGTGTTGGCGTCGTAAATTCGTATTTTAAGGGAAGTGGGCTTGTCGGTGGCGTGTGTGGTAAAAATGATAATGGTACAATCACAAGCTGCTATAACACAGGCAATGTCAATGGAAATTCTCATATCGGCGGCGTGTGCGGTAGTAACAGTGGCTATGCCATAAACTGCTATAACACAGGTACTGTAAGCGGAGAAAGAAATGTCGGTGGCGTGTGTGGTGCAGGTAGCATAATCACAAACTGCTATAACACAGGTGCAGTAAGCGGAACTGATATTGTCGGTGGCGTGTGTGGTTACAGTTATAGCGGCACAATCACAAACTGTTATTATGACAATACTGTTTATACAGGAGAGGGAGTCGGAAATAGTAGCGATACAGCAACAACAGTAACAAATGTTCTTGGCAAATCAACAGAACAATTCGCAAATGGTGAAGTTTGTACTTTATTGAATAACGGAAATCCAAATGGTGTTTGGAAATAAAATGGTGGTTTACCTGCTTTTACAGGGAAAACAGCAGATGTTGTCGGTTCAGCAACAGGTGTGGGTACAGTAGAGGACATAATTGATTTTGAGGTTGTAACTGTAACATTGCCGACAATTTCAGATAATACCCTTGACTTTATCATGGACCCACAGGGACTTATCAACGGCACTTCCGGTGCAAGATATGGTGCGACTTTCTCAGAAGGTACACTTTTCTTCGCAAATGCTCCGGCAGTTCAGGGCGGAGATGTAACATACAGCAGCACATCAGATAATCTTAAATTTGAAAGCAAGAGTGCAGTTAAGGTTGATATGAAGCTTACAGCAATCATCGAAAACAGCGGGGATTTAAAGTTTTCTGCAACAGATGATTTCAGCGGAGATGACGCAAAGGCTAATGTTTACCTTGCAATTGTAAATGCGGCTCAGACTTCTGAAACAACCGCAATTACAGATGAGGGTGTGGAAATTGACAAAACACTTGACGAACTTAACAGCAGTAATTTCGAAGTGACTTATGATGAAACAGATGGCTATAAGTATGAGCTTACAACAGAAGCTCAGGCGGCTGATGGTAATATGTGTACATTCAATATTACAGGCAAATCAAATCCGAACGCAAACTGGAAGAGACTTGCAGACGCACAGCCAACAATTGAATTTGTATGGTCGATGACAAAGCATGTTGACGCTAATGCGTAAAAACAGTATTTTTCCAATATTTTTTCATAAACTACCTTCAGAAACAACTGCCCTAAGGGGTGGTTGTTTTTGTGAATAAAAGTTGACAAATCCCATTAAATATATTATACTATAATCAATATATATACATAAAGGAGAACAAACATGGAAATTGACGGGTGGTTACGCTTATTTGCTGCTATTTTAATTATTGCTGTTATTTTAAAAAGCTTTTTCAGAGCATGCGAATTTGCGGTTATTGACGCAAACGAGGCAAAGGTTAAGACTCTTGCTGAAAAGGAAGAAAAGTATGTTAAGCTTCAAAAGCTTATGGAGCGGGAATCATGGCTGAAAAATTCCTTTGCTGTTGGCAGAATCGGGCTTGATTTGCTTATGGGATTTTCAGTATTTTTCCTTGCTGAGAATTTTCTTGGCTGGGGTTATGATTATAAGTCTTTTGCTTTTCTGTTTCTGATTGCACTTGGAGCAACAATTGCCATATCGGGTGTGGCGGAAATCGTTCCGAGAAAGCTTACGAAAAATTCAGAAAAATTTGCAGCGGCAGTTGTGTTGCCTGTTAAAATTTATACAACGATTCTGTATCCCTTTGCGTTGCTTGCTTATGCAATTGCGGCAGTTGTGTGCAGGATTTTCGGTGGTTCGGCAAAGGCTAAAAATGATGCTGTAACTGAAGAAGATATACGTCACCTTGTTGATACGGGTAATGAAACAGGCGTAATTGAGGAAAGTCAGTGCGAAATGATAAACAATATCTTTGAGTTTGGCGATGTGGACGTTTCGGACGTTATGACACACCGTAAGGATATTGTGGCTATCGACATAAACTCGAAAATAGGGGATATAGTGTACCTTGCAATCAATGAAGGTTATTCACGTATTCCTGTTTATGAGGGTACTGTGGATAAAATTATCGGTATGATTTACGTTAAGGACCTGCTGTGTCTTGTGGGCTGTGAACATTCGGAGGATTTTACTATTCGTCAGTTTATGAGAAAGGCTGTTTATCTCCCAGAAACATGTATGTGCAACGACGCTTTTGAAACTCTTACAAAGCAGAAGTGTCAGTGTGCCATTGTTGTGGACGAATACGGTGGTACGGCAGGACTTGTAAGTCTTGAGGATATCTTAGAGGAAATTGTGGGTAATATTCAGGACGAATATGATGATGAAAAGGCAGAAATTGTCTGCATTGACGATGATGTCTACACGATTTCGGGTGATACACGTCCGGAAGATGTTGAGGAACAGCTGGGTCTTGTAATGCCTGAGGATCACAACTATGATACTATGAGTGCGTTTATTGTTGATTTGCTGGGACGTATTCCTGAGCAGGATGAAGCACCAAGCGTTATTTACGATAATATTGAATTTACAGTTTTACTTACTGAGGATAACTGGATTTCTAAAATTAAAGCCAAAAAGCTTGAGATTACAAATGAGGAAACCGGAGCGTAAAGCTTCGGTTTTTTGATATGAGGTATTGAGATGAAAAATAGAATATTGAAAGTTGCGATTATTGCGGTGGGGCTTGTTATAATGATGCTTACTTCGACGTTAGGAGTGGAGATTGCAATAGCACGTGGAAGATTTTACATTATGGAAAATGTTTATAAGGCTGAGTTATATATTAACAATCAGAGAATTACAGATGAAAATGTTTTACTTCATAAAATATTAAATCGTGAAGCAGCAGATTATGCTGAAATGCCTTTTACGGCTGTTCTGAAGGGAGCAGGGTATGAGGTAAACTGGCAGAATGATTATATAGCAGAAGTGACAAAAGGGGACAGGGAGTATATTTTAAATCTTCAGGAAATCAGTTTAACTGAGAAAAATATGGATTATGACCTGATACCTATTTTGCATGGTGGTATAGGTGTTTGCAAGGCTATTGAAAAAGACGTTATTTTAGATGTGACACATGTATGCTATACATTAACAGATATTGGCGAAGATGTTACAGTGAATTACGATTGGGAGAATAAAAAGGTTGTCATGACAATCGAAGAAGATGAAAGTTTTACAGGTGTAACGACTATACCTGAAAGAAAAGATGTTAAAACAACTACAGCAACTACTGTTACGACTGTCACCAAAACGGAAATTTCAAAGGCAGATGAACTTAATTTAACCGAAGAAGAAAAATGGAGTTTTAATAATACCAGTAAGTTTATTTATTATGCTGAGAACGGATGCTATTATCCAGTTGAAATTGAAGGAAGAGCAAGTGCGAATTATGTGTTATGCTTTGAGGATTTAGACAGAAATCAGACAATATTTGACGAAATGGAGGGCTATGAGGCTTCATATTACTTTGACGGAAATGCAATCTATATGGAATTGCTTGAAGAAGGAGGAAAGTATAAACTATGTAAACTTGAAAACGGTGAATTTGCTGTTCTTAAAGAAGATATGAACATAAGAACAGATGTATATTTTACAGAAGAATATATTTATTATGTTTGCAAAAATGATGATAAAAAAGTGATATGCAGAACGGATTACAATTGGGAAAACACTGAGGATATACTTGAATTTGATAATGATGAAGTTGAACTGTATAATTTTGCAGTATATGATAATAAGGTTTGGTATAATTACACTGAGCAGGACAGTAATATAATAAGATATCCAAGTAATTTTGCCTGTTATGATATGCAGACGGAAGAAAGAAAAGATTTTGACGAATGGGCAGATAATTGGGCGATAGTTGGTAGAATTAATAATGGGTACATGTATTTTGTACATGGAAATGAGTTTACAAAAAATAAACTATATAGATTTAACATGCAGAATGAAACAGTGGAGTTGGTTCTGAAGGCTGATTTCTTAACGGATAGAAGATATTGTTTCTTCGGAGATTATATTTTATATAGTGAACAAGATGCCCTTTATAAGTATGACGGGAAAGAAAAATCATTGATTTTTAAAAGCGATTATATTTATGATGAAGAAGATGATGGAGAGTATACTATTGTTGGTGTTCAGTGTCAGGATGACAGAATATTTATCGAAGTAGCTCTCGACCCTTTTAATACGGATATAATTGAAATAGATATTGATGGAAATGTTATGAATACAATTTCGGAAAAACCTAAGGAATAATTGTATATCATGTAAATAAATGGTTAATAATAATTGTGTGATATATCATATAACATTAAGGTAGCAAAAATGCCTATAAAATGACAAAACAATCCCCAAAAACTGCGAAAGTCTCCAAAAGTGACAAAAGTGTGCAAAAAAGTGCAGAAACTGGTTGACAATTGGTGTGTGGCGTGGTATAATAATAAAGCTTTCTGACGAGGGCAAGTAAGAGTAAGGAAAAGGCTGGAATAAA
>JAZQZW010000032.1:0-6400 GCA_045634285.1 Oscillospiraceae bacterium
AAAAGAAAAAGCTTGTGCATTTCTTTGGTTCGTTTCTTTGTGCATGCAAAGAAATGAACGGAATTATAAAGTAGATTTAGAAAGATAAATTAAAATTTAATGTACAATTACAAATAAAACACCCTCCCGATTGGGAGGGTACTTTATTGTGACCGGACCGATAAGCCGGGTTCTGTCGTGTACGGCAATTTATCTAGGCCTGAAGTTGCCTGCAGGCTCAAGCCGCCATTACTCTTACACCCATCGAGCAAATGTTGATGTAAAAGTACCAATAGGCGTTGCATCGGATAGGGTTTACACGCCAATACAGTCTCCTGCATTCCGGTGAGCTCTTACCTCACCTTTCCACCCTTACCCGTAATAACGGGCGGTATATTTCTGTTGCACTGTCCCGGGAGTCGCCTCCGGCTGATGTTATCAGTTATCCTGCTCTGTGATGCCCGGACTTTCCTCATAAACTAAATCGTTTCCGCTGCCGTATAGCCCGCTCACACATTAATTATATTTCATTTTCTGAAATTTGTCAACCTTTATGCAGATAATTCATTATTCTGTTTCTGTCACATCGGTAATTTCTGTAATGTCTGTTACTTCTGTATTATCAGTTGAAACAGTAGAATCAGTTGTTTCGGTGATTATGTCTAAATTTGTTGTTTCAACCACATCTGTAACTGCTGTTGTTTCTGCAGGGTCTGTAGCTTCAGTGATATCCGTTGTTTCTGAAGGTTCAGTAGTCTCTGTAACATCTGTTGTTTCGGTAGTATCTGTAACCGCCTCTGTTGGTTCAGTTACTTCAGATGAAGGTTCTGTCGGGTCTGATGTATCAGGAAGCGTTGCTGCACCTGCAAGATATGATGCAATAAACGCTGCATCTCTTACATTTACCTTTTCATCTGCATTGATATCACTGTGTGCCGGAAGTTCTTCAGCTTTGCCCTGCGCAAGATTTGAGGCAATAAATGCCGCATCTCTTACATTAAGCTTTCCGTCATTGTTTGCATCACCCTGAACATATTCAGGCTCAACTATTTCCACACATGAAAATGTCATATCATATGTCTTGTTCGGCTTTTCACCGCTTGCAACGCAAAGAGGTTCTTCAAGTTCTTCTTCCACAACTGTAACATTGATATTACAGAATGTTTCGTATCCTGTAAAGTTGATATCCTCAACTGTAAGAACCAATTTATTGTAAGCGATGTCTTCTTCTTCATTTGAATCTACATGTCTGTGAACACCGACAAAGATATCATAATAACCGTCATAAGTACCCTTGTCAATATTGTAATCATTGTACTCAAGTCCGTATACATAGTTATTTGAAATATGTACAGTATCAGCCGCAATTACAGTGTCATAAACAAGATATCCTTCCTCTACTGTTTCAGGAGTATGTCTGTACACCTTAAGATAAACATCTGCGTCGGTTGAAGGCTTAAGATTTATGTATCCGCATATTTCATCAGGCTGATATGCATCTGCGTCCATTTCCACATCTTTGGCATAAACGCTTACTGATGATATCAGTACAGCAGCAGAAACACATAAGGTTGAAATTATATTTTTAATTTTCATTATTCAAATCCTTTCGATAGTGTAAAATTCGGAGCAGCAAATCCGTAAATTTCTTCGGATTTTATATCGTAGACACGTTTTCTTACTTCGTCACTACTGTTCCCCTCAACAGTATAAACATAACCATCTTCGTAATAGTCAACAATACCAATATGGTCAGCTACGCTGTCAGGCTCCCAGTCAAAGAAGATAAAGTCGCCCGGTTTTGGAATATAATCTCTGCCCATCCACTGCTTATGATTTTTGAACCAGTCGATGCCAACTTTACAAGAAATAAACTTAGGTATCTGTCCGTCCTGAGTATATCCGCACTGAGTTGCACACCATGAAACAAAGCATGCACACCATTCGATACGGAAGTTATATCCCCACCAGGTCCAGTATGGCTGACCGCCTTCCTGTCCGAGCTGAGAAAGTGCTTTTACTACTATTTTCTGATTACCCTCTGTTTCCATAACACCTGTTGAATAGAAAAGATAATCCTCACCATCTATATTATGACGGTATGTATACATAGCACCTGTATTATCCTTGTCTGTGCTGAAATAATATGTTTTGCCGTCAATTGTCTGCCAGCCTGTTCTTAATACACCGTCATCGCCAAGATAATAAGTGTAGCCATTTATAGTCAACCATTCTTTTGCAAGGGAAAAATCCTTTCCGAAATAATAGGTTTCTCCATCGATTTTATTCCAGCCGCTGTAAGCCTTTCCGTCAGCAGTTTTAAAATAATAAGTCTTTCCCTGAACAGTCTGCCAGCCAAACTGCATAATACCATTTTCATCAAGCAGATACTTGGTGCCGTCTGCCGACTGCAGACCTGTACGCATTTTACCATCTTCCCCGAAATAATACATATTTCCGTCTATTCTGCGTACACCAAGTGCCATTTTTCCGTATTCATCAAAATAGTAGTATGTTTCGTCAATTGCTATCCAGCCTGTTTTCATATAGCCGTTTTCATCAAAGTAATAGCTTCCGTTATCAGTATGAACAATTTCAGAAACTGCCCTTCTGCCGTCATTAAAGAAATATGATGTTACATTTTCTTCCTTAAAATATATAAGACCTGTCTGCAAAATACCATTATCCGCAAATATATATGGGTGATTTTCAATGTAACGCTTGCCTGTATACTTTCCTATTACCTTGTCCACATAGTAGGCATTATCCATAAACTGCACCCAGCCGTTAATAGGAAGCGCAGTGTCATAATCATAAAAACAACGTCTGCCGTTTACTGTCTGCCAACCACGTAAAACATATCCCTTTGGTGAAATAAGATGATAATTTTCTCCGATAAGAATCGGTGTTCTTTTATCATCGCCATAAACTATTGCACCATTCTCACCACAGTAAAACATGTAATCGCCATGCATGACAAAACCTGTCTGCATTATTCCCTGCTCTGTAAAAAGATATGTATTTCCGTCAATCACCTGAAGGCCGGTGAGCTTTCCTGTTTTTTTGTCTGTATAGTATCTGTGACCTCTGTAATCAACCCAGCCATACACAGGACTATGAGTTTCACTATCGTAAAAACGTCTGATACCATTGATGGTCTGCCAGCCTGTTCTGAGCGCACCGTTATTTGCAAATATATAATATTCATAATCAAGACGATGCTTGCCTGTCATAAATTCTTTACCATCAAAGTAATACCATTTTCCGTCAATTCTGTTCCAGCCGTTAACAATACTTTCATTAATTTCAGGACATGTTACAGTTACCTTGGTTGTGATTGTTGTAACTGTAGTTGTTACATCTGAACTGCTTATTTCTGTGTCAGATAGCTCAGTTGTTGTTTCAGAAATATCAGTTATTTCTGTTGGTGTTGTTTCTGTAAGGTCTGTTACTGTTGAAATTGCTGTTTCCGAAACTGTAGTTTCGGAAGTTGTTTCAGTAATATCTGTAACAGAAGTCGTTACTGCTTCCGTAACAGTTTCGGTTTCATCAGCAGAAACGGTAAGTGACGTTGTTGATATAAGAAGCACGCCAAAAGCCATAGCCGACAGATACTTCAGATACTTTTTCATTATCTATTGTTCACTCCTTGTATAATTTAGATTTTCATAATTTCCCACAATCTAAATTATAACATTTTTCTTTACAAAAATCTACTGTTTTAACAAAAAAACATATGGAAATGTTTACCTTTTGTTTATGCATATTGCATATTAAAGTGAAAAAGTATACGGCAAAAGCTCTTTGAGGGTAAGTACAGTATCAGACAATACAACCTTAAAGTCTTCACTGCAAAATTCTGCCATAACCTGTCTGCACGCACCACATGGATAACACGGCTGTGACATGTCATCGTTGCTGCTCCCTGCAATAGCAATTGCTTCAAATTCTCTTTTTCCTTCTGATACAGCTTTAAAAATTGCTGTTCTCTCTGCACAGTTTCCCAAAGGATAAGCAGCATTTTCTACGTTACAGCCTGTATATACCGTACCGTCCTTGCATAAAAGTGCTGCACCAACCTTGAATTTTGAATATGGTGCATAAGCATTTTCTGAAGCCTTTACAGCTTTTTCAAAAAGATTTTCATAATTCTTGTTCATTTTTAGTTCCTTTCATTGTTTAATATAATTCGCATTATTTCTTCTTGCCCGAAAGTACTCTTTCTACTTCTTCTGTATCATTATAGGTACGTATAAGAGTATATCCTACCTTTTGACAAAGAGCATTAACAAATTTGTCACGTTCTATTCTGTCTGCACGCTGATGTGAGCTGTCGTCAAGTTCGATGAGATACAGTACTTCCATATTTTCGGGACTTACAAGTCCGAAATCTATGTGCTTGGAACTTATTTTCGGGAAATATTTACCATATTCCTTTGTTTGTGAAGTATCCACTTCCACAAGATCCGCAAGTCTTATTTTAGCTATAATATTATATCCATACTTATCTGCTACAGGTTTGAGCTTTTGATAAAACACCAGTTCATTCTTTGTCAAGATATATTTTTTCTTATAAGGAAGTGCCTTTTTCTTTTTAAAAAAACGATAAGCTAAAACGATTATAATTACTACAAGAGTAAGAGCTATTGCCGAAAATATCATTTCATAATCCATTTAATACCCCATTTCAAAATTTTTATCTCAAAATGTATGGGCGACCACTGGTCGCCCTCAATTCTGACATCAGATAAACAGGCAATCACAGTTCGTTCCTGCTTATATGGATTTTAAATAAGGAGCTGTAAAAACAGCTCCTTAAACATTTTATTTCGCATAATCAACTGTACGGCTTTCACGAATCATATTAACCTTAATCTGACCCGGATAATCCATTTCGTTTTCAATCTGCTTTGCAATTTCTCTTGCAACGATTACCATACGTTCATCGTTGATAACCTCAGGTGTAACCATAACACGTACTTCACGTCCTGCCTGAACAGCATAGCACTTGTCAACACCTTCGTATGAAGTACAGATTTCTTCAAGTTTCTGAAGTCTCTTTATGTAGTTTTCGTAGTTTTCGCTTCTTGCAGCAGGTCTTGCAGCAGAGATAGCGTCAGCTGCCTGTACAATGCAGGCAACAACTGTTCTTGGTTCTACATCGTTATGGTGAGCTTCAATAGCATGAATAACCTCAGCATTTTCCTTGTACTTGCGGCATACGTCAACACCAATCTGAACATGTGAGCCTTCAATTTCAGCAGTAAGTGCTTTACCGATATCGTGGAGAAGACCTGCACGTCTTGCAAGATTTGCATCAACACCAAGTTCAGATGCCAAAATACCTGAGAGCTGAGCTACTTCGATTGAATGGTTAAGTACATTCTGGCGATAGCTTGTTCTGAATTTAAGTCGACCGATAAGCTTGATAAGCTCATGATTCATACCATGTACATTTGTTTCAAGAACAGCTCTTTCACCTTCCTGCTTGATTCTGTATTCAACCTCACGTCTTGCCTTGTCAACCATTTCTTCAATACGTGTCGGATGAATTCTTCCGTCAGCAATAAGCTTTTCAAGTGCAATTCTTGCAACTTCACGTCTTACGTGGTCAAAGCATGAAAGTGTGATAGCTTCCGGAGTATCGTCAATAATAAGGTCAACGCCTGTGAGAGTTTCAAACGTTCTGATGTTACGACCTTCACGACCGATAATTCTGCCCTTCATTTCATCATTCGGGAGCGGAACTACCGATACAGTTGCCTCTGAAACCTGATCAGCGGCACATTTTGCAATAGCAAGAGAAATGTAGCTTCTTGCCTTTTCTTCGCATTCTTCCTTTACCTGCTGTTCATAAGCTGAAATCTTAACAGCCTTTTCATGAACCAGGTCACCATCGAGCATATTAAGGATGTATTCCTTAGCCTGCTCCTTTGTGAATTCAGAAATTCTTTCAAGAATATCCATCTGGCTTTTCTTGATTGTTTCTGCTTCCTTAAGTTTTTCTTCAGCATTCTTGATTTTATTCTGAAGGAGTTCTTCCTTCTTTTCAATGTTGTCATTTTTCTTATCAAGAGCTTCTTCTTTTTGCTGTACTCGTCTTTCCTGACGTGAAACTTCAAAACGTCTGTCTTTGATTTCTTTTTCGGCATCAGTACGAAGCTTGTGAATTTCGTCTTTAGCTTCAACCAATGCAGTTTTCTTTTTTGTTTCAGCGTCTTTTTCAGCATCAGCAAGAAGCTTTTCAGCTTCCTTTTCAGCAGAGCCCATTACCGATTCAGCCTGCTTTTTTCTGTAAGAAATACCAAGCCTGAAACAGACAATTCCGGCTACAACCGCACCTACAATAAGAGCCGCCGCACAGCAGATAATTGCAATCGTAGTATCCATTGTTCGCACATTACCTCCTTAAAATATAGTT
>JAZQZW010000033.1:0-8157 GCA_045634285.1 Oscillospiraceae bacterium
GACATTCTGTACGTCGTAAGCGTGAGGGTAACGAAATCGGTATCCACGCTGTAAGAGGCGGTACTATCGTAGGTGTTCATGAGGTTTTATTTGCAGGTAATGATGAAACTATTACAATTTCACATTCAGCTGCCTCAAAAAATGTATTTGCAGAAGGTTCTGTAAATGCCGCTGTATTTGTAAAGGACTGCAAGGCGGGTCTTTATGATATGGGTAATGTTGTTGAACAAAAATAAATAGATGAAGTTTAAGCCGTCATACATAGGTATGGCGGTTTTTGTTTTTGGAAGAATAAATTTTACATTACAACCGCAAAAAACAGTTGAAAATCTTCCCAAAATATGATATTATATATTATGTATCTTTAAATGTATGAAATGGAGAAAAACAATGGACATTAACAGTAAACTGGCAGAAGAGTTTAAAATAAGACAGGAACAGGTTGACAATACTGTAAATCTTCTTGACGAGGGACAGACAATTCCGTTTATCGCACGTTACAGAAAGGAGCTTACAGGCTCTCTTGACGACCAGGTTATCAGAGAACTCAGCGACCGTCTGAACTATCTGAGAAATCTTGAAGCAAGAAAGGAAGAAGTCCGTTCATCTATTGAAGAACAGGGCAAACTTACAGAGGAAATCATTAAGGCTCTTGAAAATGCAACAGCACTTGTTGAGGTTGAGGACATTTACCGTCCGTACAAGCCTAAGAGAAAGACAAGAGCAAGTATCGCAAGAGAAAAGGGACTTGAACCTCTTGCTGAATTTATAATTGCACAGGAGAATGCCGACCCGAACACAGAAGCCGAAAAGTACATAGACGCAGAAAAGGAAATCAATACTATTGAAGATGCCCTGCAGGGTGCTATGGATATTATTGCAGAAGACGTTTCGGACAATGCAGAGCTTAGAAAGAAAATCAGAGCCCTTTACGAAAAGGCAGCAAAAATAGAATCAAAGGCAACAGATGAAGAAGCTGAAACCGTATATCAGAACTACTACGAATTCAGCGAGGGTGTTGCAAAAATTGCAGGACACAGAATCCTGGCGCTTGACAGAGGTGAAAAGGAAAAGGCACTCAAGGTTGCAGTTGTACTTGATGAAGAATTTGTTTTCTCTGTTGCCGAACAGATGTATGTAAAAAACAATACTCAGTGCGGACAGCTTGTAAAATCTGCCGTTCAGGACAGCTGTACAAGACTTATCATGCCGTCGGTTGAAAGAGAAATAAGAGCCGAGCTTACTGCAAATGCATGTGAGGGTGCAATCAAGGTATTTGCGTCAAATTTAAGACAGCTTCTGCTCCAGCCACCTGTTAAAGATCAGATTACTCTTGGCTTTGACCCGGGTTACGCTCATGGATGTAAGACAGCTGTTGTTGACAGCACAGGTAAGGTTCTTGACTCCGCCATTGTTTATCCGACATTCAGAAAAGGCAAGGACGACAGAGTTAAGGCACAGATTAAATCCATTATCGAGAAAAACGGTGTAACTGCAATTTCAATTGGTAACGGTACAGCTTCAAGAGAAAGCGAAAGCTTAATCGCCGAAATACTTCGTGAAATTCCACAGAAGGTAAGCTACATGGTTGTAAGTGAGGCAGGTGCTTCGGTTTACTCAGCTTCAAAGCTTGCGGCAGAAGAATTCCCTGAATTTGACGTATCAATCAGAGGTGCTATATCAATCGCAAGAAGAATGCAGGACCCACTTGCTGAACTCGTAAAAATCGAGCCTAAGGCAATCGGTGTGGGACAGTATCAGCATGACATGCCTAAAAAGCGTATGGACGAGGCTTTGTCAGGTGTTGTTGAAGACTGTGTAAACTCCGTTGGTGTTGACCTTAATACTGCGTCACACTCTCTCCTCTCCTATATCGCAGGTATCAACGCAACTGTTGCAAAAAATATCGTGGCATACCGTGAGGAAAATGGTGTGTTCACAGACAGAAAGCAGCTCCTTAAAGTACCTAAGCTTGGCAAAAAGGCTTATGAACAGTGTGCAGGATTTTTAAGAGTACGTGACGGAAAAAATCCTCTTGACAATACAGCAGTTCATCCTGAAAGCTATGAAGCAGCTTCAAAGCTTATGGAAGAATGTGGATTCAAACTTGCTGACATAGGCACATCTGAAATGAGCAGAATAAATGATACTGTAAACCAGCATGGCAGAAAGGAAGTCTGCGAAAAGCTTGGAATCGGTGCTCCGACACTCAGCGATATTATCGGAGAACTTATGAAGCCTGGCCGTGACCTTCGTGATGAGCTTCCTGCTCCTCTTATGAGAAGTGGTGATGTCATGGAAATCAAGGACTTAAAGCCTGACATGGAGCTTGTGGGAACTGTAAGAAACGTAATCGACTTCGGTGCATTTGTTGACATCGGTGTACACGAAGACGGACTTGTTCATATCTCACAGATTTGTGACAGATTTATAAAGCACCCTCTTGAAGCCGTAAAGGTAGGAGAAATTGTGAAGGTTAAGGTTCTTGACGTTGATGTTAAGAGAGGAAGAATTTCCCTCACCATGAAAGGATTGAACTAATGGAACAGACAGTAAAAAAATCAAAAGGGAAACGTATAGCAAAAGTTGTTCTGATTATACTTTGTATATTAATACTTGTATTCAGCCTTGTTTCATTTTTTGTTGTAATGTATATGTTCAGAAATATGTTTGACAGAGCTGATGTTCCTGAAAATACTATTTATTTAAGATATGAAGATGTTCAGCAGGAAAAATATCCACGTGAAGAAGTTACATTCAAGTCAAAAGAAAACACACTTACAGGCTTTATCTACGGTAACGATAACACAAAAGGTCTTGTGGTAATTTCTCATGGTCTTGGAGGTTATTCCGAAAGCTATTTTGCTGAAACATGCTGGTTTGTTGACAATGGCTACAAGGTATTCGCCTATGACAACACAGGTTCAGGAAACAGCGAGGGTGACGGCACAACAGGCATGGCACAGTCGGCAATCGACCTTGATGCCGCACTTAAATTTGCAGAATCAGATGAAAGACTGAACTCGCTTCCGATTTTCCTTTACGGACACAGCTGGGGAGGATATGCTGTTACAGCTATCCTTGACAATGGATATGATATTACTGCTGTTGCAAGTCTTGCAGGTTACAACACTCCGATAGGAATTGTTTATGAAACCGCTCAGGATATGCTTGGCAAACCGTTTGCGGCAATTGAATACCCTTTCCTTTGGATTAACAATAAAATACTGTTCGGGTCAGAAGCAGATGTTTCAGCAGTAGACTCAATCAATTCAACAGATACACCTGTTATGATTATTCATGGCAAAACTGATGAAACCATTCTTTATGACGGTGCGTCAATTATTGCACAAAGGGATAATATCACAAACCCGAATGTTGTTTACAAAACCGTCCCTGGTAATCACAATTCACTGTATATGACAGAAGAAGCAGGAAAATATCTTGCCGAAACAGAAGAAAAAGCAAATAAGCTTCTTGAAGAATACGATAATGATATTCCTGAAGACATAGAAAAAGAGTATTATGCATCTGTTGAAAAAAATAAAATCAGCGAGCTTTCGCCTGAGTTTATGCAGGACATAGATAACTTTTTCATGAATTCACTTAAATAAAACGGAGGAAAACTATGAAAAAAAGCTTTAGAACAACACTTGCTGTTTTAGGCACAGCAACAGTAATGGCTTTGAATCTGACAACAATGCCGTCAGACAACAGCACAGTTTTTGCAGGACAGCAGGTAGGACAGACAGACTTTGAAGCAGGTGTAGGTCTTCCATGGCATGTCTGCGAATCAATTCCGGGAGAAATGGAATTTGACATTTCAGACGGTGTTTACAAGATTACCATTGTAAATCCGGGCGGAGCTGCAAACGGTGGTGAAGACAGATGGGACTGTCAGTTCCGTCACAGAGGTCTTACAATCTCAAGCGGTAACACATACAATGTATCATTTGATATTACTGCAAGTAATGACTGCACATACTACACAAAAATCGGTGATATGGCAGAACCTTACGCAGAAGACTGGCACGGCGAACCTGACCCGTCACAGTATGACGCAAACTGGAATGTAAAAAACCTTACAGCAAATCAGACACAGCATGTTGAAGGTACTTTTACGGCAAACAGAACAGCCGAAGTTGAATGGGCTTTCCACATCGGTGGTGATACTGTTCCTGTGGGTACTGTTTTTACATTCGATAATATGTCACTTGAATGTACAACAAGTGATGAATATGATTATAAGGCAGAGGAAGCCTGGATTCGTTCGGATATCCTTACAAATCAGCTTGGCTACTTCACAGATATGAACAAAAAAGCTACTCTCCTTTCATCTGAAAGCGGTACTGTAAGCTTTGAACTTCTTGATGCAAGCGGTGCGTCTGTATATTCCGGCAAGTCAGAGCCTAAGGGTTATGATAATGATTCCGGAGATGAAGTTCATACACTTGATTTCTCAGACTTCAACACAGCAGGCACTTACACTCTCAAAACAGAAGACGGAGCTGTAAGCCGTGAATTTACAATCGGCGGCGGAGAAATGTACTCATATATGCTTTACGATTCACTCAACTACTTCTATCAGAACAGAAGCGGTATTGACATTGAGTCACAGTATATTATTTCAGGCGACAGTGCAGCACTTGCAAGAGCAGGCGGTCACATGTCTGATATGGCTACTATTGAACAGACATGGGGCTACACAGGAAGCAGCGGCACTCAGGACGTAACAGGTGGCTGGTATGATGCAGGCGACCATGGTAAATATGTAGTAAACGGTGGTGTTTCACTCTGGACAATGCAGAATCAGTACGAAATTGCAAAGAAAAACGGTTTTGATTCTGTTTATGCAGACGGAACAATGAGCATTCCTGAAAATGCAAACGGATATCCTGACCTTCTTGATGAAGCAAGATATGAGATGGAATGGATGTTCAAAATGATGGTAAAAGACGGTGACTGTGCAAACATGGTTTACCACAAAATCCATGATGACAAGTGGACAGCACTTGCAATTGCACCTGCCGATGATACACAGGAACGTATTGTAAAGCCACCTACAACTGCTGCTACTCTTAACATGGCAGCTTGTGCGGCACAGGCATATCGTCTCTGGGACGGTATTGACACTCAGTTTGCAAAGCAGTGCCTTACAAATGCACAGGCAGCTTATGAAGCGGCTAAGGCACACCCTGACATGTATGCTCCTCTTGATGAATCAGTAGGCGGCGGTGCTTATGGTGACGACAACGTAACAGACGAATTCTACTGGGCAGCATGTGAGCTTTACCTTTCAACCGGCGACCCACTTTATCTCCAGGACATGCAGGGTTCAGAATATTACATGAGCGTAAACACAAAAATGACAGGCGGCGAAGATGTTGACAGTGCCGGTACTTTCAACTGGGGACACACTTCTGCACTCGGCAACATGTCACTTGCCCTCAATACAGACAAGCTCGCTGCTACTGAAGCACAGGCACTTGCTGACAGCTTCTCAAAAGCGGCAGACTACTACGAAGAACTTACAGAAACACAGGGCTACGGTCAGCCATACACACAGAGTACAATCAGCTATGTAAATGACGGCTCAGGATACATCTGGGGTTCAAACTCATTTGTTATGAACAATAACATGATTATGGCTTATGCTTATGAGCTTACTGGTGAAGATGATTACCTCCAGGGTGTTGTCAGTGGTATGGACTATATTTTAGGTCGTAACCCTATGGACTATTCTTATGTTACAGGCTACGGCTCCCATGCAGTTGAAAACCCACACCATAGATGGTGGTCATATCAGGCGGATTCCACATTCCCTAAAGCCCCTAACGGTGTGCTTGTAGGCGGTCCGAACTCAGGCATGCAGGACCCATGGGTACAGGGTTCAGGCTGGAAGCCGGGCGAAATTGCACCTGCAAAATGCTATATGGACCATATTGAAGCATGGTCTGTAAACGAATGTACTATCAACTGGAACGCTCCCCTTGCATGGGTTTCTGCTTACCTTTCAGATAAGAACGGTGGCATTACAGTAACTCATGGAAGTGCAGATACAAACGCAAACAAGACAGATGAAAACGCTGCACAGAATCCTGCGGCAGGCAAAAACGAACAGTCCGACTACAAGGCTGATAGCAAAAACAAATCAGACAGCAAAAAGGACAGCGATGATACAAACGGCGGTATGGGTCTTACACCAATATTCATTGGTCTTACTGCTGCGGCTATTATAATTGAACTTCTTATCTTCTTTGTGAAGAAAAAGAAAAAATAAATCAAAACTACTTTTCATAGCAGACTTTTTTCTATCCGTAATCAAAAGTTTTTGACCGGGTAGGTTATAAACACAATAAACTCCTTAATCCATATTTTACGGATTAAGGAGTTTTGTTTTGAAAGCAGAATTTTTTATCCATGTCGGAAATCAATTTAATCATAATTATCGTTTATGATGCAATCAGTAATTCTAAGACTGTCTTCTTTAACATCACACGGAAGATATAATATCTTAACACCATGTTTTACGGCATTTTCCAAAGCTTCACCGAATTTTGCCTGTGTTTTGATGTTTGGCAAAACTTTTGTGACATTCGGCATGGTAATAGCAAAAGCTATGTAACATTCATATCCCTGTTCTGAGGCATTTGCAAGTTCATTCAGATGCTTTACACCTCTTTCAGTGGGGGCATCAGGAAAGTAACCCATTCCGTCTATTTCAAGTGTACATCCCTTTACCTCGATAAATATTTTACGTTCACCACATTCAAGATAGAAGTCAACCCTTGATTTTCCATAAGTAAATTCCGGTTTTAAATATGTAATATCCGAAAATAATTCAGGTTTACTTTCAAGCCATTCATTTACAACTTTATTCGGAGCATGACTGTCGATATTAACCAGTCCCAAGCCATCTTTGTATACAGCTATAAGGTCATATTTTGTTTTTCTGTCAGGATTGTCTGATTTTTCAAGAATAACTTTGCTGTCAGGAAGCAGCAGTTCTTTACATCTTCCTGTATTCTTGACATGAACCCTTTCGATATTTTCGTTTATTTTAACATTGGCAATAAAACGATTAGGCCTTGAAATGAAAGTTGCTGTCTGTGTATTTTTATAGTTCATTCTTAATCACCAAATTTATTATAACATATTATTTCCGAAAAAACAACAATTGTAATCAGGTATAATTATGACCTCATTATATAAATCATGATTTACTGTAATTAGCCTCAAATGGAGTTTTATAATTATTATACGAATGGAACATAGTTATTTTTCCAATAACAAACCGCCCATACGGGCGGTTTGGGTTTTATTCAGTTTGCTGTGTTTCTTCAGTAACTTCTGTTTCGCCCTCTGCTGCTGTTTCTGTAGTTTCAGCAGTTTGAGAGGCAGCTTCGGTTGTTGTTTCTGTAACTCCTTCAAGACAGGATGTAAACTTAATCACAAGATTTAAATTCGGCATTTCAAAACCTGCAAGCATTCCTTTTTTGTCAAAGCTCATTTCATACTTTCCAAGCTCTGCTTCGCCTTCAGTCACAATAAGGTCATTCTTTTCGCTGCCTGTAATTTCAGGCATTTCGGCAAGTTTATCCACTTCGTCAATAAAGGTTGAAATAACCGATTTTAACGGAAGTGCAGATTTAGGAACGGAAAAGCTCAGTCCCTTATATGACGCTTCAACATTTGTGTCCTCAAAGGTCAGCACCACTCCTGCAAGAGTGTTCGGCTCTGAAAATTCAACCTTCCAGCTTCCCTTTCCGTATCGCTGAAATTTTACCTTTGAAATGTCACCGTCATAATCCATTTCTGCTTCAACGCAGAATGATTTGTTAAGGTCAGGAGTGCATTTTGCATCTCCGCCACCCGAACAGGCACAAAGCCCAAGTACCATAAATACCGATAAAACAAATCCTGTAAAAATCTTCTTCATATAAAGCTCCTTTGAATTTATTGGTCTGCTTTATACATTCCGGTATTTTTAAACTCTGAAATCATTTTAAAAACTACCGACAGATATTTTGAAATATCTGTAGCTGTCATACTTTCATTTGTAAATTCACTGGAAGCCTTGCCACCTGCCAGTCCATGAATACATACACCGGTTAAAGCCGAATCAAAACAACTTATACCACGTGCTGTAAGGGAAGA
>JAZQZW010000034.1:0-2173 GCA_045634285.1 Oscillospiraceae bacterium
TGTTATGGTAGATGTTAAGAAACTTTGTGATATAGAAGGAATGACACTTTAATATGAAAATTCTTGTTGTTGGATTGGGGCTTATAGGTGGTTCGTACTGTAAAGCAATCACAAGCTATACAAGTCATGAGGTATATGGTCTTGACTGTAATACAAATGTTATTAAATCTGCCAAAGAATGCGGATGTATCAAAGACGGTGCAACCATAGCAGAGCTTGGAAATTTTGATATGGTTATTACATGTCTGCACCCTATTCCTGCTGAAAACTTTATGAAAAACAATATGAGCAGTTTTAAAAAGGGAACTATTCTGTCTGATGTGTGCGGTATTAAAGGACAGATGAGTGTAAATCTTACAGAACTTGCCGAAAATCATGGAGTTCATTACGTCGGTACTCACCCTATGGCAGGCAAGGAACACTTCGGCTTTGAATTTTCCGACGGAAGTCTGTTTATCGGTGCAAACTTTATTGTTACACCAACAGATAAAACAGACAAGAACTCACTTCTTGTAGTGGAAACACTTGCCAAGGAAATGGGTTTTGGGAAAATCGTGGAAAGTACCCCATTTGACCATGACAGTATTATTGCGTACACCTCACAGCTTGCCCATGTTGTTTCGAGTGCTTACGTTAAAAGTCCGACTATGCAGAAAGAGGTCGGTTTCAGTGCGGGCAGCTTTAAGGATATGACAAGAATTGCAACCCTTAATGAAAGCATGTGGACCAGTCTTTTCCTTGCAAATAAGGAATGCCTTGTGTTTGAAATTGATGAACTAATAAAAAATCTTTCAGAATATCGTGATGCTATAAAAAACAATGACAGCGTTACTCTCGAAAAACTTCTCAAAGACGGAAGAATTTTAAAGGAAGAAAATATCAGAGAAAGAACTGCAGAGAAAGAATAATTAAAGGCGATACCGAAAGGTATCGCCTTGATTTTTAGTATTCGATTTTCTTTTCGATGTAGCTTACGAGGTCTTCAATTTTAACTCTTTCCTGTTCCATAGTATCTCTGTCACGAACTGTTACACAGCCGTCCTTTTCCAGAGTATCAAAGTCATATGTTACGCAGAAAGGAGTACCGATTTCGTCCTGGCGACGATATCTCTTACCGATAGCACCTGCTTCGTCAAATGTAGTCATAAACTTCTTTGAAAGCATTTCGTATACTTCTTCTGACTGAGGTGTAAGCTTCTTAACAAGCGGAAGTACAGCAACCTTGTATGGTGCAAGAGCAGGATGCAGATGCATAACTGTTCTCATATCCTTCTTTTCGTTGCCGTCCTTATCTGTTGTAACAAGTTCTTCTTCATCATAAGCTTCTGTGATGATTGAGAGGAAAAGTCTTTCAACGCCAAGTGAAGGCTCAATTACATAAGGAATGTACTTTTCGTTTGTTTCAGGGTCGAAGTATTCAAGTGACTTACCGCTTGTATTGATATGCTGAGTAAGGTCATAGTCTGTTCTGTCGGCAACGCCCCAGAGTTCGCCCCAGCCGAATGGGAAGAGGTATTCAAAGTCAGTTGTAGCCTTTGAATAGAAGCAGAGTTCTTCAGGTGAGTGGTCTCTGAGTCTGAGGTTTTCTTCCTTAAGTCCAAGACCTGTTAAGAAGTCTTTGCAGAAGCTTCTCCAGTAAGCAAACCATTCAAGGTCTGTACCAGGCTTACAGAAGAATTCAAGTTCCATCTGTTCAAATTCACGTACACGGAAAATGAAGTTACCAGGTGTGATTTCGTTTCTGAATGACTTACCAATCTGAGCAACACCGAAAGGAACTTTCTTTCTTGTTGTTCTCTGAATATTTGCAAAGTTTACGAAAATACCCTGAGCTGTTTCAGGACGGAGGTAAAGTTCAGACTTTGAATCTTCAGTTACACCCTGGAAAGTCTTGAACATGAGGTTGAACTGTCTGATATCAGTAAAATTCTTCTTACCGCAGTTAGGACAAACAATGTCATGTTCGTTGATATATTCCATCATCTGTTCGTTAGTCCAGCCTGCAACGTTTGAGCCGTCAAAATCTTCAATAAGGTTGTCAGCTCTGTGACGTGTCTTACATTCCTTACAGTCCATAAGAGGGTCAGAGAATCCTCCGATATGACCTGAAGCAACCCATGTCTGTGGGTTCATGAGGATAGCACTGTCAAGACCTACATTGTACTTGTTTTCC
>JAZQZW010000035.1:0-11682 GCA_045634285.1 Oscillospiraceae bacterium
AGCACCTGCAAGTATGTACAGTCCCTGAGCAATCAGCCCTCCAACAACAAACTCCGTCGGCTTGTACCTTGTTGTCATAATTTCTTCGCATGTTTTTGAGTTTAGTCTTTTCATAGCAACATCCTCTGTTTTTTGTTTTAACTTCAAGAACTTTTGCAAAACAAAAAAGCTTGCAAAGACTCTTAAATCTTTACAAGCTTTTACTTTTCCATTATTATGGTATATCACTTTTGCTCTTTTGTCAATACCTTTTGTTTATTTTTTCCGTTTTGCATATGACACATCCCCTGTGTCACTTGATTTTTTTGTGCAGTTTAGATGTGCCATGGTGACATAAGTGTAAAAAGAAGGACGATAAATAAATCGTCCTTCTTAAAAATGTAATTCACATATAATTTTAACAGCAAATATATTAAACAGCCTCGCCACTTAACTATAACAAAGGTTGTTTTTTTTGCTACTTTTTATTATTTATCATTCTTCTAATATAAATCTACAAGAACTGAACTGTAAAAAATCTGTCTACTTGACATTTATAACATCATCGTATTATAATTAAAACAATACTTTTATCGTGATAAGGTGATATTTTGAAAATTGCAATATGTGAAGACGAAAAAATATACTCCAATAAGCTTTTGCATTTACTGAGTAATTATTTTGAAGGGCACAGTCAGTCATTTGAAACCTTTGTATTTACAGACGGTATTCCGTTGATTGAGGAATATAAAAAGGAAGTCAGGTACGATTTGATTTTCCTTGATATTCAGCTTGAGGTTTCTGACGGAGTGAATATTGCTTCTCAGATAAGAGAGCTTGACAGCAGGGCTGTACTTATTTTTGTAACAGGACTTGAAAACAGGGCTGTGGAGGGATATTCCGTATCGGCATTTGATTACATAATCAAATCCTCCCTTGATGACAGACTGTACGGCGTTCTCGACAGGTTTATGCAGCTGAATAAGGCAAAGCTTCTGACCGTTACAACTCCTGAGGGTGATACCGAAATAATTAACTGTGACGATATCCTGTATATCGAATCTGACGGAAGAGGCACGGCAGTCAATACATCAAATGGCATTATTAAGGCACAGCTGTCTGTAAACAAGATTTATAAGCTTTTGCCACAGGATAAATTTGTGGAGGTTCATAAATCCGTATTTGTAAGGGTAACAAAAATCAAACGTATCGGCAGTGACAATGTTGTGATGTGCAATGAGAAGCTGCTCCCTCTCAGCAGAAGAAAACGAAAACAGGTTTTGTCAGCCGTAATGGCAGCTGTGAAGGGTGACAAAAATGGGTAAACATAAGTATTATTATTTCTTTGCATTTACGTTTATTGTAATTGCCCTTTTAAATGTCCTTACAGGTTATATAAATATCAGTTCACAGGAATATGTTTCCTACGGTTCTGTATCAATAAGAAAGAGTATGCTCAGGAATGCCGGTGAAATTCTGTCGGGCTATGATTACAGCGAATATCCTCAGGCAGCAGAAGAGCTGAATGAGGAATACAGCTTTTATTCGGAATATGCCGACGCTCTGGAAATTCTCAGTGATAAGCCTGCCACTGCCTATTCGGAAAACAGTCCCACAAGAAAAAATGCAAAAGAGCTTGTCAGCAGATATAATATTTCAGAGGGACAGGTACAGGCTCAGATGAATCTTCTGGATTTCTGTATTGAACGCCTTAATTACGCAAATGGATATTCTGATTATATATCTTTCCTCAACAGCAACATAACCGATATTTCCGATGTGGGAATTTTCGGAAATGATGTTAAAAAACAGGCTGTCAAGGCGAAAAATGACTTTTACGGTCTTGATGATATAAGCATAAGCGCTGAGCCTGATATAAGCGTAAATCTGCTGTTTTCCGACAGAATAACAGATGTTCTTGTTATTGTGATGTCGGTTGTCTGTGCTGTGTTTTATTCCATTAAATGCCGTTCTGGAGTAAATGCAAACTCCGTTGTAAAAAGCAGAGCATTTGTCTTTTCAGGACTTCTTGTTCTGGGTATTGCATTTGTGTATTTATCCAATATTTACATAATCAATTCGGAAACGGGGCTGGGAGATTTAAGCCGTTCAATTCAGTCGGTTTCGGAATACCGTTCCTGTCCTTATGCGATTTCTGTGGGGACTATGATTATTATCAGAACCGTTTTCAAGATTTCAGCCTGTGCAATAATTTATCTTCTTTGCACAAAAATTCTGCTGACACGCAGTAAAATCAGCAGAATGCTTTGTATAGTTCTGCCTGTTGCGGCAGAACTTATTCTGCATTTTGTTCATTCACGGATTTGTTTTACAGCTCTTTTCAGAACGGAAAGCATAATCGGGAAATATAACAATTTCCCTGTTTTCGGTGAGTATATAAGCAGTTCGGTGATTATTTCCCTGATGTGTACGGTATTGCTTCTTGTTGCAGTTATTTTGGCAAAAAAGGAAACAGACAACACACTCCTTATTGCAAAGGAACAGGCTGAAAAGAGATACTATGACGAAATCAATACAAAATATACCGAAGCCCGTATGCTTCGCCATGACATGAGAAATCATCTTACAGCTATTGCAATACTTCTGGATGACGGGAAAGTATCCGACGCAAGAATGTATCTTAAAGAAATCAGCTCTGAAATGGACAGCTCAAGACTGCCGATGAAAACAGGTTTGCCTGTCCTTGACGCACTTCTTTTCAAAAAAATCGGCGTCATGAAGAAGAGTGGAATTGAGCCGGATATTGCTTTTGAGGCAAATCTGTCCGAAACAGGTATATCTGAGTATGACCTGTGCAGTGTTTTCGGAAACATACTGGATAACGCCTGTGAGGCATGTAATAAGCTTACCGATAAGGATAAGACAGTAACCATGACCGTTAAGTGTCAGATGGATATGCTGTGTATCTTCTGCGAAAACAGGTACATGGATATAAACGAAGACCTTTCAACTCAGAAACAGGATAAAAAGCATCATGGAATAGGACTTCGCAGTATAAGACGTATTGCCGAAAAGTATGACGGAACTCTTGACATAAACTTTGAAGACGGAATTTTCAGATTGTCCGTATTGCTTAATCTGAACAAAAACTGACCACTTCTGCATTCAAAACGACCACTTCTGCAAAAGTGGTTGTTTTTTTATTGCCGCAGATTTATAATAAGGGCATGGAAAACAATATTTTCGAGGGAGGAAAAAATATGAAATTCAGAAAGTTAGCAATAATTTTTGCAACAGTAATGGCACTTAGTGGTTGCAGTGGGAAAGAGGGGAAAACAGACACATCAAAGCTTCCGTCTGACACTCCTTATTGCAGAAATATCATGGAAACGGAAAGTGGTTATTATTACAACGTGGCACAGACCTTATCATTGCGTTATACGGAAAAGGCAACAGGAAAAGACATTTTCCTTTGTGCAAAGCCTGAATGTATGCATGACGGAAACGACGCATGTACAGCAACCTACAACAATCTTATAGTCTCAGAGCCTGTTCTGTATGACGGTTATATTTACTTTTTAGCTAAAATCCACGCCAAGGAAACAATGGGTTATTCACTTTATAAGGCATCGCCTGACGGTTCATCTCTTGACAAGGTAGCAGATATTGCTGAAGAAAAAAAACCACCACAGTATAACAGCTGTGCCGGATTACATGGCAGATTAATTATTCATAAAGGTTATGCCTATGTATCCTATGTTGTAGGCTGTAATACATATATGGATTTTATTCAGTCGGGATTTGCAAAGGTTGATATTCAGACAGGTGAAACGGAACTGTTATTCAAGTATGATGATTATAAGAGTGCAGAAACCTTCAATGTTTATGCAGGTTGTGGAGATTATATTTTTTATAACATGGACGAATTATCATGGCTTGGCGAAACATCGGAATGTTACAGATATAACATCAAAACCGGCGAAAGTGAAATGCTTATGGACAAGGATGACAGCAGTAAATCCACAATAGTTTGTTTTGATGATGAAACTGTATATTACAAATATTTCGACCATGAAAATAATGTTTTTATGTTAAAGGGGTATGATGCCGAAACCTTTAAACCAAATGACGTTGAAATTAATATGGGCGAAAAGATAATTCGCAGTAAGATTCTTTGTTATGAGGATAAATTTTTCTTCTGTGGAGATGAAGATATAAAGATACTCAGCAATAAAGGCGAATTGCTCGGTACAATAAATGATGAGCCTGCCAATGGCTTGGCTTGCGACAATGATAGTATTTTTGATATTTCAGACGGCAAACTTTATACAAGCGTAAGCATCGTTGAGGATGAAACAGATTCAGCGAAAAACGAAGTGTATTGCTGTAATATTGAAGATATTCTAAACGGAAATGGCGAATGGGAAAAGGCATATACAAAAAACAGCTGGAGTGAGTACTGGGAGGAAGACCCTGTATGGCAGGTACTTCAGGAGGAAGAGGGCGAATGAGTATGCTTGAAATAAAAAATCTTACTAAAAAGTACGGGGATTTCACAGCCCTCTGCAATATGTCCCTTTCACTCAGCAACGGAGTTTACGGCATTCTTGGTGCAAATGGTGCAGGTAAATCAACCTTTCTCAATCTGATTACCGACAATATAAAGCGTACTTCGGGGGAAATTCTTTATAACGATAAGGAAATTCTCACCATGGGGGTGAAATTTCGCAAAAAGGTAGGCTATACACCTCAGCTTCAGGGAATGTATGAGGAATTTTCAGCAGGACAGTTTATGAGGTATATAGGTGCTTTAAAAGGCATGAAACACAGGGAATGCAGAAAGCAGACACAGGAGCTTCTTGCACTTGTGGGGCTTGACAGCGTAGCCCACAAAAAGCTCGGCTCATTTTCGGGAGGTATGAGACAGAGAGTGTTACTGGCGGCAGCAATGCTTGACAATCCCGAAATACTTATTCTTGACGAACCTACATCGGGTCTTGATCCTGAGGAAAGAATACGCCTCAGAAACCATATTGCCGAAATATCCGTTAACAGAATGGTGTTACTTGCAACCCATGTTGTAGACGATATTGAGTGTATTGCAGAAAAGGTAATTCTCATGAAAAAGGGTAAGCTTCTCAGATTTGCCTCACCAACAGAGCTTATAAATGAAATTTCGGGAAAGGTTGGGGAATTCTACGGCACATTTGAGGAAGTGAGCAGAATGAAGGAAAAATACGGCAAGGGTCAGACCATAAGAAGAAGTGAAGGGTTTGTATTCCGTGCAGCAGAAGAAAATCTGCCTGACTGCTTTGAGCGTGTGGACAACATAACCCTTGAGGACGTGTATCTTTTTTATGCGGAGGGAAGGGCATGAGCGAATTCAAAAGGCTTTTTGGCAGAAAAACAGTTTTCATGCTTTTAGCACTCGTTATAATAAATGTTGGGCTTTTCATGATGTCCTTCGCCACTGAAAAGGAGATTACCCTTACAGGAACTGAGCTTGAAAGCTACATTTCAGAGTATCCTGAATTTCTAAGAAGTACAAAGGAAAACAGCGAAAGTATGTCCATGCTTAATATGTATAAGGAAGGTTTTGCTGCTGACAACATTGAAAAAACAGCTATGGCGTATGAAAAGCTTGAGGATATAACAGTTAAATCGGGGGATAACAGGGGGATAGTTCTTTTTCTTCAGCATAAGCTTTCCGATGTTATAATGCTTTGCTTTCTTATGATAATCTCAATCGGATTTTTAAAGGAACGCAGAAAAGGTACAGTAAATCTTGTAAGGAGTACCCTTAAAGGAAGAGGTGTACTGTATTTTCAGCGTGTGGGTATACTGGCAGTTTCATCTGTGATTGCAGGGGTTATGCTTTACGGAAGTAATATGATTGCAATGCTGATTTCCTTCGGAGACGCTGACCTTTCAAGGAGTATACAATCATTGCCTGAGTTTATGCAGTGTCATTACAGCATATCAATTGCTGAGTATATACTTGTTTCGGTTGCACTTAAAGTTACAGCATGTTTTCTTTGCGCTCTTACATTTTATATTATAATAAGCGTTTTGGGAACAGGAATTGCATATACGGTTTCAGCGCTGTTTGCAGTCTGTGAACTGTTTCTTTACAGCCTTATAATACCTGTGTCCACACTTAATATGCTGAAGTTTATAAATATTTTTGCACTTATAAACTGTGAAGATTTTCTTTCGGTGTGCAGAAATATAAATGTGTTCGGGAAGGCTGTTCCGGCACTAAACTGCAATCTGGTTTTTATATGCAGTCTGAGTGTAATTCTTGTTTTTGCAGGATATATTGTTCATGGAAAAATGTATGTGGGCAGAAAGAACCTCTTAAAGAGTATTTCCGAAAAGAAAAGCAGACTTATGGAAAAAATCTCCCTTCAGAGAACCCTTTTTGGCTGGGAAAGCTTTAAACTTCTTGTAAAACAGGGTGGTCTGATATTTATGGTGGGAGCATTTGCACTTGCCCTGTCTTCTGCTATGAAGTATGATTATATATACAGAATTAACCCGAAGGAACAGTTATGGTATAACGAGTTTAAGGGTGTAATAACAGAAGAAAATCTTCTGAGGGCAGAAGATGAGATGATACAGATTGAGGAAAAAATAGAGTTTTATGAGGAAAAAATAGCCGCTTTGAAGTCCCATGAAAATTACAGCGAAGAATCGCTGAACAGATATTACCAGTATCTTGGAGAGGCAATCGGAGAAAAAGACGCTTTGACGCCTGTTCTTGAAAATATCCGTGACGGCTGTGAGTACACAAAACAAACGGGAAATACCATAAACCTTATAGAACCCTATTCCTATGATTTGCTTATACAGCACGACAAGCAGACAAGAAGCCGTGCATCGTTATACATACTGATAGGAATTATCGGAGCTGTATCGGGGATTTTTGCCTATGACAGACAGAATAACATGTCCGGCACACAGCGTTGTATCTACCGGGGCAGAAAAATGCTGACATTTACAAAAACAGGTCTTGTCTTCATAGTGTGTGCAGTAACATGCCTTTCAATCCACCTTATCCAGTTTGTGCAGATAGGGAATCTGCTTGGGTATAACGATCTGAGCGTTCCGGTACAAAGTCTTATGTTTATGCGTGACTTTGATTTGTATATCAGCATATACGGGTATCTTGTTCTTCTTTTTGCCGTAAGAATACTGGCTGCATGTCTGACAGGATTTGTTTGTATGGCAATAAGCAGATTTTCTTCGGATACAACTACTGCTATGGGAATATCATTATTTACACTTGCTGTTCCGTCTGTTTTTGCCGGGATTATTCCAAGCGAAAGTATTTTCAGCTGTATCTACCTGATAAGTGGTGAGATTATTTTATAAATTAAGGATATTCATAAAAAGATATACTGTAAAATACAATGATTACTTCCCAGTTGTGATTATAGTGAATTTATTTATTCACTGTCGTGTCGTTACCATCAGGTGCCTGTGCCAGCAATGGCGTGTGGGTTCAAATCCCATCTTCCGCACCACCGAGTGACCTCGGAAAACATATCGTTTCTCACTTTGTGGGGAACGATTTTTCTTTAGGCTCGACCATTTACTTTTATAGTAATATAATAAAGATATTTTTTATTTAAACTTCAACTACCCAAACGGCACTCGAACTATTTTAAAGTATCTACTACAATACGACATATTCTCTTACTTTAAACACAAATAACAAAGTGTTACTCAGTATTATGTAAAATAGAAAGGCAATATAATGAAATCAATTAAAGTACTACTATCAGGAATAACAATAATTTTATTAGCCATATTTATACTTGTTATGACTGCAAGTGAAACAGGTGAAAATGCTACTCTTTCTGTTGCAATATGTGTAATAGGAATCATAGTATATGTAGTAGGGCTTATAATCCCCCATGAATCAGATAAAGAAATTGATGATAATACTAATGATGACGAAATAAGCTAATCTTCATCTTTGCTACTTTCTGTAAAAGTAATACAAAAATACTTCTTATGTAAAATACAACACCACCAATCTCATCTGACACGGGAATATCCAACTTTATGAGAAAGGATTTTATGGCTACATGACAAATAGAAAGTGCTGTACAACGTTTTAAATGAATTTTCATAGCGTTGTACAGCACTTTTGATATTATTTTAAGCTTATAAAAACCTGAAACCAAGACTTGTTATTATAATGTAATTGTAAATATAACCTTATTATTTTTATATTCTGCATTGATTTTGCCGTTATGAATGTCGGTAATTTCTTTTGCTATTGAAAGACCAAGTCCGAAGCCTTCCTTTTTCTTTGAATGTGATTTGTCACCACGATAAAAACGCTCGAAAAGATGCGGAATAATTGCAGAATCAAAATCAGAGCATGGATTTTCAAATGTGATTATAATTTTTTCCTTAATCTGATTTAAACTTATTTTTATTTCTGAATTGTCATCTGAATATTTAAGGGCGTTATCAGTAAGAATACCTGCGAGTTCGTCTATTTTGCTTTCATTACCCACATAAGATATATTTGGCTGAATATCTGTTGTAATCTTTCTGTGTTCCTCAAAAGCTCTGCTTTCAAAATACAGAACAGCATTTTCAACCGTTTTGCTTATGTCAAAGCTTTGGAATTCAGCACAGATTTTTTCAGTTGATGAAAGTCTTGAAAGGCTGAGCATTTCGTTTACAAGACCTGTCATCTTCTTGGTCTGTGCCAAAACACAATCTATAAGCCTGTCTTTTCCGTTTTTCTTCTGCATAAGTCCCATTGTGGCAGATATTACTGTAATAGGTGTTTTAAGCTCGTGACTGGCATTTGAAATAAACTCCTTTTGTCTTTGATAGCTTTCAGAAATCGGTCTTACTGCCTTGCCTGAAATAAGATAAATAAGAATAAGTACTACAATAAACACACCACCACCTGAAAGGGCAGATGTTAAAATTAGTTTTCCTGTATTCTGCTGAGCCTGAGTGTTGCTTATAAAGTAATGTACGATAAACTTATCATTCTCGCTGAGGTTATGTGTATATGTTTTTTGGTTAAGGGTAATTTTATCATTTTGCAAAAGCTCTGCTGCTTTTTCTGGTGAAAATTCATCAGGAATATTACCATTGTTTATTTCAGTGAGATTTCCCTGTTTATCATAAACAAAATAAAAACAACTGCATGCATTCAGCGTGTCAGGTACGCCTTCGGGATAAATTTCGTATAAATCACGATATGATACGGAATAATTGTCCGAGGCTGCAATAGAAACATTTTCGAGATAATGAATTTCTATACTGTCCAGTGTAAGAGTTACATCTTCATCGGGACTTAGTGAATCTGAAGTGCTGAGCGACGCCCACCATACTTCTGATATATAAAAGCATTTTTGTGAAACCTTTGATATATCTGTCTGTATCGGCTTACCGTCAAAGAAAAAATTTGAATTGTCAGTAAAGTCAATCGTTATCTTAGTTTCACCATGATTGAATTTATATTCCTTATGAATAAATTTAATCTTGCCGTCGCTTTCGTCAAGATGCTCAAAGAAGATACCTCCTCCGGCACTGTACCATTCCGCCGTTTTATCAGCACAGGTTATAGTTCCGTTTAACACAATCTTTTTTATGGTGGTCGGGTCACGGTATATAACACGATTTCCGATGTCGTTGACTTCCATTTCTTTTATGTATATCAGTTCTGATGTTGTATCTTCAGCATTTGAAAAAGCGGTATGTACCAGCATATCTGAAGCGACCTTAAGTTCATTTTTGTATGAAAGACTCATTAAGAAGTTTAAAATCACCATCATAACAAGTATTACAATAAATGAAATTGCAGAAGAAAGTATAAAAAATTTATTTCTCAGCCGTTTTATTTCTTTATCCATTTTTTGATTCCCTTATTGTATAGCCGACGTTTCTGGAGGTGGAAATATAAATCTGTGAACCGACAGCTTTGAGTTTTTTTCTTAAAAAAGAAATATAAACCTCTATTGAATTGTATTCAACATCAGTTTCATATCCCCACAGCTTTACAATCAGCATTTCTTTTGAAACTATCATTCCATAATTTAATATAAGAAGCTCAAGTAAATCATACTCTTTTTTTGAAAGCTTTATTTTCTGTGTATCCTTTATAATTTCACAGGTCAGTTTATCAAGGATTATATCAGAAAATTTTATATTTTCTTCGACAATCTTTTTTTCCTTTCTTCTTGACAACGCTCTTATTCTTGCAAGAAGCTCATCAGGGTCGAACGGTTTTGTAAGATAATCGTCTGCACCTGCATCAAGTCCGCTTACCTTGTCCTGAACTTCTGATTTTGCAGTAAGCATAAGAACAGGTGTGTTTATGTTATTTTTGCGGATTTCCGAAAGCACCTGTATTCCGTCAAGAATCGGGAGCATAACATCCAAAATTACCAGGTCATAAATTCCTGACATTACATTGTCAAGACCGTTTTCACCATCGTATGAAATATCAACATAATAGCCTTCCATTTCAAGCAGTTCAGAAAGTATCATTGCAAGGTCTTCTTCATCTTCAACTATAAGTATTCTCATTTTATCACATCCTTAATATGATTATACCACCTGATATATAATAATGCAAGTTTGATAAGAGGTTTGTAGCTGTAAAATAAGTATAGGCAATAAGCATGAATTTTAATTTACCGCTTTATTTTGGTTGCTTAACTTTTCTTGCTTATACAAGAAAAGTTACAAAAGAATACACAAACTTTCTTCGTAAAGAAAGTTTGAACAAAGAAAAGTCACTGCATACTGTTACAAAACTCAGACTGTCCTCCCAAATCTGTCAATTTTTACTGCAACAACAGTAAAATCATAATTGATAATATACTGCGTACACATAAGCCTCCGCATACTAAAGTAGGCAGCTTTAAAGAAAATTTTTAATTCTGAAACTGACAAATTCTGTTTTAGTTGCCACTCATGTAGCGTAAGGCTTATTTTGTTGCAATTATGAAGTTTGCATGTTTGGGAAGACATTATTAGTCAGATAACAAATTCATGTATAGAATTTTTTCTTTTTGGTCAAGGTTTTTCTGTTTCGAAGAAAAGAAAAAGCTTGTGCATTTCTTTGGTTCGTTGATTATGCTGTTTTATCATTTATGCGAGCCTTAGCGAAGCAGAAATGAATAAAAACAGCTATACCTTGTGTATTGTGCATGCAAAGAAATGAACAGAAATAAATTTATAAAGATAAATGTAAATTTATCTGCTTTCCAAATTTTACATGCATATGTTGTTTTCTGTCAAACAAAAGCACACCTCAGAATTAAAGGTGTGCTTTGATATATAAGAAATAGGGTAGAAAGCAATTATTTCAGAAGCATTCTCTTTAATGCCACAAGGTCAAATACATTATACTTGCTGTCTGAATTAACATCTGAATTTGCAGCATTTATTTCGGTATCTTTACCGGAAAGCCAGTTTGTAAGTAAAACAGCATCTGCTACTGCAACTATTCCGTCTGTATTTACATCACCGATAAGCTTGTCAGCAGGTGTATCTGTTGAAGGCTGTGTCGGTTCTGTTGTTTCTGTGTTGTCATACTCATAAACCAGTGTTACAGTAGTATATTCAACAACGATGTCAGAACCGCCATCACCCTGCTTTTCAGAGTATGCCCACCAGTTTGGCTGCCACTGTGCGTTTGTATCGCTTACTGTTGCCTTTACAATTTGCTGATTTGCGTCAGTAAATTCATCATCAAAA
>JAZQZW010000036.1:0-11482 GCA_045634285.1 Oscillospiraceae bacterium
AATCGAAGAACGTTTAGAGCCTGACAAGGAGTAATAGTATGAAAATAGTTTTTATGGGTACTCCCGATTTTTCAGTACCATGTCTTAAAGCAATTGCAGATAAGGGCTATGAAATTCCGGCTGTATTTACTCAGCCTGACAGACCAAAGGGCAGAGGATATAAAATGATTCCCACACCTGTAAAGGCATGTGCACAGGAATATGATATCCCTGTTTATCAGCCACTTTCACTCAGAAAGGGGGAGGAGGCTGAAAAGTCAATGGAGATATTAAGGGAAGTAAACCCTGATGTTATTATAGTTGTAGCTTATGGACAGATTTTACCTAAGGAAATACTGGAACTTCCTAAGCATGGATGTATCAATATTCATGCGTCACTTTTACCACAGTACAGAGGTGCTGCTCCTATTCAGAGAAGTATTCTTGACGGACAGACAAAAACAGGCGTAACCTCCATGATGATGGAAGAAGGTCTTGACACGGGTGATATGCTTATTAAAAAAGAAGTTGAAATTACTGAAAATATGACAGCCGATGAACTTCATGACCAGCTTTCTGAAGCTGGTGCTCAGGTTCTGCTGGAAACGCTTGAGGCAGTTGAAAATGGTACACTTAATCCTGAAAAACAGGACGACTCACAGTCAACTTATGCAAAGATGATTACAAAGGACATGAGTGCCATTGATTTCACACTTTCTGCACAGCAGGTTCACAATACAATAAGAGGTATCACAGGCTTTACAATGCTTGATGGTAAGCGTCTTAAAGTGTACAGAAGCTGTATTGCCGATACAGGAAATGCTGAGGCAGGAACTGTTGCAGATGAAAATAACTTTACTGTTGCATGTGGTGACGGTAAGGGTGTAACATTCCTTGAAGTGCAGTATGAGGGCAGTAAGCGCATGACAACAGACAACTTCCTCAGAGGAAGAAAAATTACAAATGGACAAAAATTAGGATAATTTTATGAACAACGCAAGAATACAGGCTGTAAAGCTGCTTGGAAAAACCTTTCACAAGGGTGGATATTCAAATATTCTTCTTGATAAAACCCTTAATGAAACAGAGCTTTCACCACAGGAAAAGGCTCTCTGCTCGGCAATTTATTACGGAGTACTGGAAAGAAAAATTATCCTTGACCATATCATTTCGGGTTACAGCAAATTCAGGCTTTCCAAAATAAATCCCACAATTCTGAATATTCTCAGAATGGGCATATATCAGCTTAAATTCATGGATAACATTCCTGACGGAATTGCCGTAAATGAGGCTGTCAATACTGCAAAAAATCTGAAGCTTGCAAAGCTGTCGGGTTTTGTAAATGCTGTAATGAGAAGCTTTATAAGAGATGACAAGCAGATAAAGTATCCTGAAAACAAAATTGAAAGAATTTCCATTGAATATTCTGTTCCCATGTGGCTGGCAGAAATGCTAAGTGATAATTATACCGACAGTCAGACAAAGTCACTTCTTGAAAGTTCGGTTGAAAAGCCTCCTGTTACAATAAGACTTAATAATCTTAAAGGTGACAGGGAAAAAGCTTTGTCAAAGCTTGAATCACTTTCTCCAAAGGAAACGGCTGTTGATGGTTGCTATGATATAGCTGTTGCAAATGTAAGGGAAGATGAAAGCTTTAAGAACGGACTTTTTCATGTACAGGATATTGCGTCACAGCTTTGTTGCATGGCAGTTTCACCAAAGGCAGACGAGGTGATACTGGATATGTGTTCGGCTCCGGGAGGAAAAGCCTTTACCATGGCAGAGCTTTCAGAGGATAAGGCAGAGATTTATGCCTTTGATATTCATGACCACAGGGTAAAGCTTATTGCTGACGGTGCAAAAAGGCTTGGCATAACTTCCATAAAGGCAATGACTGGAAATGCGTCTGAGTACAGCGAAGCAGTTCCTATGGCCGATAAGATTCTGTGCGATGTTCCGTGTTCGGGGCTTGGGGTTATAAGACGCAAGCCTGAGATAAAATATAAAAATTACGAGGAGTTTGAACGACTCCCTGACATACAGTATAAAATTCTTGAAAATGCCGCAAGGTATCTGAAAGTCGGTGGAGAGCTTGTCTATTCCACATGTACTGTCAATCCCAGGGAAAATGCGGAGGTTATTGACAGATTTTTAAGAGAACACAAAAATTTTGAGGGAATAAGCTTTCTTGAGGATATGGGAAAGCCTTTCGGTGATTATAAGGTTACCATGTTTCCTGAAAATTTTGCAAGTGACGGATTCTTTATTTCAAAGATAAAAAGAACGGAGTAAAGGCTTGGAAAAAATTGATATTTTGTCGCTGACACTTCCTGAGCTTGAAATGCATATTCAGGAAATCGGTGAAAAGAAATTCAGAGCAAAACAGATTTTTCAATGGCTTCATGCAAAGCATGCGGACAGTTTTGAAAAAATGAGCAATATTTCTGTTGCCCTGCGTGAAAAGCTTGAGGAAAATTTTTGTATAAAATCTCTTGTTATTGAACGTAAGCTTGAATCGGCAATTGACAGCACTGTGAAGTATCTTTACAGACTTTCTGACGGAATGTTTGTGGAAACTGTTCTTATGGAATATAATCATGGAATGAGCCTTTGCGTATCAACCCAGGTAGGCTGTAAAATGGGCTGTAAATTCTGTGCGTCAACTATTGCAGGCTTTGAAAGAAATCTTCTGCCGTCTGAAATTCTTCAGCAGGTTTACAGAACCGAAGCTGATACAGGAAAAAAAATATCGGGTATTGTTCTTATGGGGATAGGAGAGCCTCTTGACAACTATCAGAATGTTATGAGGTTTTTAGAGCTTATTTCATGTCCTGAGGGACATGGACTGAGCCTACGACATGTGACACTGTCCACATGCGGAATAGTGCCGAAAATAAAACAACTTGCAGATAAAAAACTGGGTCTTACGTTATCGGTTTCCCTTCATTGTCCGGATGATAAGGGCAGAAGTGAAATAATGCCGGTAAATAAGATATATAATATAAAAGAGCTTATTGAAGCTACAAAAGAATACATAGACAAAACAGGCAGAAGAGTTACCTATGAATATGCTGTCATAGACGGGGTAAACTCTGACAGAAAAAATGCAGAAAGCCTTGCGCATTTAATCAGAGGTATCAACTGCCATGTAAATCTTATACCGGTAAACTCGGTTAAGGAAAGAGAATATAAATCAAGTCGTGAATCGGCTATGAAGTTTATGGGGTATCTTACGGATATGGGGATTAACGCTACAGTCAGACGAACGCTCGGCAGTGATATTGAAGCTGCCTGCGGACAACTAAGACGTGAAGCGGCAAAACAAACAGAGAAATCAGGTGAAGTAAATTGAGATATGTAAGTGCTACTGATATAGGTCTTATGCGTGAAGAAAATCAGGACATGGTAAGAGTTGACAACAGTCTTGGAAATGTTCTTGCGGTAGTCTGTGACGGTATGGGCGGTGAAAGAGCAGGTCAGGAGGCAAGCCGTATTGCAATAAGGGAATTTTTTGCAAGATTCAATGAGGGATTTGCTCCGAATCTTGATACAATTGCAGTACGTCAGCTTATGACAGCGTCAATATCTGCTGCCAATTCTGTTATTTATACAACAGCAAGAATGAATTACAAAAATTTCGGAATGGGTACAACATGTGTTGCTGCTTATATAGATTCCGAATATATCTATGTTGTGAATATCGGTGACAGCAGAGCCTATTACATGGACGAAAAGGGACTTCACCAGATAACTTCCGACCATACTTATGTAAATCAGCTTTTGCTGGAAGGAAAAATTGAACCTGAAGAAGTTAAAACTCATCCCAAGAGAAATATGCTTACAAAAGCAGTGGGAGTAGAAAAGATTTTAAAGCCTGACTTTTTCCGTATGAAACGTGAGGAAAAGTTTACAATTCTTCTTTGTTCGGACGGGCTTTCGGGCTATTGCAGTGATGAGGAGATTTATGAAATTATGAAATCAACGCCTCTTGATGAAGTTTCAAAGGCTTTGATAGATTTAGCTTTAAGCAAAGGCGGACGTGATAACATCACGCTTGCCATCGTAACTGAATAAAGGGAATAAAACTGGAGTGTGGAGAATTGATGGATAAAAACATTGGAAAGAAGCTTGACGGACGCTATGAAATCACCGAGCTTATCGGTGAAGGCGGTATGGCAGACGTTTATAAGGCAGTAGACGTAGTTGACAACAAGACTATTGCTGTCAAGATTCTTAAGAAGGAATTTGCGGAAAGTGAAGAATTTTTAAGAAGATTCCGTAACGAATCAAAGGCAATTGCTGTTTTGTCTCACCCTAACATTGTAAAGATATATGATGTTGGTTTTTCAGAGAAAATTCAGTATATTGTTATGGAATATATTGACGGAATTACTCTTAAGGAATATATTGAAAATGAACGTGTACTGAGCTGGAAGGACGCTGTGCATTTTGTGACACAGATTTTAAGAGCTTTGCAACATGCTCATGAAAGAGGAATTGTACACAGGGATATCAAGCCACAGAACATTATGATGTTTACTGACGGTACTATAAAGGTCATGGACTTTGGTATTGCAAAGTTTGCGAGAGAAGAAGGCAAGACAGCCACAGATCAGGCTATAGGTACAGTTCATTATATCAGTCCTGAACAGGCAAGAGGCGATATTACAGACGCCAAGAGTGACCTTTATTCTGTCGGTGTAATGCTCTATGAAATGCTGACAGGACAGAAGCCGTTTGATACGGATAACCCGGTTTCAATTGCTGTAATGCATATGCATAACATTGCAGAGCTTCCAAGAAGAATAAACCCTGATATTCCTGTTCCGCTTGAGGAAATTATTGTTCACGCTATGGAAAAGGTACCTGATGACAGATACCAGACAGCAGTTGAAATGATTAAGGATATTGACAGATTCAAGGCTGACCCTGATGTGCATTTCGGATATGTGGCACGCACAAATCAGGCAGAAGATAACAACACAAGATATTTTGCAGCTGTAAATGAGTCTATCCCTGAAGAAATTCATCAGGAAATGAGAAGAGATACAAGAAGTCCAAGAGCCAGCACAGGCTTTATGACAGCGAAGCAGCCTGTTTATCATACTGCATCACATACAGTTGCAGGCGGTGCAGCCAAAGGAAATACAGGTTATATCAACAATAATTATCCGGCAAATGATATGTATGATACCTATGATGAGGATTATACAGATTTTGAGGAAGAAGAACCAGAAAAGAAGTCACTCTTTGTACCTATACTTTCTGCTGTAACGGTAGTGGTTATCATGGTTGCGGTATTCTTTATTGCAACTCTTTTAAAGGGTGTATTCTCAGGCGAAAGACAGACAAACACTTCTGAATTTGCTATGCCGAATCTTGTGGGTATGGACTACAATCAGGCACATGAAGCATATCCGAATCTTGATATTCAGGTTGAAGCCACAGAATTTTCCGAGCTTGAAAAGGATAAGATTTTTGAGCAGAGTATCCCTGAGGGCGACGGTGTTAAAAAGGGTGAGATTGTAAAGGTTAAGGTAAGTCTTGGTGCAAAGACAGTCAAAGTACCTAATGTTATAAACTATCACTATATTACAGCCGGTGAAGCGTTGAGAGCACAGGGACTTGAGGTCGAGTATCAGTATCAGATGAATGATGAGTTTAAGGAAGAAATTGTTTTTGATACAGAACCTGCTGCTCTTGAGCAGGTAACTCCAGGTTCAACAGTTCTTGTTTATGTAAGCAAGGGTTCAGGTGTGGAAGAAATCGAAATGGAAGATTTCGTGGGCAAGAATATTACCGATGCAAAGGTACAGTGCGGCATCTGGGGTATCAGCGTTAAGACTGAAAAGAAGGACTCAGGCGAAGAAGAAGGTACAATCTTAAAACAGAGCATCGAAAAGGGTAAAAAGATAACACCTGATGATAAAATCGTATTTACTGTAAGTACAGGTAAAGAGCCTGAAGGTACAGTAGATATGGAATTTACATTCCCTGCTGACTCAACAGGACGCTTTACAATTACAGCATATCAGAACGGTGTTGCAATTTATCAGAGCCTTACTCTTTCTGCCGACTATTCAAAAACAAATGTTGTTTCAGTAACAGGTAAGGGAACAAACGAAACTGTAACTATGGTTCTTACAAACCTCAGCAACAATCTTACAAGCGAGCTTGGTACATATAAAATGAACTTTGAAGAAGGTACATTCAGTATCAACGAGGAAGATGTTGCAAAGGCATTTGCGATTGTTGACGGCTTGGTAAAGGAAGAAACAGAGCCGGAAACACAGGCTCCTGAAACACAGGCAACCGAAACACAGGCGGCAGAAGAATCGGAAACTGAGGAAACTGCGGCTTCAGAGGAAGAAGAATAATGGTTGAAAGCGGAATTATTATAAAATCTATCGGAGGACTCTTTTTTATAGAGTCCTCTGATACCATATACGAATGTAAGGCAAGAGGCGTTTTCCGTAAGGACGGAATTTCACCAAGCGTTGGTGACAGGGTGAATTTTGAAGAGGGAGTTATAACGGAAATACTTCCCAGAAAAAATTTCATTATAAGACCTCCGCTTGCAAATCTTGACCAGTTAATATTTGTGGTATCGGTGGCGGAACCTGCACCAAACCTGCTTATACTGGACAAGTTTATTGCGGTTGCACAGTATCAGAACATAAAACCTGTTATAGTGCTGACTAAGGTTGACCTTGACAATTGTGAGGAAGTGCTTGATATCTACACAAGAGCAGGTATTGAAGTTTATGTTATAGATTACAATCACGAGAATCCTGCCGAAAAGATAAGACAGCTTTTAAAGGATAAAATAAGTGCTTTCACAGGTAATAGCGGAGCAGGAAAGTCAACACTTCTTAATGAAGTGTGCGGTGACTTCAATATTGCTACGGGTGAGATAAGCAGAAAGCTTGGCAGAGGACGTCATACCACAAGACACAGTGAGCTTTATAAACTTCCATGGGGTGGCTATATTGCCGATACTCCCGGTTTTTCAACCTTTGAAACAAACAAGTACAATATAATCAGAAAAGAAGAACTTGCAGATTGTTTTGTTGAATTTTCCGAACATGCATGTGAATGTAAATTCCGTGACTGTTCACATACAAAGGAAAAGGGCTGTAAGATTATTGAAGCGGTGGGAAATGGTATAATTCCAAAGTCAAGACACGAAAGCTACTGTTGTATGTACGAAGAAGCAAAACAGATTAAGGAATGGGAGCTGTAAATATGGATAAAATAAAAAAATGCTATATTTTTGCAGGTTCGCCTGATGCTAACTGTGACGAAATAGTATTTGATGATGACAGATATGTTATCTGTGCCGATGGTGGATATCTTCATGCAAAAAAGCTGGGAATAACACCAGATGTAATAATCGGGGACTTTGATACATATACAAAAAAACTCCCTGACAACTGTGAGGTTATAAGGTATCCGTCTGAAAAGGATGATACCGATACAATGCTTGCCATTAAGCTCGGACTTGAAAGGGGTTATAAGCATTTTGTTATATGCGGTGCCCTTGGAGGACGTCTTGACCATACGATAGCTAATATTCAGACACTCCGATATCTTTTAAAGCATGAGGCATACGGTGAGATTATAGACAACGGTAATCATGTTCTTTTACAGGGGCCTGGTGTGAGAGTATACAGCCGTATGAGAGGGTATTATTTTTCTGTATTTTCATATACTGAGCAGTGTACGGGTGTAAACCTGACAGGGTTTAAATATCCCCTTAAAGACGGTGTTATAAAAAGCAGTTTCCCTATCGGTATAAGTAATGAGGTTACAGGTAAATCGGGTATTGTTTCACTTGAAAAGGGAATACTTCTGATAACCTATTCAAAGGATATGAACAAAAACTGATCTTTCGAATATAATACAGTATAGCGAAAGCTTAACTGAAATTCGGAGGTGCTTGTTATGAAAGTTGTTGTTATTAAAAGTCCGAAGCTTTTATCGGGAATACTAAGAATGGTTTTTCGTATCAAAAAGGAAGAACCAACAGAATAATTTTACTTAAAGAAAGAGCCGACCATTTGACTATGGTCGGCGTATTGTTTATGAATACAATGCTTTTATACAACAATTATTCGGAATGAAATCTGTTCCAAGTTTGGATATAACATTTTCATCTGTTATGTCCTGCCACATGTCATTTAAATATACATAAGATTGTTTTTTTTCAGATACCGTTTTATAGGTCAGAATACCGTCATCCCATGTTTCACCCTCAACAGGAGCAGAACCGTTATATTTAATAGCTACTGCATAATTAGTTACCTCAATCGGCTTATCAAGTTCAATTACATTATAGCCGTTTACCTCAAGGACAGCATCCTGAGAATATAAAATATTTTCAAAATTGCTGTCATATATTTCTATTGTTATATCTTGATTTTCAAATGAGGAGTATGTTCCCACTGCAGATAAAGTACCCTCTTTGTGAAAAACATTTGCAGTTCTGGTATTGCTGCCGGTATTTACGGAAGCATTTCCTTCACTGCCGCAATCATAGGAAAGCACTTCGGAATACTTGTCTGTTACGGATAAGGAAACAGGACTTTTCAGAGCAGTATCGTATGAAATATAGTAATAGCCATAATCACCGAGAGAACTGTTGTAGGCAATCCATGCACCATTCTGTAAGGCTTTATCCTTAAAATATTCCTTTGGGAAATTATCGTCCCAGCCTATGACTGTTATATCATGGTCATAATCTTCAATATCATCTGTTACATGGTTTATGGTCATGTAATCATTAAATGTTCCCTTTTTTGTTCTGTCTGTATCAGGGACACTTACAATTACAGCACCATAATTTTGTATAGCATACTTTAATTTTTCCGATGAATTTTCTTCTATTACAGCAGCTCTGTCAACGATATATTTTCCGAAGCCGTTGGAAAGTGTTTCAGCTATCATCCAGCTCCAGCCACCAAGCTCTTTTTTACTTACACCTTCTTTAACAAAAAATCCTTCGCTTTTATCATCATTGTAAATAATATCAAGCATTTCAAGTGGATCAATGTCTATGTTAGTGCCGTTATTCAGAAAATATGAGCTTTCTATTGAAACTGCTGCTGCATACAACCAGCATGTTCCTCCGTCTTGTGTGTCCATCTGTAAATCAAATCCGTTGTCGACAAGATTGAAATACCCGTTTTCACTATGAACATACGGTTTTTCAGTAGTGTCTTCGGTGGAAGACAGAGTGTTGATTGATGTTTCGGTACCTGAATTTTCAGAATTATTATTTGACTGGTTACATCCGTACAATGTTGTTGCTAAGGTCAGTAAGAGTAATGCTGTAAGAAATTTTTTCATAAATTTTCTCCTTCTGGTTTTAACTGTTTTTCTGATTATAACATTTAATACATGTAAAGTCAATAAACAAATCGTTCACTGTTCATAATAAATAATAATCCACCATATATTAGTAAAAAAGCCTTTGGAGGAAATATATGGAAGAAGAAATTCTTGTTGAGGAAAAGGAAGAAAAAGCTGATGAGCAGGAAGAAAAAGAACAGCGGGACGAACTTATTGAGATAGTTAGGGAAAAACACAGCGAAAAGAAAAGAGTCGAACGCATAACCGATATTTTTACAATACAGCTTATCCTTACAGTATTGCTTGTGCTTGTATTTGCAGTAATAAATATTTTTGACAGTGAGCTTGTGGAGTGGTTTGTAAATGAGTTCAAACGCAGAAGTATGGGCGAAACTGAACAGATTATAAAAGACGCTGTAAGCTATGCTGTGAATGCTGTAAAATGATTTCGGTGAGAGCAGGAAGTATAAGGTTAACGTTTAATTTCGGTTTTTTTCTTGCTGTGTCGTTGTTTTGTCTGATTGATGAAAAGGGTGTAATGGTCTGTACATTCTGCTCCTGTATTGTGCATGAAATCGGACATATTGTTGCTGCTATTCTGAATGATGTTAATATAGAAAAAATAAGCTTTGGTTTCGGTGGAATAAAAATGATTTCGGAAGGAAAAATAAAAGGTCTTGGAAGTGAAATTTTCATTTTACTTCTCGGACCTTTTTTTAATGTTTTGTCAGCGCTTATGTATTATTACCTTGAATGTTATACGGCTTTTTCAGTAAATCTCATACTTGCAGTTTTTAATCTGCTGCCATTTTCAAGCCTTGACGGTGGTACGGTAATAAAGAAGGTACTTGAAAATTTTCAGTTTAATGCAGGATTATTCATGAAGATTATTTCAATTGTTTCGGCAATAATTATATGCGGATTTCTTTACTGTTTTTCATTGGGTAACATTTTGATTTATGCTGCAATAATAATTCTTACAGTTTATGAGTTTGCTATTGATTAAATTCCGATTTTATAGTAAAATATAAGTAGTCGGGTGTCCTCGACGGGACATATCGTTCTTTTACTTTGATGATGAGCTTTAAACAAGGCTCGACCATTCATCTTGTATTGTAATTGTAAAAAAATGAAAGGATTCTTAAAATGTTAAGAGAAAAAATCGAAAAATTTCTGCTTGAGGTTCAGAAACCGGCACGTTATATCGGTGGTGAACCGGGCAGTATTATAAAAAATAAAAATGATGTAAGCGTAAGCTTTGCGTTCTGTTTTCCTGATACATACGATATCGGTATGTCACATCTTGGAATGAAGATTCTTTACTCCCTTATAAACGAACGTGAGGACTATTCATGTGAAAGAGTGTTTGCACCGGGTATGGACTTTGAGGAAATTATGCGCAGAGAGGATATCCCTCTTTACTCACTTGAAACTATTACACCTGTAAAGGATTTCGATTTCATAGGCTTTACCATGCAGTACGAGCTTTCATATACAAACGTACTCAATATGCTTGAGCTTGCCGGTATTCCTGTTATGGCAAAGGACAGAAGCGATGAGCTTTTCAATATTGTCTGTGCGGGAGGGCCTTGCGTATGTAACCCTGAACCTTTGGCAGACTTCTTTGACCTGTTTATACTGGGCGAGGGTGAAGAGGTAAACCTTGAGCTTATGGATTTATACAAGGATATGAAGTCAAAGGGCGCTGCCAAAAAGGAATTTCTGCTTGAAGCGTCAAAGATAAAGGGTATTTACGTTCCGTCACTTTACGAGGTTACATATAACGATGACGGAACTGTAAAGGCTGTGACACCACAGGAAAATGTACCGTCTGTTGTGAAAAAGCGTATCATTGATGATTTTGACAAGGTTTTCTATCCTGATAATTTTGTAGTACCGTTTACAGATATTGTTCATAACCGTATTTCAGTAGAAGTACTTCGTGGCTGTATAAGAGGCTGCCGTTTCTGTCAGGCAGGATTTATTTACCGTCCGTTCAGAGAAAAGTCTGCAAAAAGTGTTTGCGAACAGGCAAAGGCACTTTGCGAAAACACAGGTTATGAGGAACTTTCTCTTGCCTCACTCAGTACGTCAGACCATTCTGAAATCGAAGGTATTTTAACAGGACTTATTCCTTATACAGAAAAGGAAC
>JAZQZW010000037.1:0-21128 GCA_045634285.1 Oscillospiraceae bacterium
TTAAAGCTGCCTGCTTTAGTATGCGGTGGCTGACAGTACGCAGTATATTATCAATTATGATTTTACTGTTGTTGCAGTAAGAATAAAGCATTTTGGGAGGACAGTCTGAGTTTTATAACAGTATGCAGTGACTTTTCTTTGGTCAAACTTTCTTTACAAAGAAAGTTTGTGTATTCTTTTGTAACTTTTCTTGTACAAGCAAGAAAAGTTAAACAACCAAAATAAAGCGACAAATTAAAATTTATTTCACAATTTGAGGGCGACCAGTGGTCGCCCGCTATTTTCAGTTTTTCTACAATATGAAACCTCGTTTATATATAAAAAATCGCTTCCCACAAAGTGAGAAGCGATTTTGTCCTGACGGGAATTCCCGACTGGTGAGACAGGGGGGATTCGAACCCTCGACCCTACGCTTAAAAGGCGTATGCTCTGCCGACTGAGCTACTGTCTCAACAACAAATCTATTATAGCATACATTTTCAGTTTTGTCAATACCTTTTTTGAAATTTTTTCAAAAATTTTCTCTCCCGAAGTTAATTAACACTTCGGGAGAAACATTTTATTTACCATAAACGTCATTTTCAATTATATCAAGATTGGCATCTATGTCAATTTCAAGCACCGACTGACCATCAATATCAGAACCCCAGTAGGTATCCTCAGCAGGTATTCTCAGCTGTTCAATATCATAGCCTATCATAAACGGCAGTCTTAGTGCCAGCAGATACATTTCAAACGTATTCATGTTGGTTGAAAGATTCGGAAACGCATCACCAAGAAGTGAGAAAACCGACGCCGGACTGATGTTGCCGAATATTTCTGTAAGCACCTTTCTCTGCCTTTCGGTACGTTCAAAATCAGCATTTCCCACTTTACGAAGTCTTGCATAGCAAAGTGCCTGCTTACCGCTGAGCTTATATGTTCCTGATCCGTCAAGATAGTCTGAAGAATCAGGCTGACCAAAAAGGCTTACACCTTCCTTACTGTCCAGAAGAACATTTATAGCCGCAGCTTCTTCGTCGTTCACTTCAATTTCAACCCCGCCCACTGCGTCAACAAGTCCTGCAAAGGAAGTGAAATTTATCGAAACATAATCATCAACATCAATATAGAAATTTTCTTCAATCGTATCCATCAAAAGCTCAGGGCCGCCGTATGAATATGCAGCATTAAGCTTGTTTCCGCCGTATCCCGGAATCTGAACATAGGTATCACGCATTAAGGAAACCATATTGATTTTATTTGTACTGCTGTTTATGGAAAGCAGTATCATAGAGTCCGAACGGCCTCTGTCCTCACCTCTTGAGTCATTACCGATAAGCAGAATGTTTCTTACATGCATACCGCTGTACAGAGAATGGCTTGGTGGTATTCTTTCACCGCTTTCCTCTGTTTCAACCTTGCTGATCACAAGAAATGCAACAACCGAGTAAATTATAAACACAACAAGCAGTATGGAAAGCAGAGAAATCAGAAGCTTTGAAATAAATCTTTTTTTCTTCTTTGCCTTTTTCGGCTTGCTGACTGCTGCCTGCGGCTTTGGTCTTGGTTTCTGCTGTGGCTGTGGTCGTGGCTGTCCCTGTGGGCGTTGACCCTGCGGTCTTTGTCCTTGCGGACGCTGTCCCTGTGGTCGCTGTCCTTGTGGTCGCTGACCCTGTGGACGCTGGCCCTGTGGTCGCTGGCCCTGTGGATGCTGTCCTTGTGGATGCTGTCCCTGTGGGCGTTGACCCTGCGGATGCTGTCCCTGTGGACGATGTCCTTGTGGATAATGCCCCTGTGGATAATGCCCCTGTGGGTGTTGTCCTTGTGGTCTTTGTCCTTGTGGACGTTGTCCCTGTGGGCGTTGTCCTTGCTGGTACTGTCCCTGTGGATGCTGACCTTGTGGATACTGTCCCTGCTGTCCGTTTGCCAAAGGAATATTATTATTATTTTTCTTTACAGGCTGTTTCGGAACCGAAAAAGCCATAGTATCCTTAGCATACGAATCCTTTCCGTTTTTGTCGGACATATCTAACCTCCAAATTAAGCTATAAACGGCAGAATGATTGCTCCCAGAAGTACGACAAATGCTACAACCGCCACAAATATTCTTGCAGCAGGACTTTTATTGTTTTTCATCTTCAACACTCCGTTTCATACTGCCGCTGTTATTTACAGCTTTAAGCTTATATGACTTGATAACCTTAAGTCGTGAAAATTCTTCTCTTTCCTTTTCTTCAAGGCTTTCAACGATATATCTTACCATTCCCTCATAACGTGGAATAAGAACATTCTGAAGTGCATTTGCTCTGCGCTGTGCCTTTGCAATAGCAACGGCAAGGCGGTAAATACTGTTGTCAACCTCTGCAAGCAGGGCTGTAATTCTCTTAACCTTTCCAAATGAAACATAGGCCTTGTCAAGCATGGAATTGGTTGCAAAAAAGCCGTAAGGAATGTATGGTTTTTCAGGTGCGATATCAACAATCGGAATCTCAACACCCATTACACTTCTGTAGGATATCTCGATACCGTCTTCAATAGGTACGCTCTGTGCAATATTTTCAATGACACCAAGAGTAATGTTTGCGTCCTGAAGTGCCGCATAGGCTTCCTTATATTCCTTTTCAACTGTTGTTCTGAGAATCTGCACCTTTTCAAGCTGCTGCATCATCTCACGTATGAGAATGTTTCTCTTTCTGTCCATGAGGTCGTAACCCATACGACAAAGAGAAAGTGTTTTTTTCGCTTTAATCAGATTGCCTTTGGTAGGAAAAACCTGTTCTTCCATCAGTTATCCCCTCCGAATATACGGCTGAATGCCTCAGGGTCATAATATTCGTTCAACACTTCATCGTCAATTCGGTCAAGCTCTGTATTCGGCAAAAGTGACAAGAGAGTCCAGCCCAGAGTAAGAGTTTCGTCAATTGTTCTTTCCTCATTGAAATCCTGACAGATAAAACGCTTTTCAAACTCGTCACCGAATGTCATGTACATTCTGTCAACATCAGAAAGTTCTTCCTCACCGATTACAGAAGCCAGCGACCTTGCGTCCTGAACCTTTGCGTAAGAGGCAAAAAGCTGGTTTGCAACAGCAGAATGGTCTGCTCTTGTATAGCCTTCACCGATACCGTCCTTCATAAGACGTGAAAGTGACGGAAGAATTGAAACAGGCGGATAAAAACCTGTCTGGTCAAGATTTCTGTCAAGTACAATCTGACCTTCTGTGATATATCCCGTAAGGTCAGGGATAGGATGTGTAATATCATCATTGGGCATTGTAAGAATAGGTATCTGGGTAACGCTTCCCTCAGAGCCTTCGGCAATTCCTGCCCTCTCATAGAGAGAAGCAAGGTCTGAGTAAAGATAACCCGGATAACCCTTTCTGCCCGGAATTTCACCCTTTGAAGATGAAAATTCACGAAGTGCCTCACAGTAGGATGTAACATCAGTCAAAATTACGAGAATGTGCATGTTTTTCTCAAAAGCAAGATATTCTGCCGCTGTAAGAGCACATCTCGGTGTCAGGATTCTTTCGATAATCGGGTCGTTTGAAAGGTTAAGATACATTACAACGTTACGCTGTACCCCGCCCTCAGCAAAGGATTTTTTAAAGTAATCGGCAACGTCATTCTTAACACCCATAGCACCGAATACGATGGCAAATTCCTGTCCGTTTTCCTCGGCTATTTTTGCCTGCTTTACAATCTGTACCGCAAGCTTGTTGTGTGAAAGACCCGAGCCTGAGAATATCGGAAGCTTCTGACCACGGATAAGTGTCATAAGGCAGTCAATGGAAGAAATGCCTGTTCTGATATAGTTTCTCGGATAAGTTCTTGAAACAGGGTTTAAAGGCTTGCCGTTGATATCAGCCCATTTTTCAGGGAAGATGTCACCAAGTCCGTCAACAGGTCTTCCTGCTCCGTTGAACACTCTGCCCAGCATTTCTTCTGCAAGCGGAATTTCCATAGGCCTGCCAGTAAACTTTGTCTTTGTATTTTCAAGTGAAAGACCCTTTGTACCCTCAAAAACCTGAAGTACAGCCTTGTCACCCATGATTTCAACAATTCGTCCTGTGCGGACTGTTCCGTCGCTGAGCTTTACAGACGCAACCTCATCATAGCCAACGTCCTTTACTTTATCAAGTGCAATAAGAGGACCGTTTATCTCATCAAGTCCAAGATAGAATATACTCATACGGTTCTCCTTTCGTGTGCACGCATGCTTAATATACGGAATACTGAAAGCATATCCTTTTTAAGACGCTCAAACATCTCTGGATGTTCGTTCGGAATATCGTATTTCATACGAATCTGTCTTTCAAAAAATCCTGTCTGACGGATTTCGTCCATAGTAACTCCGCTTTCAAGTGCGTCAAGTGAATATTTGTAAAGCTGAATAATTACTACCATCATAAGTCTTTGCTTTGTCAGCGGCACATATGTGTCGTCCTTATGGAAAGCGTTCTGCTGAAGAAATCCTACTCTGATAACCCTTGCAAGCTCGATTACAAGCTTCTGACTGTCAGGCAGAACATCTGCACCGATAAGCTTTACAATCTCCATAAGCTGATTTTCTTCAATTAAAATGTTGGAAATTTCCTGACGAAGCTGGAGAAAGTCCTCCCCTGCTTCTCTTTCATAAAATTCAGCCAGATCATCAATATATTCACTGTAGCTGCTTGTCCAGTTGATTGCAGGATAATGTCTTGCATAGGCAAGGGATTTGTCAAGTGCCCAGAAGCAACGTACAAATCTCTTTGTGTTCTGTGTAACAGGCTCAGAAAAGTCCGAACCCTGCGGAGATACCGCACCGATAATTGTAACAGAACCGTCTCTGCCGCAAAGAGTTTCCATATAGCCTGCTCTTTCGTAGAATTCCGAGAGTCTTGACGGCAGATATGCAGGGAAACCTTCTTCCGCAGGCATTTCTTCAAGACGTCCCGAAATTTCTCGGAGTGCCTCTGCCCATCTTGAAGTAGAGTCTGCCATTATGGCAATATGATAACCCATATCCCTGTAGTATTCTGCAAGTGTGATACCTGTATAAATAGACGCTTCTCTTGCCGCAACAGGCATGTTTGAAGTATTGGCAATAAGAATTGTTCTGTCTGTCAGCGGTCTGTCTGTCTTAGGGTCGATAAGCTCTGAAAATTCCTCAAGTACCTGAGTCATTTCATTACCACGTTCACCGCAGCCGATATAAACGATAATATCAGCGTCACACCATTTTGCAAGCTGATGCTGTGTCATGGTCTTGCCAGTACCGAATCCGCCAGGAATTGCCGCTGTACCGCCCTTTGCAATCGGGAGCAGAGTATCAATAATTCTCTGTCCTGTAACAAGTGGACGTGAAATCATCTTTCTGTTCTTTACAGGTCTTGCCTGTCTGATAGGCCACTTCTGGCAGAGTGTCAGCTCATGTGTTCTGCCGTAGCTGTCCTCAATTTTACATATAACGTCATTTACTGTGTACTCGCCGTTTGCCGCTGTCCATGTTACTCTGCCCGAAAGGTTCGGAGGGAGCATGCAGCGGTGAGTGATAACAGGAGTTTCAGGACATGTGGCATAAATCTGACCGCCTTCAACTCTGTCACCTGTCACAACCTTGATTTTGACGTCATATGTCTTTTGCATATCAATTGCAGGAACATCAGCACCCTCGTCTATATACTTGCCTGAGAGCTTTCTGATTTCCTGAAGCGGTCTTTGAATACCGTCATAAATATTTGAAATAATTCCGGGTCCTAAAGTTACACTCATAGGTGCACCCGTACCCTCAACAGGCTCGCCCACCTTAAGACCTGTTGTAGTCTCGTAAACCTGTATTGTTGTAAATTCAGCCGTAATGCCGATAACCTCGCCTACAAGTCTTTTTTCGCCCACATAAACCATCTCAAGCATTGAAAATGACTTTGTATCACGTACCTTTACAACAGGGCCGTTTACTGAATAAATTGTATTTTTCATTCTTTAGGTTTCCTTGTCATTCAGAGCGTGTTCTGTAAAACGAACACGCAATATTTTAATCGTCATTCTGTCTGATTAGGACAAAATTTAATTGCTGAAAGTAAAATCAGAAGTAAATGTCTGCTGGTGCTCTGCAAATGCTGTATCAAAGCTTTTGTCAACAACGATTCCCTTTTCATAGTAATAAAGGCATACACCACCAAGCTGTATGTCATTGTCGGCTTCCACCTTACAGCCTGACGCCTTTTCAAGTGCCTCGCTGTATTTCATATCCCTTTCGGAAACTTTTATTACCGCACCGTTTAAATCTTCCTTAGCAAGCTGATTTACCAGAAAATCACCATAGCTTTCCGACTGTGTGAAATTATTGATTTTCTGCTCAACAAAGGCAAAAATCATCTTGATAAGTACCCCTCTGTGCTTTAAAACTTCAACATTGTGTTCATATTTCTGAAGCTGCTCTGCACGGCGGTACTTGTACTCGATATCCTTTACAGCCTGCTGGATTCTCACATAGGATTCCTGAAGCACTCTGTCCTCAGTTTCCTGAAGAAGAACTTCCTTTTCAGCCTCAGCTTCCTGCTTTATTTTTTCAATCTTTTCTTCAATTTCATAGTTTACAGATGCCGCAAAGCGTCTGAGCTTTTTGCTGTGAATTTCCGTCACCTAAAGCACCTCCTATTCAAGCTTTATGCCGACAGCGTCACTTACATAGCTGCTTAAATTGCCGCCGATATCTGATGTACCGTGTCTGTCAGGGATTTCAACAATAAGCGGCTGCTTGTATTTAAGCTTTATGTCAAATATATAGTCATGACAGAGCTTTACAAGCTTTTCGGTAATAAGCAGTATGCCTATTTCCTTATCCCCCAGAACCTTTTCAATCTCAGCAGTAAGTTCCTCAGGCTCGTGAACGATTGAACCGTTTATTCCCACAAGCCTCATTCCCATTTGCGTGTCGATATTATCGCTTATAAGATAAAATTTCATAATATTTCCTTATCCCAGTGCATTTAAAATCATAAATGAAATGAGGAAGCCGTAAAGTGCAACACCTTCGCCAAGAGCTACGAAAATAAGTGCCTTGGAGAATGACTTTGGTTCTTCGGCAACTGCACCGATAGCTGCAGGAGCAGCGTTACCAACGGCAATACCACAACCGATTGAACCAAGACCTACTGAAAGAGCAGCTGCAAGGTATCCAAGACCTGCATCACCGATAGCGTTGCTTACAGTTTCAGCGGCAGCAGCACTTACAAATTCGCCTGTAGGCAGAATTACAGCAAGGGCAAGAACTGCAAAGAATGAACAAAGGTTAACGATAAAGGCTTTTTTTGCTCCGCCGTTTTTGTTTCTTCTCTTTAAAACGTATGCAACAGGTAAAATAAGCATTGCTACTGCAAATAATGGCATAAGCATGATTTCTGAAATATTCATAATAATTCTCCTTAAATTTAGTTAATCAATATCCGTATGGTAATTTACCTTAACAGGTTCAAAGGCTACACCGTCACCGTCATAGAAGCGTGAGAACACCTCGTAAAATTCAAGTCTTAAAACCTGAATGCCGACGATAAGACCTTCCATACCCATAACAAACAGGTTGCCGATTACGATAACAACAGGTGAAACACCTGCGGAAACGCTTTCTGAAAGAAGCATTACAACCGACATCATACCTGCGTGTGAGAAGATAAATCCGCCAATTCTGACAAACGAAAGTGTGTTTGTCGCATAACCCAGAACAAACTCAAAAACTTCAAAGAAGTTTGAGGCTATAAAGTCACCGACTCCGCTTTCCATATGGAATTTCTTTCCCGAAATAACCGCACCAAGCGGCTCTCTGAAAAACATTAGCAGAAGCGGTAAAACGATAAGTCCCAGAATATAAGGGGCTGTGAAAAGGTTTTTGCCACCCATCATGGTTACTGCAATACCAACAAGAAGTGAACCGAAAAGTATAAGCCCCACTATTCCGTTGTTGCCGAACACCGCCTCGGTGAAGTTTCGTTTCCTGAAGGAAATATAAATGTTTACAACGATGGAAATTATAATTATGGCAACACCGATGCATATTGCACCAAGCAGTATGGTCATGGTACTGTCCATAATTTCAATCGGCTTGTGCGGAAGTCCGATTTTTTTGTACAACGGGTCAAGAAGATGCTCAAACCCGAATACCGAGCCGTAGACAAGTCCGAATACCGCACTTGAAATACCAATTCTCTGAAGAATTGCTCCGAGTAAATTTCCCTTTTTCTTGTAAAGCAGGAAGCCGATAAGTGAAATTAAAAGCCCCTGTCCCACATCACCGAACATGATACCGAACATAATCGTATATGTCCATGCAACGAGATTTGTCGGGTTGAACCCACCGTATGACGGCAGACCGTACATTTCAACAAACATTGAAAACGGCTTTGCAAACCAGTTTGTTTTAAGCTTTACAGGTACTTTGGTTTTTTCATCATTTTCAGCCGGCTTTGAAATTACCGATACCGACCTTACCTGCTCTGCAAGTGCTCTGAATTTTTCATATTCCTTTTTCGGAACATATCCTGAAAGATAGAATTTGTCATTATAGCAAAGCGCATATTTACGCAGTTCATAAACATCATACAGATATTTTATACGGCAGAAGCCCTGATTTATAAGTTCCTTTTTGTCCGAGAGCAGTTCTTCATATATCTGCTTTTTCTCGGCAAGTTCTTCTTCAATATCCTCAACCTGTATGCGAAGCTTGTCACACTCCTGCTCAGGAGTCTTTTCTATAAAATCAGGCAGCCATATTTTTTCAAAATAAAGGGATTTGAAAATCTCATCAACTTCGTCTATATTTTCTCTCGGTGCAAAATAAATACCCCATTTATAGCTTCCGTCATCATCATACGGAATGAATATAAACGGCTTTTTTTCATAATAGGACATCTTCTGCCAGCTTTGTGAAGGTAAACGCCCGAATCTCGGAACAATATGCTTACATTCAAAAAGCTTTTTGGTTTCGCTTGTAAGACCTTTAAGATGAGAAATCTGGGTAAGCGCACGCTGCTTGTCCACAAGTGATGTTGTAAGCTCTGTAATTCTTTCCCTGAGTTCCTTAAGCTCCTGTTCAAGCGTCAGAACTTCAATTTCCACCTTTTTCGGAGTAAGATTTTCAACCTCGCTCTTATCAACCTCGGTAAATTTAAAGTCCGAACCCAGATCCATGGAAACGATTTTTTTAAGCAGGTTCTTGTAAGGATTTTCACCCTCAACACGTGACATAGCGTTCTTTTCGTCACTCTGCTTTGCGTCATTTATATGAAAACAGCCGCTTTCAACACATTGTTCAAGAGTTGCATCAAGGTCTGACATAAGTCCGACAACACTTACATATTCCATTTTTTCAATCGACATCTGCCCACCTCCTTAAATCAAATTTATGTCAGAACAAGCTGACTTTTCATAAACGGAACACTTCTTCCGTATCTTATACTTTCAATTATTGTAATAATATTTTTCAGCTCAACCTCTGCAATATGCATATAGGAATACAGGCTTACAGCGGCATTGTCTGAAAAATTGAGTGCCTTTTTCGCAATTCTGCACTGAAGTCTTTCAAACTCCTTTTCAAACTGCGCACTCTCCATATTTTCATCAAGATTATCAACAAGCCTTCCGTAAACGGTTGCAGAAAGACGGCTGATATAATCCTCAGGCGACTCGGCAGAAAAGATGTTTTCCCGCTTTTCCTTGTTGAGCTTACCATAAAACGGAAGACTGTACTCAGAAAGTGCCTGCTGGTCACCTTTGAAATATTTCTTCATTCGGTAGCCGTTTACAATATTAATAATGTCTGTTTTAACGTTAATCTGCTCTGATAAAACCTCTGTAGTTTTCTTGTCAAAGAAACGCTTTACCGTTTCAAGCGACCACTGAAGGTAGTATGTCCTCAGCAGGATTTCACACTGCGTATAGGGAATATTTCCGTTTTCGTCCGCATGAATATGCCTTAATATATGAAAATACGGTGTGTGCCTTATAACCTGAAGAAGCTGATTGAAATTTTCAGCCTTTGCAAGCTCAATCATATCAAAGCTTGATTTACCGATAAGGTAACTGCGCATTGACTTGATAAAAACGTCATTTCTTTCGTTATTGAGGTACAGAATGGCTTTTAAAAGCTCCTGTATTTCAGACCTTACAAGAAGAAAATTAAAAAACGGCTTATCTCTCAGCTGCTGAAAGCTGCACAGTCTTTCATATTCGTTAAAAAAGTGCTGGTTCAGAAGTGATTCAAGATATCCACGGTGTATCGTAGCCGTATCAACACCTGACAAAATACGTGAATAGTGGGTACTTGTCCTGAGATATTCCGCAACCTCCGTTACCTTCTTTTTGGTGAAAAGCTCTGTGTAATCCTTTTCACGAAGACGTTTTCCGTAAACAGCCCTTATTTTTGCAATAGTTGCGTTCTGAGAAGCGTTCACGATATTTCACCTACTATTTGCTCAAATATGCGGCTTTCAATTTCCTCGTGCTTTGCCTGATAAAAATCATTCAGAACCTTTATTTCAGCTCTGTATTTTGTCTCGTTTTCCTTTGTAATTTCAGAAAACTCAAACTTGTTAACCGCTTCAACGTCATCTATTGCCCTGTCTGCCCTTGCTCTCATTTCTTCTGCAAGTGCGTCACAGTCAGCCTGTGTATCAATGGCAAGCTGTTTTTCAAGCTCCTTGACTTCCTCAAGCTTTTCCTCAGCCATTTTGTCTATTTCAAGTATTCTGCTGATAACACTTTCCATAAAGCCCACCTCTCTTTCAATTTGACTATTGCCCTCTCTGATAACAAAGAAGGCAATACAAATAATATTAAAATGTAAGAACTTGTTCTAAAATTATTATGCCTTAGTTTTTGATGCTGTGCATTGGTGCAGGAATTCTGCCGCCTCTTGAAATAAACTTTGCTGGTGACTTTCTGTTGATGTCCATTACAGGACCGCTGCCCAGAAGTCCGCCGAATTCAAGAGTATCACCCACATTCTTGCCGATTGCAGGAATAAGTCTTACGGCTGTTGTCTTGTTGTTTACCATACCGATTGCCGCTTCGTCAGCAATAATTGCAGAAATAGTTTCAGGTGTGATATCACCGGGAACAACAATCATATCAAGACCAACTGAGCATACAGCAGTCATGGCTTCAAGCTTTTCAAGGCAAAGTGTACCGTTGTTTACAGCATCAATCATACCTGCATCTTCAGAAACAGGAATATACGCACCTGAAAGACCGCCTACGTTTGAAGAAGCCATAACTCCACCCTTCTTAACAGCGTCATTTAAAAGTGCAAGACATGCTGTTGTACCATGTGTACCGCATGTTTCAAGACCGATACCCTCAAGAATATGTGCAACACTGTCGCCTACAGCAGGTGTTGGTGCAAGTGAAAGGTCAACGATACCAAACGGAACACCAAGCATCTGAGAAGCCTTTGAACCAACAAGCTGACCCATTCTTGTAATCTTGAATGCTGTCTTTTTGATAATATCTGCAATTTCGTTTATAGAAGCGTCAGGATATTTCTGGATAGCTGATCTTACAACACCAGGACCTGAAACACCTACATTGATTACGCAGTCAGGCTCACCGGGACCGTGGAAAGCACCTGCCATGAACGGATTATCCTCAGGAGCATTACAGAACACAACAAGCTTTGCAGGTCCCATGCACTGATTATCAGCAGTTTTTTCAGCAGACTGCTTGATAATTCTGCCCATCATGGCAACAGCGTCCATATTGATACCGCTTTTGCTTGAACCTACGTTTACAGATGAACAGATGTTTGTTGTAAGTGCAAGAGCTTCAGGAATAGATTCGATAAGCTCGATATCACCTGCGCTGAAGCCTTTCTGTACAAGGGCTGAGTAACCACCGATGAAGTTAACACCGCATGTATCGGCTGCTCTCTGAAGTGCTAAAGCAAACTTTACAGGGTTTCTGTCTGTGCAGGCAGCACAAATCATTGAAATAGGAGTTACGGAAATACGCTTGTTGATAATCGGAATGCCGTATTCCTTTTCAATTCTTTCACCTGTTTTTACAAGGTCCTTTGCCTTTGTTGTAATCTTTGTATATACCTTTTCGCAGGCCTTGTCAATATCGCTGTCGATACAGTCAAGGAGCGATATTCCCATAGTAATTGTTCTGATGTCAAGACATTCATCCTGAATCATTCTTATAGTTTCAAGTATATCGTATGCGTTAATCATTTATATTCTCCTTCAATTCCCTTTTAATATTGTTTAGATTCTGTGCATAGAATTAAAAATATCCTGATGCATAGTATGAATTGAAAGACCCAGTGATTTGCCAAGTTCGTCAAGCTTGTCACCAAGCTGTACAAAGTCAGCATTGATATTTGAAATGTCAACCATCATAATCATGGCAAACATATCCTGAAGAACGCTCTGTGTAACGTCAACGATGTTTGCGTTGTAATCAGCACAGATGTTACTTACCTTTGATAAAATTCCGACATTGTCTTTTCCTATAACAGTAATTACAGCTTTCATTTGAATTTCTCCATTCTGCCGCATAGGTAATATAAATTCAAATCTTCAAAGCGGCGTTGAAGATTCCGGGCAGGTCTGCCCATATATAATAATACAATTATACCATATTTCAATCGGAAATAAAAGCCCTGCGGGTAATTATTTTTTATTTCTTTTTGACAGCGTATTTCTGGTTATCAGCGAGAGCTTTTCCACAGTATTTTCCGGGAATGATGCAATAAACAGGAGTGACTGTTCATAGCTTTCATCTTCGGAAATTTTAAGTATCTCAGAAAAGAATCTGTTTACCATATCAAAATTTTCCGAAAGCTTTAATGCAGTTTCCCTGCCTGTATCGGTAAGCTGAACGCTGAGTGAATAATCAGCATTTATAAGCTCCAGACGAGCCATACATTTGAGCATTCTGCTGACGCTTGAACGTGTAACCGAAAGCTTGTTTGCAATATCCACCGAACGCACTATTCTCTGGACCTTGCTCAGTTCGTAAACAGCAAGAAGATATTTGCATTGTCCGCTACATAATTTCATAAGCTGTCCCCTTTCTTTTATTTTCCAATATACTTCTATTTTAACACTTTTCTGTGCTTTTTTCAAGTCATATTTGCATTTTATTTTAGCCTTGACTATTTTTAAAATAAATGCTAAAATATTTCAAGAGGTGATATCTATCAGTAAAATAAAATATATTACCGTCTGGACACTGGTATTACTCTGGATGGCCCTGATTTTCAGCTTTTCAGCACAGCCTGCTGAGGAATCCTTAAAGACAAGCGGCGGATTTTCGGAATTTCTGGCAAAGCTTCTGTATAACGATTACAGCAACTTTTCAGCAGAAAGACAGGCAGAAATTTTAGGGAACTGTCAGTTTATTGTCAGAAAAACTGCACACTTTTCTGTTTACGGAATGCTGGGAATACTGACTTATATAGCATGCAGGGTATCTGAATTTAAATTTTACCCGATTATTTCTCCGGCAGTATGTCTGCTGTATGCAATCTCAGATGAAATTCATCAGAAATTTGTTGAAGGACGCAGCGGTGAGCTTCGTGATGTTTTGATTGACTTTTCGGGTGCATTAACGGGCATTGTCGGCATGATGATTATTTTTTCAATATTCAATAAATTTTTGAAAAGAGGTAAAAAATGAGTACAACAAGTGCATCAGAAATATTTGATATGAGAAATCTGTACTATTACCAGTGCGGAAACATTTTTACAGGCTCTCTAAACGGTTTTAATTATAAAATTGTACCTGATAAGGAACAGGCTACTGTTCAGATATGGCATGGCAATTTATGTTCGGACCTTGCGAAAATTGAACAGGAAAAGACCTTCAGACTTGATGATGAGGGCTTTAAAGAGCTTGTAATCTGGCTTGAAAACGAATACAAATGCGGAAAGTAAAAGACGGTCATTGACCGTCCTTACAAATTGCTTAAACATGTTATTAGCATGCAGGGGCGACCAGTGGTCGCCAGCTACTTTTGTTTTTTCTACAATCTCAGGCAGTCAATGACTGCCTTTTTCTTTGTGTAAATACAAAAACAGCAGACGCAAAATGCATCTGCTGTAATATGTAGAATAAATTATTCCTTTACACCACCGAGAGCTACACCTTCAACGATGAACTTAGAAAGAATGAGATAAGCTACGATAAGTGGAAGGATTGAAAGTGCAATTGCATAGTAAATTACACCGTAGTCAGCAACCTTATCGTTTGACTTAAGAGCATTGATCATCATTGGGATTGTGAGCTGTTCAGCCTTACGTGATACGAGGATCATTGATGGCTGATAGAAGTTGTTCCAGTTAGCGATGAATGCGAAGATTGCCTGTACAGCAATAGCCGGCTTCATCATTGGAATAGCAATAGTAAGGAATGTTCTGAATTCTCCGCAACCGTCGATACGAGCAGCTTCAACGATATCAAGCGGGAATGATGACTGCAGATACTGACGCATAAAGAATACGATAGCAGGAGCAGCAATTGTAGGAACAATCAGTGGAATAAATGAGTCATGAAGACCAAGCTTGATCATGAACTGTAAGAAACCTACTGATGTTACCTGCATAGGAACCATCATTACTGCGAGAATAAATGTGTAAGCAGGACCTTTGAGTTTAAAGTCATAAACGTAAAGACCATATGCTGTAAGAGCTGAGAAGAATACACTCAGGAATGTTGAACAAGCCGCAATAATAAGGCTGTTTCTGAAACCTGTAAGTGGCTGGAATACCTGGAAGTTTGAGTTTGTTGAAAGTGTATTAATGTTATCAATAAGACTTGCTCCAGGAATAAATGATACCTGTGTCTGAATATCAACGTGTGCTCTTGTAGCGTTGATGATAAGCATGTAGATAGGTAATAAACAAATGATTGTGAGAAGTACACAAACTACGAATAAGATACCTGACTTAAGACGGAGCTTGGCGGTATAGTTATCCTTTGGCTGTTTTTCGTTGCTCATATTTCTATACCTCCTAATCCCTGCTGTTTAGCCTTTAATTTTTTCATAGCGGCTTTTCTCTCCTTCTTACGAGCAGCTGCTTCCTTATCACGATTCATGTAGAATGTGATTGAACCAAGACCGATTGTAATAATAAAGAGAATGATAGATGCAGCACCTGAGAAGCCGTAGTTCGGATTAGGCATCTTTTCACGGAAGTGCTCATAAATGAATACAGCAACAGTCTTTGTGAATTCATTTCTCTGAGTACCCTTGGTGTACATATATGGAATATCAAACATCTGTAAACCACCGATCATAGATGTGATCAGTGTATATAACATAATTGGTCTGAGAAGTGGAAGAGTAATCTTTCTGAATACCTGTCCGCTGCTCGCACCATCAATATTCGCAGCTTCAAATAATGATGGATTAAGTCCCATAATACCTGACATAAGCATAATCATTGTATTACCGAACCACATCCATGCCTGAATAAACATGATCATTCCTCTTGACTGCCACTCACCTGTGATGAACTTGATTGGTTCTGAAATTGCACCCCAGTCAAGTAAAAGGTGGTTAACTACGCCATACTTTGAATCATCAAATAATTTGAGGAAGAGTGCTGCAACTGAAGCAGCTGTAATAATGTTAGGCATGTACATTATTACTTTAAAGAATCCCTTGCCCGGAATCTTAAGCTTTGCATCCGTAAACCAAACTGCAAGAGCAAGAGAAATTGCAATCTGTGGGATGAAGTTACCAATCCACACGATAAATGTGTTACCGAGTGTCTGGAAAAATGTTTCCTGAATAGCGCTTGACGAACGACCCATACCTGTACCAAACAGAAGGGCTTCGTAGTTGCCAAGACCGATAAACTCATCTAATGCCTTACCGTTACCGTGAACAGAAAGAGCAAAAGTGTTAATTAAAGGCCAGAGCTGAAAAAAGCAATATACCACAAAGAATGGTAAAATGAAGAAATAACCGTACTTTGCATATGATACTGAACGGATATTTCTCTGTGCAGCAGATGCCATAAGAGTACACCTCTCTCTAAAGAAATCAGATTAATAATGCATGTATACGGGATGGCACTTAACCATCCCGTAGCATGCTTAAAGTAAAATAAAATTATTCAACAGTGATGTCTGTTACTGATTCAGCAACTCTGTTCTTGAAGTCATCGAGACAAGCAGCAGCGTCAGCTGTTTCACCTGCACAGTAAGCGTTTACTGCATCGATGAATGCTGTCTTGATAGCTGAGTCGTATGGAGTGATAAGACCATTGAGGTCGATGTTCTGAGCAGCTGCGTGGAGTACTGAGAACTGGTCCTGACCACCGAGGAGTGGGTTGCTGTTTGTGCCTTCGTCAACGATAGCCTGCATTGCATTCATGTTGTTAACGTAGTCTGGCTTAGCAAGAGCGTATTCCTTCATTGAAGCTTCGTCTACTGTGAAGTAGTGCATGAAGCTTGCTACGAGGTCAGCGTTATCTGTCTTTGGTGATACGCATGCCCATGTACCGCCCCAGAAGTATGGTGTAGGACCCTGGCAAACATTCCACTTACCGTATGTAGCGCCGCCTTCACCACCAGCAGCTGTTTCGAGGATTGATACACCGAAGCCCCATGTTGATACAAAGTAACCCATTGTATCGTCTGTCTGGCCTGCTGCATACCATTCGTCTGTCCACTGGTTAGCTTCTGTTACGTAACCATTGTCTCTCATGTTCTTAGAGAGGTTGATAAATGTATCGCAGAAATCGTCAACTGTGAGCTTGTTGTCAACAACCCATGGAGTTGATCTGTTAGCAGCGAATGCCTGCCAGATACCACCGAGTGTTGTTGTGAAAGCTGTCTTGTTGCCTGAAGCAGTAGCTACTTCAGCAGCTGTAGCCTGGAATGCATCCCAGTCTGAAACCTTAGCCTGCATATCTTCTGGTGACTTAACACCGAGGTATGTGTCAGCGAGGTCTGTTCTGTAGCACCAGCCACCTGGAGCTGCCTGCCATGATGTACCAACAATCTTGCCAGCGTTAGCGCCGTCTGTAGCTCTACCGATTTCCTGTGTGTAAGCATACTGACCAGCGAAATCAGCTTCTGTGAAACCGAGTGATTCGAGTGGAGCTGTAGCTGTATCATCATTGATGTACTTAAGAGCCCAGTCAGCTTCAACCATGAGCATATCAACGTCTTCGCCGCCGAGGAAGTACTGATCGTACTGAGCAGGAGCTTCACTGCCGCCTACGCCGAAGTTCTTGAAGTTAACCTGTGAAGCGTCAACGCCCTTAGCTGCCTGCCATGTTGAAAGCATAACATCAAGGTCATCGCCTGTCCAGCAGAGAACTGTCATAGCGTCGCCACCTGTTGGAAGTGTACCAGCGTATGTGAATTCACCGCTTGCTGCTGTGTCATCAGCTGCTGCGTCGTCGCCTTCAGCTGCTGCTGTTGTTGCTTCTGCGTCAGCTGCTGCTGTTGTGTCAGCTGTTGATGCTGTTGATGATGTTTCTTCTTCACCACAGCCTACGAATGCTGTTGCTGAGATTGCAAGTGTTGCAACCAGAGCTAATGTTCTTTTTAACTTGTTCATTGGATGTTTCCTCCTTAATAATTGTATTATATTTTAGTACTAAAATATAATAAGCGTTAAATAATATATGAAAATCTGTTAAATGTCCTTAACAGTATTTCCCTCAATCAAGTGGCCTCTGATAATTGTATCAAACTCATCAATCTCTTCCTTGCGGATAAGCTTGATAAGCTTTTCAGCAGCCCTGCGTCCCATTTCGTGAGCGTCCTGACAGTATGTTGTAATGCTTGGCTTGATAAGCTGAACCATTGAAATACCATCGTAACCTACAATCGAAATGTCCTCAGGAATTGACTTCCCGAGCTTGTTTACAGCATTAATCGCACCGATACCTGCAATATCATCAGGAACGATAATACATGTCGGTGGTTCTTTAAGGTTGAGCATGTCTTCTGTAAGCTTTTCTGTAAGCTCAGTATCTACATACTTGCCCTGCTTTAAATAATCAGGATGAACCTGAAGTCCAAGACTCTTCATAGAGTCGAGATAAGCGTTAAGTCGTGTTGTGGTAACCTGTGAGCTGTCACCGTATATGTAAGCTATTTTTTCATGACCCTTGTCATAAACATAGTCTATAATCGCTCTCATACCACCTGCATTGTCAGATGATACCGAAAAGCAGCCGTCTCTGCGGAAGTCGATTGAAACAATCGGAATCTCGCTGTCGAGAAGCTCTCTCATTTCGTTGCTGTAGAAGTCTACACATGTTGCAAGTACACCGTCAAGATTTCTGTACTTACAGTGTTCATAGCAATTTACCTTATCATTTCCCACCTGGCTGTTTACGAGGTTGATAAGTGTTATATCATAGCCATGTTTTGCCGCCTCAACTCTGAAAGCATCAAGGACTGACGCAAAAAACGGATGAGTAAGACCATTTTTAGCCTTATCATCAAGAAGAACACCGATATTGTATGTTCTGTTTGTTTTAAGTGCTCTTGCCTGTGAATTCGGCAGATAACCAAGCTCCTTGGCTGTCTTGCTTACAAGTTCTTTTGTTTCGTCACTTATATCACTGTGTCCGTTGAGTGCCTTGCTTACTGTCGCAATCGAAACACCGCACTTCTCAGCAATTGTTTTAATAGAAACCATTTCTAACGTCCCTTCCGTATATCATATCATACATATATTTTTATTAAATTTATATATCTTTGTCAGCCTGCATATGCCGATACGAAAATATAGGCGAACGCTTTCGTATCAATAATATACAATACTCACAACAAAATGTCAATGCTTAATGGCAAATATCAATAAATTTTTAGCGTTTTTGACATTTTGTATATGGTATTTTTGTGCATTTTGACATAAATTCTTTAAATAATTCACACATTTTACAGAATATCCGGTTTTTTATGTATAATTTTTGTTCCGTTTCTGATTTTTTCCCGAATTTTACTGTAAATTATCAAAAAAACGCAAAAACCACGCTGCAAGGCGGTTTTTGTTAGCTTTGTTTAGTTTTTAAATATTTTATACATATATTTTACCACATATCTTTCAGAATGTCAACATATAGTTTTTAAATTTTGATTGACTTTTGCGGCATTTGTATTTATAATAGATATAGAATATATGAAACGGAGGTCCTGTATGACATCAACAACCATTGAAGCTGTTGCCGAAACCACCGAAACTACCGCAACCGATTCCCTTGAGGTTATAATTTCAAGTGCCATGAACAGTTCTGAAGAAACTTCCGACAAGGCAGGGATTATTGTTTCTGCCATAGCAGATAAATTTATAGATTTTCTTCCCACGCTCGGAATTGCCGTTCTGGTTTTCATAGTCGGCATACTTATTACAAAGTTTATTCTGCATATTTTCAAAAAATTCACCAGACGTGCCAACGTTGACAGTGCCGCAGAGGGATTTCTTGTATCTGTTATAAAAATTGTTCTATACATACTTATTATAATAATATCACTTTCAATAATGGATATTCCTATGACGTCGCTTATTGCCGTACTGAGTGCTGCAGGACTTGCTGTAGGTCTTGCCCTGCAAAACAGCCTTTCAAACCTTGCAGGCGGATTCATTATTCTTTTTTCAAAGCCATTCAAGTCAGGTGACACTATAGATACCGGCACTGCAGTGGGCAAGGTTGAAAGAATTGACATTCTCTACACCAAGATTCTCACCGCCGACAACAAGTCTGTTTATATTCCTAACGGTACTGTTGCAGGCTCTCAGATTATAAACTACAGCGAACAGGATAAAAGACGTGTTGACCTTGAGTTCGGCATCAGCTATGATGACGATGTGGAAACTGCAAAGAATATTATTCTGAAGATTGCAAAAAAGCACCAGCTTGTACTTGACGACCCTGAACCGCCTTTTGCAAGGCTGGGACTTCAGGCGGAGGACAGCCTGCAGATTACCGTTCGTGTGTGGACAATGAACGAGGATTACTGGCAGGTTAAATTTGATATTACCGAAGCTGTCAACGACGCATTTATAAAGCACAATATCACTGTGCCTTTCAGACAGCTTGACGTTCATATACAGAAAGATTAAGGAAAGACAAAATGGAACAAATGGAAAACATAGACATTCATGTACCCCAGCCGCCGGCTGAAGAACAACCGAAAAAAAAGAAAAGCTGTCTTGGAAGGCTGATTGTATTTGCCGCTGCCGTTTTTATAATATGGTGGGCAAACAACTATCTCCTTTTCACCACAGAAGAAAACATCAGCTCCGATAAGGTGAGCAACGAAATAAAACTTGCTGTTATCAGCGACCAGCATGCCTCTACAGGAATGTTTGCTATTTCAAACAAAGCTATCATCAAAAAAATCAATAAAATCGACCCTGATGTTGTCTGTGTACTGGGTGACATGCATTCAAACGACGCAACCGAGGAAGAAAAGAAGATTTCCCTCGACCTTATGACAGATATTCTTGACGCAGGGTATAAAATGTATTTCGTTCTCGGTGAGCATGACGACCGCACCAATGAATACGTATCAAAAATGGAGGCAAAGGGTGTAAATGTTCTTGACCAGGAATACGAAACGGTTGAAATCAAGGATACGGACATTACATTTTACGGAATCAGCAACGCTTATTTTTCAGAATATTTTGATTTGAGAAATGAATTCGACCTGAATCCTGATACATATAATGTACTTCTTGCACATATTCCCAGATATGACGATTATGAGCTTTTCGGCGCAGATCTTACCCTTTGCGGTGATACTCATGGCGGAATTATACAGGTTCCGTTTATGGGTCCTGCCTATTTTGAAGATGAGTTTCTGCCGGAGCTTCTCGGCGACGGAAAGCCTGTTTATGACAAGGGACTTTTTGAAAACGACAACGGATATATGTTTATCACCTCAGGTATAGGCAACTCCCCTCTGCCTGCACGTTTCAACAACTTCCCTGAAGTTGCGGAAATTACAATCAAACCGAATAAGTAAAACTACCCCCTCTTTTAAAGAGGGGTAAATTTTTTGTAAAGAAAATTTTAATTTGTTGTTCTTTTTTGTTTTCTTAACTTTCTTTGCTTGTACAAAGAAAGTTACAAAGAAATACATAAACTTTTTTCTTTTCTTCGAAACAGAAAAAAGTTTAATCAAAAAAGAAAA
>JAZQZW010000038.1:0-1780 GCA_045634285.1 Oscillospiraceae bacterium
CTTTTTGTTTTTACAATAATGTCTACAATATTCATAAATACGCCTCCTTTTGCAAAAATGCATCAAAACCTGTCCATGCAGGTATCTGCGCAACGATTCCTACATAGACAGGTTTTTAATTTTTAATAATAATATTCACAGGTGAATTTTGGTGACTTAAGTCCAAGATAACATTTAAGGTCATTACCCTTGATTGTTACCTGACCGTCAATGCATACCTGTGCTGCATATCCGCCGTCACCTTCAATTATCTGAATCCAGTTGCCCGGGTCGTCGGACAAAGTAATCCCCAGATTTGCCTCAAGTGTATTTCTCACTTCCGAAGCACTTATTGACACAACTGTACCGTAATGTGGGTCGCATTGTGCATCATATTCTGACGGAACACTTCTTAAATAAGGGATATCCTCATAGAAAATATCATAGCATGACGCAGTTGCACCACCGCTTGACGCACCAAACATGGCAAGTGCATAATCTCCGTCATAATAAAGTGCTTCGCCAAGCACCTGGCGAACTGCGTTTACAACAGCTTCAGGAGCGCTTGAACGTGGATAAAGGTCATAAGCAGCTCCACCCTTATACTTTATATAAGAGTAAACCGCTACTGCCTGTGCTTTCATAACTTCAACATTCATTGAGTCTGAAACTTCATTATAGACAACTCTTGATACAATATCAAGTGTGCTGCCGCTTACACCGCCTGCTGAAATTATTTCATCTGACGCTGTACCTGTATTCTGAATATAAGTGCCTGGGTAATAATGAGCAAGTATCGACTGATAACCCCAGCCACCGTATGTCGCATAGAAATTGGCTCCGTTCTGGCTCATTCCGAGACCATGACCATAGCCGTATGTAGTAAAACCGAAATTACCTGATGTAATATCCGCATAGCTTACCGTTTCTCTGTCCGGAACAGCATATGTAGTAGCACCATTTACGTAATCCAGTGAATAGTCACTGCTTCCGCTCGTTTCTTCGGACACAGATTCTTCAGCTTCTTCATCTTCAACCTTTTCATAATCTGTAAGCGAAAAGCTTGAACTGTATTCTGAAAGCTTGGCTTTCCATAAAACATTTGAACCATTTTTAATTTTGACAGAAGTCGTTACCTGTTCTTCACCGTCTGCCATAGCTAATGAATCATCAGTAACAGCAAAAACGGTTTTGCCATTTTGCATTATTGCACCGATAACAGCCAGAACCATTATCAGAACTGCAGCGAAAACAGCAAGGAACTTTTTCGTCTTGAATTTATTCATAAAAATCTCCGTTTACACGGGAATTTTTTCCCGCTTATTCTTCGGATGAATCGTTATCTTCTTCAGCTTCCTCTGTTGTTTCTTCAGTTTTTTCTGAATCAGATGATGATGCCGGTTTCATGAAATCTTCAGGCTTTTCATCATCACGAAGACGTCTTCCTATAACAAGGAAACGTGAATTATCTTCATCCATATGACATGTCTGTAAAGTTATAATCTGATCCCCATACTCCACATCAATATCAGTTGAAAGATATGAACGTTCACGGCATGTCTTAACATAATCGTTGAATTCCTTTTCATTCATATTTTCCATATCCCAGTAGGCAAATTCTTCGCCGTAAGCACTGTCGCCGTAGCTACCGCTGGTAAGGAAGTATGCAAAAATCACATACTTGTAGTCTACATAGTTTGAGCTGAACTCAATAATAGGACTCTTTTCATAAAGTGATTCGTCCTGTCTGTACTTGTGCAGTGACGCAAATTTTGTACCATTTAACATGTTGTGCCCGTAA
>JAZQZW010000039.1:0-24208 GCA_045634285.1 Oscillospiraceae bacterium
ATTAGCGATTCAAATATGGGATATTTTGTGTCAACATGGGGCTTCGGCTCGGCAATACTCGAAACTGCAGCAGGTGGTGAAAATGGTTCAACATACGGAAAATGGGCTGTTTGCGAAGGACCTTCGCCATACTACTGGGGTGGTAACTCAATCTGTGTTACACCATACACAGACAATGCCGATATGGTAGCAGATTTCATAAACTACTTTACCGTAAACAGCGATACAATGAAGGCATATAATATTGAAGCAAATCAGTACGACCACGAAAAAATGGCGAATAATACAGTAGCAATTGAAGAACTCATAAGTGATGGTAGCAATAAAAATCCACTCCTTGGTGGACAGGCTGAATATGAGGTCCTTCACGAAGTTGGAAAAAATATCGACCTTGAAGGCTGTATAACTCCGTATGACAGCGATATTTCTCTTGCACTTGGTATAGCGACAGGAAAATATACACGTGGAGAGGTTGCAACTCTTGAGGAATGTTACGATGTATTCAAGGGTTATCTTTTGGAATATGCACCTGAACTTATAATTGAATAAAACCAAAAAGAGAGAGCAGACGCTCTCTCTTTTCTTTAACATAATTTTAGGAACTCTTAATCTTCGCTGTTTTCCTCTGTTTCGGAAACAGTTGTTTCAGTTGTTTCTGCATTTTCACCTGTTACCTTTGTGGTAATCTGAGCAGACTGCGGCAGGAAATTGATTTTATCCGCACCACCTGCAACGCTTCCGCTTTCAGGATAGTTTTTATAATAAGCCTGAATAATACTTCTTATCATATACTTTGAATATTCTCCACCCTCAACAAGTCCTGCAAATGCAATCTTAGGCTCATAAGCAGGAGCAAAGCCGATAAATGCAGTATCTGTAAGTTCCTTGCCGTCACGCCAGTTCTGTGGAGTACCTGTCTTGATTGCAACATCAAACCCAAGATTTGCAAGTGAATATTCCTCAGGGAAACCGTTTGTTGAAGCAAGAACCATACCCTGAGTAATATAGTCATATACATAATCGTTGTTCATGTCAATCTTTGAAGCTACCACAGGTTCTCTTTCAGAAATTTTTTCATTCATAGAATAATCGTAAATGCTGTCAACAAGGTGTGGCTTGTAGCGTACACCTCTGTTTGCAATAGTAGACGCCTGTACAGCCATCTGAAGAGGAGTTACAGAAGTTTCAGACTGACCGATACCTGCCTGAAGAACCTGACCGACTGTCCAGTCAGCACCCAGTTCATTAAATGTTTCAGGGTTTGCAAATGCACCGGCAACATCACCCGTTTCAATACCTGTATTTTCACCAAATCCGTAAAGGGCAGCATATTCCGAAAGCTTATCGATACCAAGTCGACGGCTCAGTTCATAGAAGTAGATATTGCACGAAACCCTCAGTGCTTCAGGTACGGCGATATCATTATGGAAACCTGTACAACCTACTTCAATGTCATAGAACTCCATTCTTTGTTCACAGCGATAGGTTGATTCACCCGAAATAATACCTTCGTTAAGACCTGCCGTTGCAGTAATAGTCTTGAATGTTGAACCGGGACGATAGCGGCCATAGGTTGCTCTGTTCAGAAGCGGATAATCGTCCATTTCAAGCAGCTTGTCATAATCCTCCTTGTAATCGAAGAGGGTATATGTCGGAGAGGTTGCCATAGCAAGTACCTTATTGCTTTCAACATCAAGTACAACCACAGCACCACAGTTTACATCAACATACTCAGCCATTGTACGAAGATATGCAGTGAAATTTTCAAGAATTGCCTGCACGTCCTTTTGATACTGGCTTTTTATAGTAAGCTTTACTGTATTTCCGCCCACAGGCTCATCTGTTACATCAGCCGACACAACCTGTCCGTCTGTTACGGTAATCGTTTTTTCTCCGTCTTCACCTCGTAACTCGTCCTCAAGAGCCGCTTCAATTCCACTTTTACCAACAGAATCGTTCATGGCATAGCCCTTTTCCTTGAGTTCCTCATATTCTTCGGCATAGATAGGTCCGACTGTACCGATTTCATGCGGCAGAATATCCCCTTGTCCGATTTCACGAACAGCTTCTTCAACTACATTGACACCCTTAAGCTTTACTCCAAGCTCTTTAAGCTGGGTTACAACATCCAAAGAAACATCTTCACAAAGAGTATAGCTGTTGCTGAGTGAAAAATCCCTCAGCTTCATTTCGTATCTGATACCTGCGATTGTACGCTGCTGCTCTCGTGAATATTCTTTCGCGGAAATTTCATAGTCATCAATCAGCTTGTCAATACAGTTTTCGGCTGTGGCATAAACGTTAACGCCAACAAGTTCCTTAAGCTTTTCAACATCAGCCTCTCTGTCCTTTTTAAACTCATAAGGAACAGTTGTGCTTATCGGAATTGAATCATTCCATTTAAGCTTGTGTTCCTCAAGCACTTCCAGAGTTTCAAGCAGGATTGCATTTGCTTCCTTGTTGTCATCAGGAAATCTTGAAGCGTCTATAATAACATTGTAGCCGACCTTATTTTCAATAATCGTTTTACCGTCAGCGTCAACAATCTGTCCTCTTGTTGCCTTGATAGGCTGTGTATAAATGGAAGTATATTCCGTTTCCTGCAAATAAGTATCACCATTTACAATCTGTATCGACATAAGCCGTATACAGCCCATAGCTACCGAAACAACAACAAGTATTGCCAGAAAAGCCGTTCGGAACCTTGTAAATAATTCTTTCATTCTTTCTCCTTTCCGCTTTTTGCCTAAAGGCATTCAATCTTTTACGCTTTGCTATAATTTGATGAAGCAAATTAAAAAAGATTGCTATTCAAAAAGCTTGGCAAAAACTTTTATTTTCGCGATATAATCAACTTGTAAATTCTGCCGCACTACGCGACACTTTTTAAATCGAAAAATTTAAAAATATCATCATTTATTATAGGGCGACCATTGGCCGCCCCATTAACTTGAAAACTACACCTTCATAGCTTCTTCGATAGTCTTTGCTTTTTTCGGATAGAATCTCTTTGAAACCTGCTTTACAATCAGATAAATCACAGGAGAAACCGCAACCGTATAAAGAATGCTTGGTATAGAAATATCTGAAAATACCCGTCCTGCTCCCTCATAATTCCACATGGCATAATAGAAGAAATAAATCAGTATATGATAGGCAAATGAACATACAGCCGTTAAAATGATAATGTTTGTTCCGTTTTTAAACAGCAGATGTCTGAACAGCAGCAGCGAACCGACACTGAATGCAATCATCAGAATACTGCTGAATCCGAAAAACTGATATCCGCATGCCTCGTCAATAATCAGACCGCATATACCGCCCAGTATTGCCGAAGTGTATTCGCCCTCGTTCATGCAGATACAAAGGCAGAGCGGAATAAAATAAATCGGTTTTACACCCTTTCCGACATTTATCAGAACAGCACAGACAAAAATCAGAAATATGTAAATTGCCCATCGGATAGCCGCATACAGGCGGATTTTTTCTATTCTGTTTTTAGGACTCCATATCATTGTTCATCACCGCTTTCAGATGATTCAGGCTCAGGCTCGGATTCCGGACTGCTGTCAGCTTCCGTTTCCTCAGGAGCCTCTGTAGGTTCTTCATATACGTCCTGTTCAGGAAGCTCTGAATAGCTGTCCTCCTGCGGCTGTGTTTCATCTTCAGCCTGTCCGTCTTCCTGTGAGGCTGTGTCCTGTGTATCTTCGGTAGCCTCTGTAGCCTCTGTAGGCTCAGTCACCTTTTCACCGACATTTCCTATCGGAATTACCTGTTCTTCCTCTGTTTTGTCAAAGTCGGTAATAACCATTACATTTGAAACCTCAAGAGGATTTACAGCAGGCTCGATTACAGCATAAGCTGTAAGACCGCTGTCCTCAATACCTGTTTCGGTAACGTTTCCTATAACATATCCCTGCGGGAACTGTCCGCTGTTACCGGAAGTAATAATAAGGTCGCCTTTTTTGATTTTATTGCTCTTGTCAAGATAAATCATCTTGCATTTACCGTCTGCGGCATATTTAAGGCTTCCCTCTATGATACCTGTGTCTCTGCTTTCAACGCAAAGTCCGCCGATAGAAAGCTCAGGTGACAGAATTGTTCTTACAGTTGAGTAGGTATCTGCAACCTTTACAATAACACCCACAAGCCCCTCAGAAGTCACAACAGGGTCATAAAGCTTAATCTTACTGTTTTTCGAACCCTTGTCGATAACAAACGTTCCGTAAGGGTCGTTTGCAGTTCTTGAAATTACAGTACATGGCGGTGAAAGAACAAAGTCTTCGTTTTCCTCCTTGATACCGATAAACTTTCTTAAATCCTCAACCTCAGACTTCATGTCCTCATAGTCGATAAGCCTTTTGTTTAGCTCTGCAATTTCTTCACGCAAAAGCTGATTTTCCTGCACGTAAACCTCTGCGTCGGTAAAAAGGTCAATTACAAGTGACACCTTGTCTGAAATCGTGTTTGAAAATTTCTTCATAGGGTTAAGCATAGAGCCGATAAACTGCGAGCCCCCTGACGTATCACCGCCCATAGCAACCGAGTAAAGCCCTATCCCCAGAAAGAATGCCGCAATACAGACAACAACCTTGAACTTGGCACTTTTGAAAAAACCGTTCATTTAAACTCTCCTTTCCGTTTTTCAATGCAAAGGAGCATCAGTAATAATGAACATCATCTGCAAGGGCGTCTTCAAATCTGTCAATATCCTCTAAAATTCTGCCTGTACCCTCAGCCACGCAGTCAAGCGGATATTCCGCAATATAAACAGGCATGCCTGTTTCACGGCTGATAAGCTTGTCAAGACCACGAAGCAAAGCACCGCCGCCAGAAAGGGTAATACCCTGGTCGATAATGTCTGAAGACAGCTCCGGAGGAGTTTTTTCAAGGGTAGTCTTGATAGCCTCGATTACCTTTGAAAGAGGTTCTGTAAGAGCATCTCTTATTTCAGTAGATGTTACCGTTATATTTTCAGGAAGACCGTTTAAAAGATTTCTTCCCTTGATTTCCATTGTTCTTTCACTTTCACCCGGATAAGCAGAGCCGATTTCTATTTTAATGTTTTCGGCTGTTCTTTCACCGATTAAAAGATTGTATTTTTTCTTTATAAAGTTTATGATTGAGCGGTCAAATTCATCACCTGCAACCCTTACAGACTTTGATGAAACGATACCTCTGAGGGAAATTACTGCAACCTCACTTCTACCGCCGCCGATATCAACAATCATGCTTCCTGTAGGTTCTGTAACAGGAAGACCCGCACCCATAGCCGCAGCCATTGGTTCTTCAACTATGAATACCTTTTTTGCACCTGCATTTTCAGCAGCTTCCTTAACCGCACGCTTTTCAACGGCAGTAACACCTGAAGGGATACAGATAATAACCCTTGCCTTTGTAAAGAAAGTACCTCTGAGAGCCTTTCTTATAAATTCCTGCAAAAGAGTGGTGGTAATGTCAAAATCGGCAATAACGCCGTCTTTAAGCGGTCTTACCGCAACAATCGAGCCGGGAGTTCTTCCTATAACGTCCTTGGCTTTTTTTCCTACATACTTTGCCTTGTCGGTTCTTGTATCAACAGCCACAACCGACGGCTCACGAATAATAATCCCCTTGCCTCTCATAAATACAAGGGTGTTGGCAGTCCCAAGATCTATTCCGATATCCTTTGTGAACATTCTATTCTCCTTATTTAAAGTGCTGTTTTTAAAAAGCAAAAACACACACGAAAATTTCTCTTTTAAACGGGAAATTTTTTCTTGATTTCCCCACTTTAATATTATACCACCAAACAGCAAATTTAACAACAATTTATGTTAGAAAAATTGTGAATTATATTTACATGGTTTTTTATGTATTTTGACAGTATTCAACATTTAAAATTCTGTAATTGTGACGAATTATTTTATCCTGCAATTACCTTTTTAAGCTTAGGATAAACAGCTACAGCAATAATCATAAAGATAATCTGTGCAATACTCATTGAAAATTCAAAGCCGAAATTCAGCTTTATAACAATAAGATTTATCGGAGTAGGGTCAACCCCAAGCTCAAGAGCGTAGGAAAGCCAGCTGAGTCCGTCCATACCTGCCGTTGCCGTACTTATGAGCGAGCCTATAACTGCACCTGCAAAAATCAGAAGAATAAGTAAAATTGTGTTTTTCATGTCTGTTGCCTTTCTCTCTTACTGTCCTGTTGAACCGAAACCGCCTGCGTTTCTTTCTGTTTCGTCAAGCTCTGATACTTCACAAATCTGCGGAATTATAACAGGTGTCATAACAAGCTGTGCAATTCTCATTTCGTTTGTCACAACAAAATCCTCTGTTCCATGATTTATGAGAGCCACTTTAATTTCCCCTCTGTAGTCGCTGTCAACCACGCCCACACAGTTTGCAGGAGCAATACCATGCTTGCAGGCAAGTCCTGAACGTGCATAAATCAGAAGTGCACATTCGTCAGTATCAGGAGCAGCCGAAAGCCCTGTAGGAATCATTTTGATTTCACCCGGCTTAATCACAACATCTTCATCAAGGCATGCGGATAAATCCATACCCGCACTGCCCTTTGTAGCCTGCATTGGCACAACTGCCTTTTCATTTAACTTTTTTATTTTAAGTGTATGCATTTTGTTTCCTCCGTTCGTTACAGAATTCCTCTGTAATAAAGTCCCCTTGTAATATTTTCACGCTTGTGGTATTTTTCAGTATACTCTCTGATAACCGAAGTTATTTCCTTTGGTGTTTCATCATTAAAATAAAGCGTGATAAAGCTTATGTTTCTGATATCCTCAAGTCTGTCCGCCATGTAAAGACATTGTGAATTGAGAATTTCTGTATAATCACCATGACAGACAACCTTGTTTTCACAGTTTTTTCTGTCGGTCAGAATGTTCTGACAGTTTTTGCAGCCCACTTCATTTTTTATCGGACAGTTTCTTGTCAGCATGGCTGGAAGATATCCGTAGGCTATAATGCCTGTAGGAATACTTTTCTTAAGCCTTGCAATACTTGAAAGTTTCATTTCAAAAGAAAGTGTGCAGTCAGAAAGTCCGTTTTCCCCGAAAAATTCAAGGCTTAAAGAATTTGAAATGTTAAGCCCGAAATCTCCGTGTAAAGTAAACCCAAGCTCTCTGCCTGTTTTCAGATATGAAATGTTGTTGCAGATTAAATGCTCCGCACCTTTTCTGCGACATTCTTCAAGCATTTCTGCCGTCTTTTCTTCATTTACGATAAAACGTGGCGGTTCTATAATTACTCCTGACAGGTCTGTATTTTCCGCTTTTAAAAATTCCCTTGCAGGCATTATGACAACATCTGCTTCCCTTGCCGCATCAAGCTGTGAAAGAGATGAAATCCTTGCCCTTACAACCGGCTTTGTGTCAGAATATATTATATCATCGTCAAAAGCCTGTGGCGGAATATGTTCCTTTTCAAAAATATATTCACAGGTATTTTCGGAAATAATTTCCCTGCTTAATTTTTCAAGTGCATCTCGTCTCATGGCATTAAGAGCCTTTGCAGAAAGGATAAGCCCCTCGTCAAATTCAGCCGTAAGTCCTCCGAACTCAAAAACAGTACCGCCCACCTTTGAAAGCTGTCTTTCAAGATACTCCCTGTCAATCGGCTTTTTCACAGCCACCTGTGGAATTTCACCCGTAACGGTAACTGATTTTCCACCGGTCTGAGCCTGTAAAACAGCAGGCACACCACTTCTGACAGTTATACTGAAGTTTACGGTATGTACCTTTATTTCCTTTTCATACATCTTTTTTATTTCAGGCAGAAGTTTTGCCGCAGCAATAATATCTTCCTTTTCACGATGTCCGAACATATCCTTAAGGTTTCCTGTAAAATACCCGTCTGTAAAGCCGTTTCTTGAAAATACGGCTCTCAGGAAAGAAATGTCAGGCTTTTCACCCATAATTGCCTGTCTGCACGCAGTAACGGCAGAGGCAACATATTCAGGTCTTTTCATTCTTCCTTCGATTTTAAAGGAAGTAATCCCCATGTCACAAAGCTCCTGCATATGCTGGGTAAGGGTTAAATCCTTGAGGGAAAGTGCAGTAAAATCAGAATTTTTCCTTGCCGAATACGGAAGTCTGCATGGCTGTGCACAAAGACCCCTGTTGGCACTTCTCTGCCCGATAAGAGCAGACATGTAGCATTGTCCCGAAACGGACATGCAGAGTGCGCCATGTACAAAAATTTCCGTTTCAATTCCCAGAGAAGAAATTTTTTCAATCGTTTCCTTTGAAAGCTCTCTTGAAAGCACAACACGCTTAAAGCCTTTTTCTTTAAGGAAAAGTGCGCCGTTTACGCTGTGCACTGTCATCTGGGTAGAGCCATGAATTACAGCATTCGGGATATTTTTTCTGATAATTTCACACGCACCAAAATCCTGCACGATAAAAGCCTCAACACCGCATTCTGCCGCCTGTACAACAAATTCTGCAAAATCCTCAAGCTGATTGTCAAACAGGATTGTATTTACCGTAAGATAAACCTTTACGTTTCTCAGATGACAGTATTCGACAGCCTGTTTAAGCTCTGCCTGGTCAAAATTTGTAGCGTTCTGCCTTGCAGAAAAGTTCTTGCCGCCTATGTATACAACATTTGCACCGCAGTTGACTGCGGCTGTCAGCGACTCCATGCTTCCTGCAGGAGCCAGAATTTCAGGTTTTTTCATCATGATTTTGCAGCTTTCAGCTCATTCTGGAGCTGTTCAATCTGAACCTTAAGAGCTTCAACTTCCTTTACGGCAGCGTCACGTTCAATTCTTGCCTTGCCTGCCTCGTCAACATATTCCTTTGCCTGCATTCTCACGTTGTCAAAGTTTGCCTGTGCCTTGCTTAAATCGTCAAGAGTTGAGAGAGCAACCATGATTGCCGCAGAATAAGGCGAAACAGATGAATTGCCTGAGCAGATACCGTTAAGTCTTTTTTCAAGGATTTTTGCAAGCCCGTAAACATAGCTTGGCTGTTCCTCTGTCTGAAGAACATACTCCTTGTTGCATATTACCACTTTTACTTTATTTATCATTTTTCCTTGTCCTTTCAAATGTTTTTCCGCTATCTTTTATTATAATACATTTCCCGTCATTTTTAAATAGAAAATTCAAAAAAATTTCAGCAAATTACATTTCCCTGCATTTTTGCAGAAAATCTTCTACAACTTCTGAAAAATCCCTGCCTTCACAAATCCGGACATACAGCTCATAGGGCTTGTATCTCAGCCGTTTTTCACCCTTGCGTACTTCCATTACTGATTCCCATACCAGATCTCCTCCTGAAATGTGATACAGCTCATTTTCGAAAGAAACAGCCCTGATTTCATCTGAAAGAAAGAAATTGAATTCATGAAATCCAAGATTTTTCATAAATGGATATCCCTCATGAAAATATACATCGGGATTTTCTGAAAATTTGCTTTTATCATATTCAGCCTTACATAAAAGATGTGTTCTGCCGTCTTCGGAAAATCTGTATTTGTTTTTCATGCAAATCACCTCAGAAATATCTGATAAGGTTCACAACCTTACCGATAATTCTCACATTATGGGAAATAATCGGTTCCATATCCTCATTTTCCGGCTGAAGTCTGAAATACCCATTTTCCTTGTAAAAGGTTTTTACGGTTGCATACTCATCATCAACCATAACCGCACAGATGTCGCCGTTTTCGGCATAATCCGACTTTTCGATTACAACAATATCCCCATCAAGAATACCTGCCTCAATCATGCTTTCGCCTCTGATTTTAAGAGCAAACAGGTCACCGCTGTAATATCTGTCGGGATTGAACTGAACATAATCTATGATATTTTCAATTGCCAGTATGGGAGTACCTGCGGCAATCTCACCCACAAGAGGAATTGCATTTGCTTCCTCCTCTGTGTCATCTCCACAAAGCCTTATTGCCCTGTTCTGATTTTCACCTTTTTCAAGCCAGCCCTCCTCCACAAGCATGTTCATGTACTTATGAACTGTGGAGGTTGACTTTATACCCAGCGCACCGCAGATTTCACGCACAGTGGGCGGATAACCGTTATTGACGCACTCTCTGATATATTTGTAAATTTCAACTGCTGTATCATTCATATCAGTTTTCCATAAGCTTTTTGTAAATCATCTTTGCAACCTTGTAAACGTCACCACAGCCGAGAGTGATAACAAGGTCACCCTCCTTTGCATTTTCGCATACATAGTCGCATACATCATCAAAGTTTTTGTACTTTCTTTCGTCTGTATATTCTGCAGTTTTATCCTGCTCAAAGTATACGGCATTTGAAAGTTTTTTTGCAAGGTCTTCGGTATAGATATCGTAAGTGTTCTTTTCTCTTGAGCCCATAATGTCTGTCAGCACAGCAACATCAGGGATTGAAAGAGCCTCTGCAAACTCGTCAAGAAGAATAGCAGTTCTTGAGAATGTGAACGGCTGGAAGATTGCCCACACCTTGTTGTAGCCCATTTCCATAGCAGCTGAAAGTGTAACTGAAAGCTCTGTCGGATGATGTGCATAGTCGTCAACGATAGTTACACCCTTTGCAGTACCGATATGCTCAAAACGTCTTCCTGCTCCTCTGAAGTCTGAAAGACCCTTTGCAATATGTTCAAATTCAACACCTGCATATACAGCTGAAGCCGCAGCTGCAAGAGAGTTCAAGACATTATGAACACCTGCAACATGAAGTGTAATTTCACCAAGAGCCTCACCCTTATGCATAAGAGTATAGCGTGTTTCCATGCCCGAAACCTTTGTTACATTCTGGGCATAAAAGTCATTTTTGTCTGAAAGACCGAAAGTAATAACCTCCTTGCCCTCAATTCCTTCGATAGCTTTAAGGGTATTTTCATCATCACCGTTAACGATAAGAGCCTTTGTAGCCAGTTCGCTGAACTTATGGAATGATTTTATAATGTTGTCGAGGTTTTTGAAGTAGTCAAGGTGGTCTTCGTCAATGTTTAAAATTATTGCAATATCAGGGAAAAGCTTTAAGAATGTGTCAACAAACTCACACGCTTCACACACCATAATATCGCTCTTTCCTGCTCTGCCGCTTCCTCCGATACATGGAAGCTTACCACCGATAAAGGCAGAAAGGTCAACCTTTGCTGTCCAGAGAATTTGTGTCAGCATTGAGGTTGTTGTGGTTTTACCATGAGTTCCCGAAACACAAATTGCGTTATCATACCAGCCTGTCACAATACCGAGAAGCTCACTTCTTTCAAGCACAGGTACGCCCGAATTTTTAGAGGCAATAAGCTCAGGGTTATCAGCCATAATTGCGGCAGTATGCACAATAAGGTCAGCACCCTCAATGTTTTCTGCTCTCTGTCCCACAAAAACAGGAATGCCCATTTTTCTTACAGCGTCAAGTGTTTCTGTTTCATTGTTGTCCGAGCCTGTTAAGTAATAGCCCTGTGAATGAAGAATCTGTGCAAGGGGATACATTCCCGAGCCACCGATTCCTATAAAATGAATGTGCTTTTTTCCCTTTAATATATTTCTGTCCATGAAATTATTCTCCTTTTTATTTTTTCTCTTCTTTTTTGAAAAAAAGAAGCAAAAAACTTTTATGCCGATATCGTTTAACTGAATATGTTTCTATAAGCTCGAAAAGATAATAAACTTTATTAACTCCCATTTCAGCCTCACCTGAAAGGGAATGTGGCAGGTCGTGACGGAGGGGGGCTGAAAGTAACGGAAGGGTTAATAAAATCCCAATGTATAAAATTCCCATTTATGCCCAATAATATACCTGTAAACATAATTACACATCTTTTCAAGGAGGCATATTTATGAATATTTCAGACATCAAAATCAGAAAGACCATGAACGAGGGCAGACTGCGTGCCATAGTTTCAATCACTCTTGAAGACACCCTTGCGGTACATGACATCAAAATCGTACAGGGTGACGAAAGAATGTTTGTGGCGATGCCAAGCCGTAAGGACGAAAACGGAGTGTTCCGTGATATCGTGCACCCTATTTCCCCTGCTGCACGTCAGCTTGTGGAAGACCAGATTTTAGATGCATACAGCAGATATACAGCTGTAAATGAAATAATGAGCAATTAATAACAGAAAAGAAAAAATTGCTTTCATCACACACACTTTTTTCACAGAAGCCGTATTCGGCTTCTTTTTCTTTGTCTGTGTCTTTATCAGTATCTTTGTCTTTTTCTGTATCTTTATCGGCATCGTTCGTATACGTTCGCATGCGAACGCATGCCACCGCATAAACATCATAACATTCCTGATATTATTATACTCTGTTTTCCCGGATATTACAATAGATTTTAAAACCCCTGCATTGTAATGCACTCTCAGAATGCATTATAATAAACAGGAACTCACATATCCTTCTGCATACAGTAAGCCTTTAAAACCCCTATCTGTGTTTTTGCGTCGGCAATCTCTCCGCTTATAACCATTTTGTAAGCCTTTTCAAGAGGAACCTTTACAATGTCAAGAAATTCATCTTCATCAAGGCTCTGCTTTGAAAATTCAAGCCCCTTTGCAAGATACATGTGAATTATCTCGCTGACATAGGCAGGTGTGGGAGCAATTTCGCCAAGATACTTATACTCCTTACAGGTACAGCCTGTTTCTTCAAGAAGCTCTCTCTTTCCGCAGTCATAATGGCTCTCACCCTTTTCGAGCTTGCCTGCGGGAATTTCAAGAAGCACCCTCTTAACTCCGTAGCGGTACTGCTTAACCATGATAATTTCATTTTCATCGGTTATCGGAATAACAGTTACACCACCGTTGTGATGGACAACTTCCCTTTTAACCTCACAGCCGTTTTCAAGAAGTGCATTGTCTTCAGTCACTCTGAAAACTCTTCCATTGAAAATCTCACTGCTTGAAAGTGTCTTTTCCTCAAGATGCATTTTAGTCCTCCTTTATTCTGTCTATGATACTCTGTATATAATTTTCCTCTGCATCACACGAAACAACCTTGTCATAGTCGTAGTAATGTGAGCAGACAGCAGATTTACACTTTTTCTTTCTGAACAGCAGGAGATATCCCGATAAAATCAGCACCCCTGCAACTGTACAGATAAAGCCTGTTTTAAGCCCCGGTGTTTCATACTCAAAGGTAATTGTATTTTCACCTGCTTCAGCCTTTACAGCCATAAAGCCGTAATTTGCCTTTACAATTTCAGCAGGCTTTCCGTTTACATAAGCAGTCCAGCCTTTATCATAAGGCACGCTGAAGAACACAAGCTTTGGTTTTTCAAGAGTTATTTCTGCATCAAACCCCTCTGAGTCGTAGCTGAATTCCGAGCAGCATTCTTCCTTTTTTTTCATACAGTCGCTTATATAATCAGCTTCACCAAGACCTGACATCATGCTGTACGGAAGCTCTGTTAAAATATCACTGTATTTTTCAGCGTCCTGCTCAGAAATCACAACCGAACGGAGCATTGAACGTTCTATTGTGGAATCTGTATGAAGCTTTGTTTCTTCAATTGTTGTGTAATAGTCGTAGGTGAATCCCATTGGAATCCAGTAATCATTTTCGTAGACGTAAAATCCGTTCTGGGTATCCTTGTAGGAAAATCCCGGAAGCTCTGTCATGTAAGTATATTCTTCTTCCTCGTTTTCATAAACCCTGTCAAGATAATATTTAACCGAGAAAAGTCCACGGAGTGTATAATTTTCAATCGGTGCACGTGAGGCAACATCTCTTGTAAGACCGATTTCAGAATAAAACTCCATAATACTTGCAGGAACTGTACTCTGAAACGCCCTCATAGTTGAATATCCCCACATCATCGGATAGTTGTCGTAATTTTCCGATGTGTCAAGTCTGTAGAAACCGTCTGTGTCATAGCTGTCAAGATTCAGGTTTTCCTCACCCTTTATGCCGTTGTCAATATATGTTTCAGGACGTACTCCCAGTGAAACTCCGAAATACACAACACATGCCGTTGAAGCAAATGTACACGCAAGGGTTGAGATAAGGGCAGTTTTAAGATATTCCCTGCCTGTGGTTCTGAATCTGTCAACTCTGTAAAGCAGAAGAAGTCCCACAATTGAAACCATAAGCACAAGTGCGAAGTAGGCAGGATAGTTTGCAAACTCAAACCATTCAACCTTTTCCTCAACCTTTTTCGGAAGAACTGCAATTACAGCAAGACCTATCATGACAATTCCGCAGATTTTCACCGCAGGCTTGAAGTCAACCCTGATATCATCAAGAGCAAGAGCAGTCATCATAGCCATTATAAGAATCGGCATGTAGAACCATCTTGCATAGTATGAGCTGTTGAATGTGTAGAACATGCTGTTGAGTATCGGAATAAACGCACATATCATGCATACCACGACAATTTTCACAGACCAGTGCTTTTTACGTGCTTTGGCAAATGCAATAACTCCGGCCATAGAGAACATCGGAAGATATCCGCCGATTGACGCCCACTTTGCATTGTCCGAGCTGAAAAGATTAGGACGTGCAGGAACATCAGGAATCATAAAAAAGCTCTGGATTATACGCAGAATTCTTGTTCTGTCACTGTAGGAAATGAGATCAAGCCCGTAGAGACGCTCATTTATTCGGTAATTTCCAAGAATTGCAAGTGCAGAAGGCAGAAGCATTACCATAGCAATCATAACCCCCACTATTGCCTCAAAGCATACACCGAAAAACTTCTTCCATGTGATTTTAAAGTCAGGAGAACCAAGTCTTGCAAAAATGTAAATGATAACAAACACAGCCTGACCTGTAAAGAAGAAGTAGTTTAAAATTCCCATAACCGCAACGGTTACGGCAAAAAATCCTCTCCGTTCATTGTTGACCTTTTCTTCAAGTGCAATAAGCATAAGAGGAAAAAGTGCAGTGACATCATGGAAGTGGTTAAAGAAGATATTGAAAAGCTGAAAGCCTGAAAACGCATACAGCAATCCGCCGATTAAAGCAGCTGTCCTGTTTCTCACAAACCGCCTGATAAACGCATATGCAGTCAGCGTTGCAAGACCATGCTTTGCCGCAAGGAGCAAAGGCATAACAAATACCACAAGAGAATTAGGCAGTGGAAGTGTCAGCCAGAAAAACGGACTTCCAAGCAGATAGAAAGAATAGGAGCCTACAAAGTTTGCGCCAAGATCCGTACCCCAGTCCCAGCCAAGACCTTCATTTCTCACAAAATCCTGTGAGTGAATGTAGAAGGGAATCTGCTGTGAATTGTAGTCACCGTAATAAAGGTAATATCCCCCTGTAAAGATGATTATCGGCAGAACTGTCAGCAGGAACATGAAAAAACCGATAAGAAAAATTCTGCCGTATTTTTCCTGTTTTATATTTTTAAGAAGTAAATTTTTATTCATTTCAATTCCTTTCGTTAACCTTTTTCTGATTTTTGAATATAATATCTTATAGGTCAACGATATTTGTTATTATACCATTCGTCAGAAGCTCTATAACCGCAAATGACGGTCTGTTTCCGTCACGGGGAACAGAAACGCTGCCTGGGTTTATTATATACATTCCATCATCATATTCATTGTGACGTGCATGTGTATGCCCGTAAAGAACAATATTCGCACCTTTTTTGCGTGCTGTAAATTTAAGCTGTTCAAGAGAATATTTCACATTGTGCAGATGTCCGTGAACTGCAAATATCACGTTTTTGTCATCAGGCGAAATCAGAAGCTCATTTTCACTGAGTGAGGCAAAATCACAGTTACCGCAGACATGGTAAATGTCCTTGTCGGTATTGAGCAGACATACGGTATTAAGCTCTCTTTCACCATCACCGAGATGAATGTACATATCTGCATGATAGTCGCATATAACCTTTTTAAGTGCAGATAAATTTCCGTGTGAATCAGAAACAACTATAATTTTCATAAGCATTCTCCAAAAATTGTTATATATAAGAAAATTATATCATAAATATATAGTAATTACAATAATTTTATTAAAAAAAGTGAGGTAATTTTTATGGCTAAAATCGACCCTCAGAAGGCATCAGGACTTTTAAATACCCTCAGCAAAAAGTTGAATATTCCGCCTGATGTTTTAAAGAAACAGCTTGAGGAAGGCAAGTTTGACGCAGCCCTTAATAATATGGGCAAGGCAGAGTCGGAAAAATTCAATATGATACTGAAAAACCCGCAGCTTATGGAAAAATTTATTTCCACACCGCAGGCACAGGCGTTGTATAAGAAAATCACAGGCGGAAAATAATTCCTCCAAAGGAAGAAGGTGAACATCTGTAATGGACGATATGGCTGCAAAAATACAGGAAGTTCTTTCCGATAAGGAAAGCATGAAGCAGCTTCAGGAGCTTGCACAGATGTTTTCTTCTTCTGAAGAAGAAAAAAGCGAGGATAACAGTCACAGCACAGAAAGTCAGCAGGACAATATCTTCCCTGATTTTGACATTTCAATGCTTATGAAGCTTCAGGGCATAATGGGACAGACGCAGAACGACAACACAGCAGGACTTCTTATTGCCTTAAAACCGCTTCTTAAAGAAGAACGGCAGCACAAGGTAGACAAGGCAGTAAAGATACTCAGACTTCTGGCTGTATGGGATATTTTAAAAGAAAGCGGACTTATGAACGATTTTTTAGGGTGAGGTGAATATTTTGAAATACAGTTGTTTTAATGAAAATTCCGCACAGAACATTCATCATAAGCAAAGCTGTGAAACAAACAATATCCCGCACCGGAACAAAGAAGGTCCGAAGTCTCAAACAACCAAATCACAACAGACTGAAAAATCCGACTGCAAATCACAAAAGAGCAGCAACCCCATAGGAAACCTCCTTTCAGGATTGTTTTCAGACGGAAAAATTGATAATGACAGGGTAATTATAATAATACTCATTATTATACTTGCCAAAAACGGTGCTGATTTAAAGCTTCTGATAGCACTTGGATATATTTTAATGTAATCGGAGGAAAAAATGAAGGAAAATTGTTTTATCGCAATATGGTTCTTTTTCGGGGTTATAATGCTAAGGTTTTATGCCAAACGAAACAGAACGGTATTCTCTGCATTTATCGGCATGATGTCAGGGGGAGTTTCTCTTGTAGCATTACATTATCTTGGTGCATATCTCGGAACAACAATCCCCGTAAATCTGTTCAATACTGCCATAGCTCTTATACTGGGCATTCCGGGAACCGCAGTTATTGCCGCAGTAAACTTACTTTTATAGCATACATAAAAACAGGGCTTGATTCAAGCCCTGTTGTTTTTTAGTAACCGTATACAATCGCTCTTTTAATAAGTACAAAGTCAAAAATGTTATATCTTCCGTCTGAATTCATATCCATTTTGCTAAGGTTCATTCCTCTTACTCTGATACCAAGTAAGTATTTCTGAACCATAACGATATCACTGACATTAAGACGCCAGTCTGAGTTTACGTCACCCTTAACCGCTGTAAGCTGAGTTGTTACAGTTGTTGCAACTGTTGTTGTCATTGTAGTAGTTGTTGTGGTGGTGGTTGTAGTTGTTGTGGTTGTAGTTGTTGTGGTTGTAGTAGTTGTTGTAACTGTTGTTGCCTTTGTTGTTGTAACTGCAGGTTCATCTCCTACAACAACACTGCCCGGTTTAATTGTTGGCAGGAGATAATCATTTTCACTGCCATCTGAGTAAATATTCTTAATAACTTCAATTTCCTTTTCAGGATTTACATTGTTTTCAAATGTAATTTCATATTCACCGTATGCACAGTCAAGAATTGTAAATTCAAGAACAACAATCGGAATTTCAGGAGTATTTTCCATAGTATTCATTGTGTTTACTGACATTATAAGAAATACGCCTGTACTCTTGTTGAGTGTATAGCTTGAAACTTCAAGGCCACCGTAATCATAACCTACGTCAAGCGGGTCCAACATTCTTGTAAGCTGAAGTGCATCATGGTCATAAACAACCTTTGCTGCCACGGCAAGAACTTCATCTCCGAATGTGTCTATATATACAGGAACCTGAACCTTGTCGCCTACAGTTCCGTATACACCTGTTTCAGCAGAAATTTCACATTCACCTGCAAAATTCCATGAAACAGCTGTTGTTGTCACCAGCATTCTTGTTGTTGTAACAGTTGTTTCGTCAGTTTCAACGTAAGTTGTTTCTTCAGTTGTTGTAACTTCTGTTGTAGTTGTAGTAGTTGTTGTTTCTTCTGTTGTAGTAGTTGTCACTTCTGTTGTTGCTTCTGTTGCAGGCTGAGTTACTTCTGTGCCGTCACCCTCAACAACAATAGTAATACCCTTCGCATCTGTAATTTCAACAGTTTCCATTTCGATACCTTCAACAAGTTCACCGATTGAAGCTGATGCATTTACAAAATCAATTGTATATTCACCGGGTGCAAGGTCTGCCGGAAGCTTGACATCAAACTGTGCAATATAGTTATCAGAATCTGCCTCATCAGCTCTGATATGACCTGTGTTTGAGTCTGACATAATGATAGCAACCGGTCTGTAATCATCAGAATATTCAGAAATTTCTTCTGAGAAATCCATAATGCTGTAACGTGCTGTAGGAACAGTTTCGTCCCAGATACTTCCGATGCTTGTTGCAACTGTGTTAAAGTATCTTATCTTGTTTCCTCTGTCTGTAGAAAAATCGTTTGTGCTGCAGAAATCAAAGTTGAGAGGGTCTACTGCACCCCACTGCTGTGGCTGAAGTTCAAACTGAACACAGCTTACCAGCTCATCTTCTGAAAAAGCAGTTGTTGAGTCAACATACACAACTGTCTGAGCCTCACCGCTTCTTACTTCTTCAAGAGTAAATGTAGTTTTTTCAGATACCATTTCAAGTCCTACAGGACAATAAGCGGCAGAACCTGCAAAAGGAAGTGCGCCTAAAATCATAGAACCTGCCAAAGCTGCAGATGTTAAAACTGAAACTATCTTACTTGTTTTCATTTTTCTTTCAAATACTGATTTCATAATAATGCCTCCTGTTGTAAAGTTATCCCCGCTCAAAAATATCTTTTATCTGTATCTTTAATATGTATTTTGTTTTTATTATTCAATCCGTGTCTTAAACGTTTAAAATAATTTTATGTATCTTACATATTATATTATAACACTTGTGATGTATTTTTGTCAATACTCACAACAGGAAATAGTTCAACAAAAAAATTTCATTTAATATGGTCACATTACATAAAGCTTTACGTAATGTGACCGATTTTTTTATTTATTATGGAATATTACCGTAAATGAAATAACTTTGTCCTTGTATTTTGTTTCAATTGTACCATTGTGAAGCTCTGCAATTTCCTTTGCAATTGACAGCCCCAGACCATATCCTTCCGTTTCATCAGAATGCGACTTGTCACCACGATAGAAACGTTCAAACAGATGTGGAATATCATTTATGTCAAAACTTTCGCATGGATTTTCACAGGTAAGAATTATTTTGTCCTTAATCTGACTGAGAGTAATTTTAATTGTTGAATTTTCATCAGAATATTTAAGGGCATTGTCAGTCAGAATCCCTGCCAGCTCATCAATTTTATCCGGATTACCATTGAAGCTGATATCCGGCTTTATATCCGTTACAAGCTTTTTGTTTTCTTCAAAGGCTCTGCTTTCAAAATACAGAACAGAATTTTCAAGCACATGGCTTATATTGAATTTTTTGAAGTTGCTGTAAACGTTTTCAGGTGCCGAAAGCCTTGAAAGACTGAGCATTTCGTTTACAAGTCTTCCCATTTTTTCAGCCTGCGCACTGATACATTCTGTCAGACTGTCACTTCCCTTTTTCTTTTCCAGAAGATCTGTGGTTGCTGAAATAACAGTAATCGGAGTTTTAAGCTCATGACTTGCATTTGAGATAAATTCCTTCTGTCTGCTGTAGCTTTCTGAAATCGGCTTTACTGCTCTGCCTGAGAAAATGTAAATCAGTATAAGCACAACAGCAAACACACCGCCGCCTGAAAATGCTGATATTACTATAAGCTTTACCTGATCGCTGTCGTCCTGTGCATGACTCATATAGGAATATACAGTATAAGTTTTATTGCTGCTGACGTTGCACTCATATTCCGTACCGTCATTTGTCCAGGTTTCATCATTTTCAATAAGCTGCTCGGCACGTCCCTTTGAAAATACCAAAGAGGAATTACCGCTGTTTACTTCAATAAGATGTCCTTCCCTGTCGCATACTATGTAAAAGAAATTGTAGGACTGCAGGGTATCAGGAATACCTGACGGATAAATTTCGTCAATGCTTCTGTATGTAACGCTGTAATCTTCAAATGATGTTACAGAAATCCCTTCAGTATAGGTTATTTCAACACTGTCAATAATCAGACTTACAGCTTCATCAATAGTATTTGATGTAGAGTTGCTGTGTGTAGCCCACCACACCTGTGATACATAAAAGTTATCAGAACCCATGTCTGAAAGTTCTGCATCAATAAGTCTTCCCTGATAATAAAATTCCGAACCATCGGTAAAGTCTATTGTTACTCTGCGTTCATCATGGTTGAAGATATATTCTCTGTGTACATGCTTGATATTTCCGTTTTCATCAGGGAAATCAAACAGGATACCGCCGCCGGCACTGTACCATTCCGCATTCTTGTCAGTACAGCTGATGTTACCTATAAGAGTGATTTTCTTGATTGTTTTCGGGTCACGCTTTATAATATGCTTGCCGTCATGTGCTTTTTCAACATCTCTGAGATGTATGGTTTCAACAGAAACATCAGATGCGTTTGAAAAGGCTGTCTGCTGAAGAATGTCAGATGCAACCTTAAACTCATTCTGATAGGATAAACTCATGAGAACATTTAAAATCAGCAGCATTATGAAAATTACAGCAAGCGAAATTTCAGATGAAAGAATAAAAAACTTTCTTCTCAGCCGTTTTATTTCCTTATCCATTTTTATTCTCCTTTATTGTATAGCCAAGACCTCTTGCCGTTGAAATATGGATTTCCGAACCTACAGCCTTAAGCTTTTTTCTCAGGAAAGAAATATAAACCTCAATCGAATTATATTCAACATCTGTATCATATCCCCATATCTTCATAACAAGAGATTCTTTTGAAACAACCTTTCCGTAATTCAGAATAAGAAGTTCGATAAGGTCGTATTCTTTTTTCGAGAGCTTTACCTTTTCATCGCCCTTTAAGATTTCATGGGTAGACTTGTCAAGTGAAATATCAGCAAATTTAACATTTTCCTCAACAATTGTCTTTTCCTTTCTTCTTGCAAGCGCTCTTATTCTCGCAAGCAGTTCTTTTGAATTAAAAGGCTTTGTCAGATAGTCGTCTGCACCATTGTCAAGACCGCATACCTTGTCATCAATTTCAGATTTTGCCGTAAGCATAAGAACCGGCACCGTCATTTCCCTGCTTCTGATTTCCGACAATACCTGAATCCCATTCATTTTAGGAAGCATGACGTCCAGAATAATCAGGTCATATATTCCCGACAGGGCATTGTCAAGACCATCTTCACCATTATAGGCGACATCGGTATAATATCCTTCCATAGCCAGCAGTTCTGACAGCACCATGGCAAGGCTTTTTTCATCTTCTACTATGACTATTCTCATTTTTATCACATCCTTTCCTACATTATAACATATTATATAAAAAAAAGCACGTCTTTTCAGACGTACTTTTTTAAAAATATATATGAGAGATTTTGGTGATAGCAAATAAATAATTTTAAGACCTGTAGGTCTGAACATATTAAATTCCTGAGAGCTGAAGCCTTGCGAAACATACAGTATATCGGTCGCAAGAGCAAGATCGCTTCCGATATACCTTCCGTACCGTTTCGCCTTTAGTTTGAGGTTTTATGACCCTCCGTCTCTCTCTGTATATAATATATCATACGAACCTTGAAAAATGCTTAATATTTTTTAAGTTTTTTTAAAATTATACTGCATTTTCACAAAAACAAGGCCAAATCCGCTGAAAACCACCCAAAGCCCCTATTTTTTTATTCATCTTCACCAAACAAACATACAGAACTTTGGTTAATCTGAATACTACTTTTTTCTGCCAATCTGCAAAAATAATATAATTTTTTATATCCCACAGGATAAAAACCTTAATATTACTTAAAAAACCTTTAAAATTATACTGACTGTGCAAGAAAAACAGCAATTGCAGAAGCATCTCTTACATCTATAACTTTATCCTTGTTGTAGTCTGCCATTGACGAGAGTTCGCTTTCCTTATCCTGAGCAAGCATAAGTGCAATATAAGCGCAGTCACGTACACTTAACATTCCGTCTTCGTTTGCATCACCAATAACGGTTTCATCTGAAACGATGTTTATACGTTCCTGCGGCTGAGAATAATCCTGGCCGATAACACCACCGAGATGATCTGTAATATAATCCTCAAGCATTTCAACATCAAGCATGCCTTCGTTACTTATAACCTTTGTATCCTTAAACATTGTAGCACCGCCACCCTGTTCAAGAAGCATAAAATTGTGTGAAGCAACTGTGTATGTCTTTTTTAAGTCAATCGGCTCGTATTCATTTGTGTCCTTGTTTAAAACACAGATATTTTCTGCTCTGCGTTCACCCTCAACAGATATAAAGTTTGCATTTTCATCAAGCTTTACAGTAGATTCCACAAATCCGTTCAGGTCAAATTTCAGTCCGGAAACATGCTGGAATGTTCCGTTTTCTTCAGGATAAATCACAACACTCAACTCCAGCAGATCGGCAATCTGCTGACCTGTTGCCTCTACAACACATACTGTATTGTTCCACGGAAACACGCTTAAAATATCGTTAAATGTAACGTCACCTTTGTCAATATTATCACGGATACCGCCGCCATTCATAAAACCTATATCTGCACCTGTTACAATACGATAAGCATCGGCACAAAAATCACCAAGATTTGTTTCCGAATTTCTGATTATACGGTTTCCGTCTTCATCGGAGGCTATAAGATCTACTTCACTTTCACCGATTTTTCTTTCACCCACAGCTTTGTATTCTTCATTGATTTTTTCAATGTACTCTGTAACGGCTGAATCTGTTTTTTCATAGCTTTCCGTTTCAATAAGCTCGGTTGTAATCTTTCCGTCTGAAAGCGTCATTTTTCCGATGTTTGCAAACTTTGTACCTGTTGAGCTTAAAACAACTTCATTTCCGTCCTTATCGGCAATCGTCATATTTTCAATAACGCTGTGTGAATGACCGTCAAGCAGAACATCAATGCCTGAAGTATTTTTGATTAATGTCTGCGCACTCCACTGCTCAAAAACATCTTCTGTGCCAAGATGTGTAACGGCAACAATGTAATCCGCTCCTTCTTCTTTTGCAGAATCAATGCTATTCTGAACAGTTTCAGAAAGACTATCACCATTGAATGTATAAATATACTCATCATTTTCATTCTTGAACTGTGCCGGTGATGATGATGTAAGAGTATCAGGGGTTGTAACACCTATGTACGCAATATCTGTTTCACCATAGCTTACAATATTGTACTGCTGGAAAACAGATTCATTTTCATTTATTTTCCGGAAATTACAGCATACAGGCTTTGTATTCATAAGCTCAGAAAGCTCAAAAAGTCTTGATATTCTGTAGTCAAATTCATGATTTCCCAGAGTCAGGGCATCATATCCAATCATATTCATTATGTTGACTATATACTCACCCTGAGATATAGCACCAAGACTGCTTCCCTGAACATAGTCACCTGCTGAAACCACACCCACATAATCCGCAGTTTCGGAAAGTTCATTTTTCAGTGCAGAAATCTTTGCGTAGCCCTCAATTGCACAATGCACGTCATTCTCATAAAGAATTACTATATCCTCTGTTGGTTCTGCCGCATTTACATTAAAAACGGCTGTCGGCAGCATCAATGCTGCCATAAATACTGAAATAATACGTTTTTTCATTTCTCCTCCTGATTCAATTATAATGTGATGATTATGATGTTTTGATTGTAAAATCTGTTCCGGAACAAATTTACTGTTTAATTGTATCATATTTAACATATTTTGTAAAGTGTTTTGTAAATTAAAATCCTGAATATATAAAAATAACGAGCATACTGTATAGTATACTCGTTTATTGGTTGGGGTGATAGGATTTGAACCCATGAATGGAGGAGTCAGAGTCCTCTGCCTTACCGCTTGGCGACACCCCAGTATTTAATTTTTTGTGTTCTCTCCTGAGTACTTTTATATTATATCACAACTATTTCTGTTTGTCAACACCTTTTTTGAATTTTTTT
>JAZQZW010000040.1:0-9521 GCA_045634285.1 Oscillospiraceae bacterium
CAATACCCTGTCTTGTATAATAGTCAGAAAGTGCTGATTTGATAGCCTGTTCAGCAAGTACAGAACAGTGAAGCTTTACAGCAGGAAGTCCGCCAAGAGCATCAACAACCGCCTTGTTTGTGAGCTTTAAGGCATCGTCAATATGCTTGCCCTTGATAAGCTCTGTTGCCATTGATGATGTGGCAATAGCGGCACCGCAGCCGAATGTCTTGAACTTAACATCTTCAATAATGCTATTGTTTACCTTGAGATACATCTTCATGATATCTCCGCACTTAGCGTTGCCAACTTCACCAACACCGTTTGCGTCTTCGATTTCCCCTACATTTCTTGGGTTTGTAAAATGGTCTACTACCTTTTCGCTGTATAACATAAATTTATCTCCTTTTTAATTATTTATTTTCTTCTTCCATCATTTTTTCCCAGAGTGGTGACATATCACGAAGTCTTTTTACAACCTGCGGTACAACCTCAATGATATAATCGATGTCTTCATCTGTTGTTTCATCACCTATTGAAAGACGAAGTGAACCGTGTGCAACCTCATGCTTTAAGCCGAGCGCAAGAAGTACATGTGAAGGATCAAGAGAACCTGATGTACAAGCTGAGCCTGATGAAGCACAGATACCGTTGATATCAAGCATAAGAAGTAAACTTTCGCCCTCAATACCCTCAATTGAAATGTTTACTGTACCAGGAAGTCTCTTTACAGGGTCGCCGTTAAGTCTTGTGTGGGAAATTTTAAGAATTTCACTGATAAGTCTGTCACGCTGTTTTGCAGTTTTTTCGCCACGCTTTTCAATGTCTGTACATGCAATTTCCATAGCCTTTGCAAAGCCCATGATTGCAGGGAGGTTTTCTGTTCCTGCCCTCTTGTTTCTTTCCTGAGCACCACCGTAAATAAGGTTAGTAAGTGCAATACCCTTTTTAACGTAAAGAGCGCCTACACCCTTCTGTGCATGGATTTTATGTCCTGAAATTGAAAGCATGTCAATATTCTGAGTGTTAACATCAATTTCAACATGACCCACAGCCTGAACGGCATCTGTGTGGAATAAAACCTTCTTTTCACGGCAGAGTTTACCGATTTCAGCAATAGGCTGTACTGTACCGATTTCGTTGTTTGCATACATTATAGTAACAAGTGCTGTATCCTCGCGGATTGCCTTTTCAACATCCTCAACCTTAACAAGTCCGTTTTCATAAACAGGGAGGTATGTTACTTCAAACCCCTGCTTTTCAAGAGCCTGACATACGTGAAGTACGGCATGATGTTCAAATACTGATGTAATAATATGCTTTTTACCTTTGGCTGCAAGCCTTTCACATACTGAACGGATTGCCCAGTTGTCTGCTTCAGAGCCGCCACTTGTAAAGTAAATTTCAGAAGCTGAAGCGCCGATTGCCTTTGCTACTCTTTCTCTTGCATCTTCAAGATCTCTCTGAGCATTTCTGCCAAGAGCATAAATACTTGAAGCATTTCCGAATTTTTCTGTAAAATAAGGCATCATTTCGTCAAGAACTGCCTTTGATACAGGTGTTGTTGCGGCATTATCCGCATAAACAAATCTCTTTTCCATTTTTATCTTCCTTTATGAATTTATATCACGCTGAATTACCGCCAATTCATCGCATCTTTCGTTTTCAGGGTGTCCTGCATGACCTTTTACCCATACAAACGTAACCTTGTGTTTTTCAAGGAGCGGCAGAAGCCTTTCCCATAAATCAACATTAAGTGCAGGTTTTTTATCAGACTTGATCCAGCCTTTTTTCTTCCAGCCGTAAACCCAGCCTTTTGTAATACTGTCAACTACATATTTGCTGTCGGTAGTAAGTACAACTTCACATGGTTCTTTTAATGCAGATAAACCTTCTATAACGCCTGTAAGCTCCATACGGTTGTTTGTAGTCTGTGGTTCGCCGCCCGAAAGTTCCTTTACATGCTCACCAAATCGCAGAATCACTCCGTATCCACCAGGACCGGGATTACCACTGCAAGCACCATCACTGAATATTTCAACCCTTTTTATACATATCACCTGCCAATGCCAATTGTCTTATGCTATATTATACCCTATTTTTCATAATATAGCAAATTTGTTAGCTTAGGGAAACATTTTTCTTTGAAAAAATAAGAATATAAATTTGTTATATTTACAAGGAAGAAATCTGTAATGACAAATTTCTTCACGTATCTTTATGTCTAAAATTTAAATTCTTCTCATATATTTGATTATGACTACTATAATCGAAACGGAGGATTTTATATTGAACAATTCCGATTTTAAACAGACAGCAGAAAAATATAAAAGTGAAATGATGAGGCTTTACAATGCAAGTCCGATGCCGAAATCCGATATTATACCTGTTGAATCAACATCAATATCTGGACAGGAAGCAGATACGGAGCAGGAAACTTCGGATTTAACAGATGATGTATTATCAGAAGAAAACACTCCCGAAGAACAGACGATAGAAAATGCAAATGCCGACATGCCTGTAGAAGAAAGATTCCCACCGCCTGTACTTCCTGAATTTATAAGAGAACTGCCAAAGCCTGTCGAAAACAATTCTTTCGGGTTTTTAAAAGTAAATGTCAGAACAGGCAACGGAGGACTTCCTGTAAAGGACAGTATTGTAACTATATCTGAAATTAAAAACGGAGAGGAAAATGTTTTACATCTTTTGAGTACAGATGAAAGCGGAGCAACTGAAGCTATAGAGCTTCCTGCACCGACAAACAGCAAGGGTTCTTCGCCACAGGATTATGAAAGCTTTGCAAAATACAATATTTCTGTATATTCAAAAGGTTTCTTTCGTGAAACAAGTGTTGATGCTCCGATTTTTGCAGGTATAACTTCCGTTCAGACGTTTTATCTGATTCCTGAGCCGTTTGACTATAATTCGGGCGAACAGACAATCGTTGACAGAAATCCTGAGCCGTTGATATAGGAGGTGGATTATGACAGGTCAGCCGTTTATTCCCGAAAGAATTACTGTACATCTTGGTGCACCAAATGAAAATGCCGAAAATGTTACGGTTTCATTTCCTGACTACATAAAAAATGTTGCCAGTAGTGAGATATATCCTACGTGGCCGGAAAACTCACTCAGAGCAAATATTTATGCAATTATCACTTTTGCTCTTAACCGAATATATACAGAGTGGTACAGATTAAAAGGCTATGATTTTGACATAACTTCTGTTACTCAGTACGACCAGAAGTTTATTAAAAATCGTGAGATTTTTGAAAATATAAGTCAGATTACCGATGAGTTGTTTAATGATTATGTAAGGCGGCAAGGAAGTGTAGAACCATTGTTTACTCAGTTCTGCAACGGAACAACTACAACCTGCGATGGTCTTTCACAATGGGGGACTGTAGATCTTGCAAAGCAGGGTTATACTCCCTACGAAATATTGCAGTATTACTATGGAAACGACATTGACATTGTAAAAAATGCTCAGGTTATGACAAATACCCCCTCTTATCCCGGTATTGAACTTCGTGTGGGAACATTCGGAAACGATGTCCGTACAATACAGGTTCAGCTGAACCGTATTTCAAGGAATTATCCTGCAATCCCGAAAATAAGTGCTGTAGATGGTGCGTTCGGAGTTCAGACGGAAGAAGCTGTAAGGAAATTTCAGGAGGTTTTTAATCTTCCGCAGACAGGTGTTGTCAATCAGGCTACATGGTATAAAATCGCATATATCTATACAAGTGTAAAGCGTCTTGCAGAGCTTAATTCTGAGGGGTTAAGCCTTGAAGAAGTTGAAAAGCAGTTTACAGAAAATCTTGTTCCTGGTATGCAAAGTCAGCAGGTGAGAAATCTTCAGTATTTCCTTGCGGTTATCGGCGCATATTATGAATCTGTAATTCCTGTTGAAATAACAGGATATTATGGGCCTGAAACCGAAAATTCTGTAAAATCATTTCAGAGGGTCTTCGGACTTCCCGAAACAGGAACAGTCAACAGAAGTGTATGGCTTGATATTTACAGGGCATATCTTGGCATTGTCGAATCTGTACCGATTGACAGAGATGATGATGTTATACTGTTTCAGGGAAGAATACTCAAGGAGGGTATGTCAGGGGAGGATGTAAGGCGACTGCAGGAATATCTGACATATATAAATAAATCCTATCCGAATATTCCTGCTGTGAATAATACAGGATTTTTTGGTCCGATTACACGTTCATCTGTCCTTGCATTTCAGCGTCAGTTCGGATTTACAGAAAACGGTCTTGTTGGTGCGGCTGTATGGAATGCGATTGCAGGTCTGTATTCCGATTTGAAGTACGGATTTGACAAACAGCCTTATCAAAACCCGGGATATATTATAAAGGAGGCTTAGTATGGCTTTTACCGATGATGATAACAGAGAACATATAGCAGAGCTTCAGCATCACCTGTATGTTATTTCACGAAATGATGATAGAATACCTCCGATTTTGTCTGATGGAATATACGGCAAGGATACAACAGGTGCAGTAAAAGCGTTTCAGACTGCACGTGGACTTGAAGCCACAGGAGAGGCAGAGCCGATTACATGGAATCTTATTGCAAATGAAGCAAGAGGTCACAATTTAAAGCCTGTTCTTCTTGATATTTTTCCCGAAGATTTTATACTTTTACCTGAAAGTCGTGGAAATCTTGTTTATATTGTGCAGATACTTCTGAATATTTTAAGCAGAGATTACGCAAATTTTCCTGCGGTTGAAATAAATGGAATCTACTCTCCCCAGATGCATGAAGCTGTAATAAAATTACAGGAAACAGGAGGCATTTCTCACAATGTATATGGAATAGATACAGAAACATGGAACATACTTGTAAAAAAAGCAAATTCAAAGGACTTTTCAGATGGTGCTATAAAAATAATATAATCATTAAGAGGGACTGCTTTGTGCAGTCCTTTTTAATTTTAAAAAACAAAATTACATGGATATTTTATGTTTTTTGACAATAATAATCTTAAGGAGGGATATTTATGTTAAAAAAACTTGGACGAAATACTTTTGAATTTGACAGTATGCCGTCTATAATAAGCTATGCTGCAACAGCGGGAAAAAAAGAAAGCGAAGGCCCTTTGGGCGGTTGTTTTGATATTACTGAAGAAGACAGTCATTTCGGAAAAGAAACATGGGAGCAGGCAGAAAGCGAAATGCTTTTGCGTACTGTTACACTTGCTATAAAAAAAGCAGGTCTTAAACCTGATGATATAAACTGTATTTTTTCCGGTGACCTGATAAATCAATGTCTTTCCACAAGCTATGGTTTACGTTCGCTTGAAATTCCCTTTCTCGGAATTTACGGTGCATGCTCAACTATGGCAGAAGGACTTTTGCTTGCTTCGTGTTTTGCAGCCTCGTCAGAGGGCAAATTTGCTGCAGCTACATCATCACATTTCTCAACAGCAGAACGTCAGTTCCGTCTTCCGTTATCCTATGGCGGACAAAGAACACCATCAGCACAATGGACATGCACAGCCTCAGGCTCGGTGGTGGTGTCCTCAAAGGGAACAGCACCCTTTGTTCGTGCAGTTTCAGTAGGGAAAATTGTGGATTTGGGAATAAAAGACGCCAACAATATGGGTGCGGCAATGGCACCTGCAGCTGCGTCAACTATAAAAACTTACCTTGATGATTCAGGGCATAAACCAGAAGATTTTGACTGCATAGTAACAGGAGATTTAGGGCTTGTCGGAAGTCAGCTTTTGCTTGAATTACTTGAAAAAGATAATATTGATATATCAAAACAGCATAAGGACTGTGGTGTGATGATGTTTGACATAGAAAAGCAGGATATGCACGCAGGTGGTTCAGGCTGCGGATGTTCAGCAAGTATTCTTTGCGGATATTTTCTGCCAAAGGTTAAATCAGGAGAAATTAAAAATATGCTCTTTGCTGCTACGGGCGCTTTGATTTCTCCAGCCGCTTCACAGCAGGGTGAATCAATTCCGTCAATATCGCATCTTATCCACATTACAAATAAAAATTGTTGAAAGAGGTATGTTATGGAATATTTATGGGCGTTTATCATAGGAGGACTGTTTTGCGCTGTGGGACAGATTCTGATTGATTATACAAAACTTACACCTGCAAGAATTTTAACTGCATATGTTGTATCAGGTGTAATATTATCAGCAACAAAGCTTTACAAACCGCTTGTTGAATTTGCAGGTGCAGGTGCTTCTGTGCCATTGACAGGTTTCGGGCATTTGCTTGCACAGGGGGTTGAAAAAGCAATTGCTCAAAAAGGTTTTATAGGAATTTTTACAGGCGGTCTTACCAGTGCTTCGGCAGGAATTACTGTTGCGATTGTTGCAGGCTTGTTAGTTGCTGTTGTTTTCAAACAAAAGGACAAATAAAAACGACATTCTATCGAAAGATAGAATGTCGTTTGATTTTAAGAAATATTATGAAGTAAATGGAAGTCCTGTCATAACATGTTCAATAATCATATTGTTGTCAATAGAACCAACAGCATGGTCGATATTTACGTCTGCCTGAGTCATTGCCAGAGCAGTTGATTCTTCTGTATTGTTGCCAAGTGGGAATAATGTATTGTTAATCAGATATTTTGAAAGTCTGATAACATCTCCGAGAGCAACTTCACCGTCTAAGTCAACGTCACCTAAAAGAATTTCATCACTGCCTGTATAACTTGGAATTGTTACAGGTTCAGTTGTTACTGCCGGTGTAGTTGTCACTTCAACAGTTGTGGTTTTATCTGTTGTTGTAACTTTGGCAGTAGTTGTTGTAGTTTCAGCAGTAGTTGCTGCTGTAGTTTCCGTAGTATCTGTTTCTGAGGGTGTAGTAGCTTCTGTTGTTACAGGTTCAGTAGTTACTGGTTCAGTTGTTGTAGGCTGAGTTGGGTCTACCGGTGGCTTAGGATTATCTGATAATTCACCATAAACGATACCGCAGCCAACTGTTGACATATAAACTGTACCGAATGTGTTCATATCACCGATAAGGAAGTTACCATTACCTGTACCGCCGTAAATGTTGTCTGTGTTGATACAAACCCATGTTAAACCACCGTCTGTTGAACGGTAAATACCTTCAGGGTCTGATTCAGAAGGCTTACCATAAATGAAAAGTGTATTTAAGCCGCCTTCCTTTTCAGGAGCACCATAACCTACTGTCTTACAGTAGAATACTGTGTCAATCTTTTCAATAGTCTGTCCCTTGTCTGTTGCCTTGTACATACCATTCCAGCCTGCACCGAGAATGATTGTGCCGTCACCGAGAGCTGCAATTCTTGCCGCACTGTCGCACTGGTCGTACATAACTACGTCCTTGCTTGTGAATGTCTTACCATAGTCTGTACTTACACAGAACTTGTAACATGCATCTGTGATGTCAGGTTCTGGCTTTGAATAATGCCATGATGAGTTGAAATATGTTGCATAAGCGTAAACAAGTGATGGATCTTCTGGGTCTACATAAAGATATGTTGGCTTTGAACCGTATGCTGAAGGAATGCCTGAGCATGCTGTCCATGTCTGACCAAAGTCATCTGAATATGATACGCTTGCATCGTCCTTTGAACCATTGAAGAAACGGTATTTGCCTTCTTCAAGCTGTGTGATGGCAGCCTTACCACCTGCTGACGGAGCCATTTTTTCCCATGTCTTACCGCCATCAAGGGTATAATAACCGATACCTTCGTGTTCAGCGACTCTTATCATAACATCAGGGTTCTGTGGGCAGTATGCAATAGCGCCTGTTGAGCCCATGTTTGGCTTGTGCTGCTGTGGAATTTCGTTTGGATCAACGTGAATAAATCCGTCGTAGTCACCGATTACTGAAACAGGATATCCGCCAGGAATACTTACCATATCAAGTGCTACAACTTCTTCAACACCACTTGGGCTGAAATAGAACTGAACTTCCTTTTCTGCCCATGGGTTATCACATGCGAATACACCGTTACCTGATGTCATAAGGATTTTGTCAGGATTTCTTGGGTCGATAACAATACCGCTTCCCCAGTGACAAGCCTTGCCGTAAATCCAGTCATAGCCGTTTGTATCAATAGGGTTTGAAACGAAATATTCTTCGCCCCAAGGACCATCTTGCTGACCAGGTGTGATATCTGTCCATGTTGCACCACCGTCTGTTGATCTGAAGAAATGGTCACCCCAGGCAATACTTGTATCTGTCCATTCTTTTTCATACCACTGGTCTGACCACACACCACATGTTCTTGCCAAAAGCTTGTTAGGGTCATTCTTATCAGCAGTAATTCCGCCGAAAGCGTTTCCTGTAGGTGAAATATCTGTTACCTTACCGCTTGCAATATTATACTTGTAAGCACCACCGGAAGCACCGCTGAATGCAAGTCCTGCAATATAAGTAAAGAAGATATTACCGTTTTTATCACTTGTAATTGTACAAGGGTAATTTGCTGTAGGAAGGTCAGCTGAAAGTTCTGTAAATTCATCTGTATCAACATCAGCTACGTGAATGTTAGCCTGACCTGTAATTGATGTACCTACATAAACCTTACCGCCTTCAATGAGAATACAGCCAATACCATTCTGAGTGTTGTATTCGCCTGCTGTTGTACCTCTTGCGATATGGTCTGTCCACAAAGGCCACTTGATATTATTTGTGTACATACCAAGATCGTCATAGCCCTTTACAGCCTTCCATGTTTTACCTGCGTCTGTTGACTTGATAAGACATGATTCGCCTGCAGTAACGTCACCACCTGCATAGATAACATCAGGGTTGTCAGGGTCAATGGCAATAGGTTCGATACATTCACGTCCGTCACCGTTGCCGTGAACCTGAATTAAGTCTGTTACATCAACACGTTCAAATGTCTTACCACCATCTGTTGTCTTGATGATTTCTGTTCTTGCGTCTGAGAAGTAAGCACATCCGCATAGGAAATATGCTGTCATATCATCTGTTGGGTCAATAGCAATACCCTTAACGCTGAGCATACCTCTGTCAGCATCAGTAAGAGTACCAAAAAGCTGTACCCATTCGTTTATTTCGTAATCGTATCTGTAAGCACCGCCTACGTCAGTTCTAAGGTACATTTCCTTCTGACCTGTTACGATACCTGAAACAAACCCTGCACCACCGATTTCAAGTGTACCCCAATCGTATTCGTTCTGAATGTCAGGGGATGCTGCGTATGAAACAGGCATTGTTGTAACCGCAACTGCTGCAGATAAAGCAACTGCGCATGAAGTCACAACAGATAAAATCTTTGCTTTCAGCTTCATTTTAAATCTCTCCTTTTTATTTTGAATATTTTTAAACAAGCTTGCATAGTTTATAACAAGAAACAACAATTGTCATAAATACACAATTCTTCTTATATAATTATACAATAAATCTATAAAAAATGCAAGGCTGAATAATTCGTTAAACTGTAGAAATCGGTTGACAAATTTTATATATTATGCTAAAATTATTAGGAAAATGAACAAGTCGGAAGTAAAAAAGGAGATAATAATGGCTCATAAAGTAATTTGTCTTTATTGTAAAAAC
>JAZQZW010000041.1:0-6878 GCA_045634285.1 Oscillospiraceae bacterium
TCATTACGTACCTCATCATAAATATCAGCGTCTGCCTCAATACATATTTTGTATACCATAACTTTTTCTTTTTCTTCAGCCCAAGCAATATCACTTGATTTTTTATCAGATGAATCTGTTTTAAAAAGAAAAACCTGTTCAGTAGCACTGATTCCGTTAAAATTGACTGTTTCAGTTGACAAAACGCTGTAATCAAGCATTTTAAAATTACTGGCAAATACCGCAGTTGTTTTATTTAGATTATTACCATCTAAAAAATTGGACTGTATTGCTAAAAGACCTGATAAGTTTCCATTAGAATTGCCTGTGTATTTAAACATGCAATCAAACAAATTATCGGCATCTTCAACTATCTGCCATTTTTCATTTAAAGTTAAAGAAAAATTGTCATTCATATAATTACTTCCATCAAACTTATAACTTGACTGAGTAGTTTCGGTAAAATTTGTTTCAATTATTTTTGAATCGATACTTAAACTACTATCTGTATTACTACATGAGGTACAAAATATAATGAACGTTATAACTGTAAAAAAAGCCTTTTTAATTTTCATAAATTAATGATGGAAAAGACGAATTCCTGTAAATGCCATTGCCATGTTGTACTTATTACATGTTTCGATAACATTGTCATCTCTGATTGAACCACCAGGTTCAGCAATATAAGAAACACCGCTCTTCTTAGCTCTTTCGATATTGTCTCCGAATGGGAAGAATGCGTCTGAGCCAAGGCATACGTCTGTATTCTTTGAGAGCCATTCCTTCTGTTCTTCCTTTGTGAATACAGGTGGCTTTTCCTTGAAAATCTTTTCCCATGCACCGTCAGCTAAAACGTCCATATATTCATCTGAAATGTAAACGTCAATAGCGTTATCTCTGTCTGCACGTCTGATATCGTCAACAAACTTGAGATTAAGTACCTGTGGAGCCTGTCTGAGCCACCAGATATCAGCCTTGTTACCTGCAAGTCTTGTACAGTGAATTCTTGACTGCTGACCTGCACCGATACCGATAGCCTGTCCGTTCTTTACATAGCAAACTGAGTTTGACTGTGTGTACTTAAGTGTAATGAGTGAGATTAAAAGGTCACGCTTTTTGTCGTCAGGGATATTCTTGTTTTCTGTTACAACATTCTGGAGAAGTTCGTTGTTGATTTTAAGATTGTTTCTTCCCTGTTCAAATGTGATACCGAAAACCTGCTTTGTTTCGATTTCTTCAGGAACATAGTTCGGGTCAATCTGAATGATGTTGTATGTACCCTTTCTCTTGGACTTTAAGATTTCAATGGCTTCATCTGTGTAGCCAGGAGCGATAATACCGTCTGAAACTTCACGCTGAATCATCTTTGCTGTACATGCATCACATGTATCTGAAAGGGCGATAAAGTCACCGTAAGATGACATTCTGTCAGCACCTCTTGCTCTTGCATAAGCACATGCCATAGGTGAAAGTTCGCCTAAGTCATCAACAAAGTAAATCTTCTTTAATGTGTCATCAAGCTCAACACCAACAGCTGCACCGGCAGGTGAAACGTGCTTGAATGAAGTTGCGGCACAAAGACCTGTAGCTTCCTTGAGTTCCTTTACAAGCTGCCAGCCGTTGAATGCGTCAAGAAGATTGATATAACCAGGATTACCGTTTAATACAGTAATCGGAAGGTCACCTTCTTCAACAAAAATCTTTGAAGGCTTCTGATTTGGATTACAGCCATATTTTAAAAACATTTCAGCAGACATATTTTTTCTCCTTATTTATTCTTGTTAATAATTCTTGTAGTATACTTTCCTGTTTCGATTTCAATGTATCTTACGAATAATGAAACCTTGTTGTCTTCGTTGAGATTTTCCCAGAGCTTGTCTGTAAATTCGTTAATATCGTTTGGAATTGAAACAAGCTTAGGTTCACCCTCGAAGCTTGGGAGTGGATTTCCGTCACCCATATATGTATGAATGAAGTGTCCTTCACCGTTTAACGGATTCTTATATGAGAATGTGAATCTGTTACAGCAGTCAGGATTTCCGTTTGCACTTTTTAAGATTGACATAGCGTAGCTGTATTCATTAGCTTCAACCTTCATGATACCTGAAATTCTTGGAGTGTAATTCGGAGCATCATCTTCAAATTCTCTTGTACGCAGTGACTGTTCAAATGTCTGCTGCTGGTTCATAAGTTCATAGATAGTATCTGTCTGGTCACCGTTTGTAACGATAGTCTTGTTGCCAAGAACTCTTACCGGTGCATAAATGATAAGGTGTGGATCAGTAAGCTTTGACGGGTCAAACGCCTGTGTTCTGATGCCTTCACCGTCTTCAACAAAAACTCTGTTACGACTGTTTTCGCTTCTGCCCATGATAAAATAAGCAGTAACAGCATATTTTCCGTCTTCTGACTTGCCTATAACAATACCTCTGCCAGGGTATGCATTATTTTTAAGTTCAGCATAAATGTCTCTTTTTTCCATAATAAACTCCATTCATATTATTCGTTTACAACAGCTCTGCCATCAACAATTTCAATCTTGTCCTGACAGAAAAGTGATACAGTCTGCGGAAGAATTTTCCATTCTGCCTGTTCCATGATTCTTTTCTGTAAAACCTCAGGAGTGTCGCCGTTTTCAACAGCAACAGCCTTCTGCATGATTATCGCACCCGCATCGGCTTCCTCATTTACAAAATGAACTGTTGCACCACTCACCTTTACACCGTATTCAAGAGCCTTTTCGTGTACTTTAAGACCGTAAAAGCCCTCTCCGCAGAATGACGGAATAAGTGCAGGGTGAACATTTATAATCTTATAAGGATATGCCTTTGTAACAATTTCATCAAGGATAATCATAAATCCCGCAAGTACAATCAGATCTGCCTTTTCTTCGTTGAGGGCATCTAAAATTGCCTTGCTGTAGCTCTTGTTATCGGCATATTCCTTTCTTGGAATAACCCTTGTGGGAATGTTTTCCTTTGCGGCTCTTTCAAGTGCGTAAGCCCCCTCTTTCGAGGAGATTACGCATGAAATTCTGCCGTCCTTTATAATACCGCTTTTCTGAGCGTCAATAAGTGCCTGTAAATTTGTTCCGCCACCCGAAACCAAAACAACAATATTTTTCATTGTTTGTCCTTTCTTAGCAGATAATTACGCCGTCTTCACTGTCAACAAGCTCACCGAGAATATAAGCTTCAACACCTGATGCATTGAGTACTTCAACAGTCTTGTCACCCTCGTTCTTGTCAACAGAAGCAATCATACCAACACCCATATTGAATGTGTTGAACATATCTCTTTCAGGAATATTGCCAACGCTCTGGATAAGGTCGAAAATAGGAAGTACCTGTACGTCTTTTTTTGCAATCTTTGCAGAAATGCCGTTTGGAAGTGAACGTGGGATATTTTCGTAGAAGCCACCACCTGTGATATGTGAAATAGCCTTTACGTTAACCTGTTCAAGAAGTGAAAGGATAGGCTTTACATAAATCTTGGTTGGTGTAAGAAGTGCGTCACCAAGTGTGCAGCCGAGTTCTGAATAATGTCTTGCCAAGTTCTGTTCATTAACAGTAAACACCTTTCTTACAAGTGAAAAACCGTTTGAGTGAACACCACTTGACTTGATAGCAACGAGAACGTCGCCTGCCTTCTGAGTTTCAGGCTTTAAAATCTTGTCCTTGTCAACAACGCCAACTGCAAAACCTGCAACGTCATATTCATCAACAGGATAGAAACCAGGCATTTCAGCAGTTTCACCACCAACGAGGGCACAGCCTGACTGTACACAACCGTCTGCGATACCTGAAACGATTTCAGCTACTCTTTCAGGATAGTTCTTGCCAACTGCAATGTAGTCAAGGAAGAACTGTGGCTTTGCACCACAGCAGATAATATCGTTTACACACATAGCAACACAGTCGATACCGATTGTGTCATGCTTATCCATAAGGAAAGCAATTTTAAGCTTTGTGCCGACACCGTCTGTACCTGATACGAAAACAGGCTTGTTGATACCTGTAAGGTCAGGTTCAAAAAGACCGCCGAATCCACCGATACCTGATAAAACACCTGCTGTTGCTGTTCTCTTTACGTGTTCCTTCATAAGCTCAACAGCCTTATAACCGGCAGTAACGTCTACACCGGCATTTTTATAACTTTCTGAAAAACTTTTCATGAGTTTAACTCCTTTTAAGTTGTAATATTATTTCTTTCCGTTCCAGCAGTATGAACAAAGCTTACATTCAGGCTTTCCTATTGCCCTTACTGTTCCTTCAAGTGACTGGAATTCAAGTGAGGTAAGCTTTAATCTGCGGCAGATTTCATTACGCAGATGCTTTCCTCTTTCAGTTGATGAATCGCTGTACTCATCTATGTACTTAACACCCTCAACGCCTTCATTTTCGTCAATAATCTGTCTTGCAATAAGCTCAAGCTCAGATGTACTTCTTGAGAAATTGAGGTATTTACAGCCGAACATAATCGGAGGACATGCAGAACGCATGTGAACTTCCTTTGCGCCGTTTTCATAGAGGAACTCTACAGTTTCTCTCATCTGTGTTCCTCTTACAATACTGTCATCAACAAACAAAAGCTTCTTATCCTCAATAAGCTCATGTACAGGAATGAGTTTCATTTTTGCAATTCTGTTTCTCATTGACTGATTTCTCGGAGTAAAGCTTCTTGGCCATGTTGGTGTATACTTGATAAACGGTCTTGCAAACGGAATACCGCTCTTGTTTGCATAGCCGATAGCATGTGGAATACCCGAGTCAGGAACACCGCATACATAGTCAACATCAGGCAGATTGCCGTTTTTCATATCGATTTCAGCCATGATTTCACCATTTCGCGTTCTCATAGCCTCAACGTTTACACCCTCATAGCAGGCATTAGGATAACCGTAGTATGTCCACAGGAATGAACATATCTTCATGTCATCTGTTCCCTCACTGAGAATTCTGTATTCGTCCTTTGTGATCTCTGTTATTTCACCTGATTTAAGCTCATGACAGAAATCATATCCAAGCTTCTGGAATGCAAACGACTCAAAGGAAAAACAATAACCATCCGAACGCTTACCTATAATAATCGGCAAACGTCCGTTTTTGTCCCTTGCACAGATAATCGAATTTTTTGTCATAATAACAAGTGACATTGTTCCTTCAACTTTTTCCTGAGCATATCTGATACCATCAACAAAATTATCCTTCTGTGCGATAAGCGCCCCGATAAGTCCTCCTGAGTTGATGTTACCGCTGCTCATTGTTTCAAAATTTGCACAACCCTTCTGCAAAAGTTCATTCGAAAGCTCATCAGCATTGTTTATGATACCGATTGAACAAACCGCATAAAGTCCAAGCTTTGAACGCACCATGATAGGCTGAGGATCTGTATCGCTGATACAGCCGATACAGATATTGCCTCTCATTACTTCAACATCAGCTTCAAACTTAGTTCTGAAAGGTGAATTTTCTATACTGTGAATATTTCTCTGAAAACCAAGCTCAGGTGAATAGGAAGTCATACCGCCTCTTCGTGTACCAAGATGCGAATGATAGTCCGTACCGTAAAAAACGTCCTGAATACAGTCATTTGAGGATACTGCTCCAAAAAAACCGCCCATATGAAACTCCATTCCGCCGTCCGAATTTTAACCAAACAAAAGCTGAAAATTTTCCGACGGCTTTAGGAAAATTTCTTCCGCTTCTGTTTTAAAAATACATATATGAAATATATACTGAAAATTATTCGCCCATAAGACGCTTCATAATTTCATTGTAAGCGTCCTCTACGCCGCCCATATCTCTTCTGAATCTGTCCTTGTCAAGCTTTTCATGAGTTGTGCTGTCCCAGAAACGGCATGTATCAGGTGAGATTTCATCAGCAAGAATGATTTCACCCTTGAAACGACCAAATTCAATCTTGAAGTCGATAAGGTCAATGTTGAGTTCCTTGAAGAACTTAACCATAAAGTCATTTACCATAAAAGCGTACTTTGTGATTGTAGCGATTTCTTCTTCTGTTGCAAGTCCGAGACCGAGTGCATAGTAATCATTGATGAACGGATCGCCTAAATCGTCATTCTTATAGCTGAATTCAAGTGTAGGTCTCTTGAGTGGTGTACCTTCTTCAATACCGAGCTTCTTTGAAAAGCTTCCTGCTGCAACGTTTCTTACGATAACTTCGAGAGGTACGATTTCAACCTTCTTAACGATTGTTTCTCTGTCGCTGATTTCTTCAACGAGGTGTGTAGGAACGCCTTCCTTTTCAAGAAGCTTGAACATGTAGTTTGTCATTCTGTTGTTGATAACACCCTTACCTGCAATTGTACCCTTCTTTTCACCATTGAATGCAGTAGCATCATCCTTGTAGTCTACGATTACATAGTCAGGATTTGTTGTTGAATAAACCTTCTTTGCCTTTCCTTCGTAAAGCTGTTCTGTTCTTTCTACGTTTGCCATTTTAAATTCCTCCATTATATAAAAAATTATAAATTATTGATTTCCTGTGAGATTTTTGCATCCTTAGCCATTACAGCCTCAGCCATCTTTACCTTCATGTCAGAAAGCTTGTCTGCAAGTTCCTTGTCTGAAAGTGCAAGCATCTGAATAGCTAAAATTGCCGCATTTGCCGCACCGTTTATTGCTACTGTCGCAACAGGAATACCGCTTGGCATCTGAACGATGGACATGAGTGCATCCATACCATCCAGAACACTTCCGCTAAGTGGTACACCAATCACAGGAATCACAGTCTGAGCTGCAACTACACCAGGAAGTGCTGCAGCCATGCCAGCTGCCGCAATGATTGCTTCTGTACCATTGTTGTTGCATTCTTCAATAAACTGAGCCAGTTCAGTGTGAGCACGATGAGCACTCAGGCAGCGAACTGCAGTTTCT
>JAZQZW010000042.1:0-21338 GCA_045634285.1 Oscillospiraceae bacterium
CTTTATACAAACAAAAATATTTGGCAAATCACCGAAAATACGCATATAGAGTGTAAACAGGCAGAAGAAAATCACAATTGATATGATAGTCATAGTTGTTCTATGGCGTATTCTGAGCGAATGGTCTTTCCATTCTTCGTAATCACATGTTTTTCTGTCAATTTCAATGTTTAATTCATCATCTTCAAATTTGCGGTTAAATCTTTTCCAGTATATGATTGAAAGATAAATTATAAAAACTATAATCGGAATATCAAAATAGGAAAGTATCTCTTTCATTTTAATTATGACATTTTATTCCTTCACATAAACGCTTACAATTTCACCTGTAAATGATTTATGATATGGGTCATTCTTGTAAAATTCAAGTATATTTTTGTCAACAAAGCAATCTTCTGTCATATCCTGAGTGTAAACCTTACGGCATACAAATATCATATCAGCCTGTTCAAATGCGGCATTACCATCAAGCTCACATACTGTAAGACCTGTTTCTTTTGCTTTGTCATAATCTCTGCCTGAATGTGTACCGCAGAAATTTAGAGCATCTCTGTAATCTTCGTTAAAGAAAGAAATTGTAAAATACTCGTTGTTTTCTACATATTCAAATGTTTTTCTGTTTGTTCTGATAACTGTTGTGAAAACAGGCATTCTCCAGATAAAACCTGTCTGACCCCATGAAGCAGTCATTGTGTTGTAGTCTTTGGCAGTTCCGCTTGTGACTAAAAACCAATCCTTTGAAATATACTTGTAAGGATTGAAATCAAGGCTGTAAATATCAGTTTTTTTAAAGCTCATAATATTCTCCGTTCTTCCATATATAATGGCAATTTTTTACAGGCATTAAAACACCTATAAATTATATTAACACAAAATAGAGAATATTACAAGTGTTTATGATTTTGAAATTCTGTTTTCACGAAGATGTGTATATCTTATTTTATCTGTTACAAGTGCAATAAACTCAGAATTTGTCGGCTTGCCTTTTGCTGAATTTACAGAATAACCGAAGAATGAATTTATAAAGTCAATGTTGCCACGTTCCCATGTGATTTCAATAGCATGTCGAACAGAACGTTCAACCCTTGAAGATGTTGTATCAAATTTGCTTGCAACAGTAGGGTAGAGCTTTTTTGTAATACTGTTTAAAAGAGCGGGATTTTCAATGGAAGACAAAATAGCTTCACGCAGATAATGATATCCTTTTATATGAGCAGGCACTCCGAATTTACCGATAATGTCAGTTACAAGATGATTTATATTTGAAAGTGTTTCGCAGGAAATATCAGAAGGATTATTGACAAGTGCGGTAATTCTGTCACCAAGTGAGTTGATATTGATAGGTTTGAGCATATAGTACGATGCTCCACTTTCCATAACCTGTTTTTCCACAAATGAGCTGTCGTAAGTTGAAGTGACTATGAACAAGGTTTTGTTATCCTTGAGCTTACGTATATTTCTGATAATATCTATTGCGTCCATACCGGGAAGAATAGCATCTATTATCGCAACATCAGGATTGATTTTCTTTATTTCTTCAAACAATAATTCTCCGTCTTTATGTCGGGTAATTGCATACATGCCCTGTTCCCTGAGTGTACTTGCACAGCATATACCATATTCTATGCTGTCGTCACCTATCAATACCTTTATTTGCTGTATCATGCTTTTCCTCCAGATTTTTATTTACTTCCATATATTACCACAGGAAACGGCAATAATCAAGAGGACTGAAAAAATTTCGATGATTTAATTTGACTCTATTTGTCGATAATTTCTTTAATTCGACAATTTGCGACAAAATACTATTGAAAAGCTTTAGTTTGGCTTTTAATACTGTAAACCAAAACGCTCAGTAAGATTTAAAATTTTACTGAGCGTTTTTTGTTGTTGTCATTTTCTTTTTAATGGTATGTATTGTTATTATGCTCTTTTGAGAGCAGGCTTATGCTGAAGTCTCAGCTTATCTGTAATGAGGGCAATAAATTCTGAATTTGTAGGCTTGCCCTTGCATGTATTGACGGTATAACCGAAGAATGAATTCAAGGTATCAAGATTGCCTCTGTCCCATGCAATTTCAATAGCATGTCTTATTGCTCTTTCAACTCTTGAAGAAGTTGTGTCAAATTTTTTCGCAACAGTCGGATAAAGCATTTTTGTAACGCTTTCAAGAAGTTCCTTGTCTTCAAGTGAAGAAAGAATTGCTTCACGCAGATAGTGATATCCCTTGATATGAGCAGGAACTCCAAGCTGATGAATAACCTCTGTTACGATAACCTCCATATCCTTGCTGGTTTCTTCGTTTTCGGCAAGAGTACCTTTAATAAGTGCGTTAATCCTGTCACCCAAAGAATTCATGTCAAACGGTCTGAGCATAAAGTAAGCTGCACCGCCCTGCATAACTTGTCTTTCGATAAACGGATTGTCGTATGAGGATGTAACAATGAACTCAGGTTTCTTACCGCTGAGAGCCTGGACCTTCTTAATGAGTTCTATTGCGTCCATATGCGGCAAGATAGCGTCCATTACAACTACGTCAGGGCTGTCATTTTTTATTGTCTCAAACAATACCCCTCCGTCTTTTGGTCTTGTTACGGCGTACATTCCCATGCTTCGCAGCACGCTTGCACAGCTTACGCCGAATTCAACGCTGTCATCTCCTATTAACACCTTGATTTTGTTTACCATTGTTCTACCTCCTAAAAATTTCTACTTCCATATATTATCATAATAAACCCTTTTAATCAATAGCAAAAGTTAAGTATTTTTGGCGTATTTTAGGTTATGCTGTAATCTATTCCCGATTATTTTACCAAACTTTCAAAAATGTGACAATTGCTGACAAAAGCGTAAAAAATAAGATTGGCAGACTTTGGATTTATGAAGGTGAAGTCAATGATTTTTGCGTCTATTTATCAATAAAAAAATATCAAAGAAAAATTTGCAAATAAACCGTCAGAAAATTGCCTTAATAAACTTCTTTTAAAAAGACAATATTATTATTAGCGAAAAACACAAATGCGAAAGGAAAAACAAATGAAAAAATCAATAAAAATTTTTTTGACGGCAATTTCTTTATTTACTCTTAATATCTGCACAGTTTCAGGATATTATGCAATAAACCTTCCTGATAGTTATTATGTAACTGAGGGCCAAAAATTAGAGCTTGTCACAACCTTTTCAATAGACGCTGTATCTGACAATAATTCAGCTTCTGTATCAGCAAACAGCAACGCTAAAACAAACAAAACAAGTCTGCGGCTTTTCGGGATATTTCCCGTTAAAAACGTAGAGGTAAAAACCCTTGAACAGACAATGCTGATTCCGGGAGGACAGCCGTTTGGTATAAAGCTTCTGATGGAAGGCGTTATGATAGTTGATACGGGTGATGTAAAAACAAAGCAGGGTACAAAATGTCCTGCGACCGAATGCGGACTTAAAAAAGGGGATATCATTCTTTCGGTAAACGGAGAAGAGGTTGATTCAAATCAGGAACTTTCTGAAATAGTTTCAACATCCGACGGGCAGCCTGTTGAAATTTTATACAGCAGAAACAACAAGGAATACAATACATCTTTAATTCCTGTCATGTCGGCTTCCGACAGCAAATACAAGGCGGGATTATGGGTGCGTGACAGTACAGCAGGGATAGGTACTGTAACATTCTGCGAGCCGTATACCAATCGTTTCGGCGGTCTTGGACATCCTGTGTGTGACAGTGATACAGGGGAGATAATTCCAATATCCAGCGGCGAAACAACAGATGTGTGTATAAACAAGGTTGTAAAAGGAGAGGCTGGAGCACCGGGTGAACTTCATGGTTGTTTTTCCTCTGAAATGTCAAGTGGTGTGATTTACAACAATAATGAATACGGAGTGTTTGGTGAAATGTTCTGCGTATCTGAAAAAGAAAAAGCAATTCCAATGGGGCTGAAGCAGGAGGTGGAAACAGGCAAGGCTGTAATTCTGTCTACAATTGATGAAACAGGTCCTGAGGAATATGAAATTGAAATAGAAAGCATCGACTACAATAATGAAGAAACAAAAAATATGACTATTCGTGTAACAGACAAAGAGCTTCTTGAAAAAACAGGCGGAATAGTACAGGGAATGAGCGGAAGCCCGATTATACAGAACGGCAAGCTTATAGGGGCGGTTACCCATGTACTTGTAAACGACCCTGAAAAAGGCTTTGCAATTTTCTGCGAGAATATGTATGAGACGGGAATTTCAAAATAAAAGGCGTTACTTTTAAAGTAACGCCTAAGCTTTTAAATGAAATTATTTTTCGTTGCTGAAACCGCTTTCTACGAGTTCAATAAGAGCTTCAACAGCAGCCTGTTCGTCAGCTCCGTCAGCAATGATTCTGATATCTGTACCGCCAACGATTCCGAGTGAAAGGATACCCAGAAGGCTCTTGGCGTTTACTCTGCGTTCTTCCTTTTCAATCCAGATTGATGACTTGAATTCGTTAGCCTTCTGGATGAAGAAAGTTGCAGGTCTTGCGTGTAAACCAACCTGATTTTTAACCATTACATCTTTAACAAACATAATATACTCTCCTATCTTTAAATAACGGATAATATTGTTTTGGGCTATCCGTTTGTTTGCTATACATTTCTGTTCGCTGTAATAAATTATACATTGAATTGCTGTCATAGTCAACGAGAAAATTACACTAAAATGCCTTTTAAGGTAAATTTTCTACGCTTTGATGAATGTCGTAAAACTAACAGCACTTATATTTGGTGATATTAACGAATTTTTTGGATAGTTAATTAAAACTATTCACCATAAACAATTTTCAACACCTATTTGTGTACAGTTTGAACAATACAAATTTAAAAGACATTGTCAAATTATCAACAATTTTCGTCAAATTACCTATAATTTACAGTGTTTATATGGCATTGAACAATAATCAATTTACTTATTTTCTTTATCTGACATATATTTTTCATACATGTCCGGACGGTTTTTCTTTGTTATTTCAAGGCTTTTTTCAAGTCTCCAATTTGCTATGTTTTTGTGATGCCCTGAAAGCAGTACTGGCGGCACAGCTTCACCCTCCCATATTTCGGGACGGGTATACTGGGGATACTCCAAAAGTCCGTTAAAATGGCTTTCGTCTTCAAAACATTCAGAGCTTGAAAGTACACCGTCACACATTCTTGCAACCGCATCTGTGACAACAGCCGCAGGAAGCTCGCCGCCTGTCAGAACATAGTCTCCAATGGAAATTTCCTCATCAACAATTTTGTCAAGTATTCTCTGGTCAACACCTTCATAATGTCCGCATAGAATAAGGATATTGTCCATTTTTGATAGTTCTATAGCCTTTTTCTGTGAAAAAACGCTTCCTTTCGGGGTCATATATATAGTATGCGGTTTTGTACCAAGCTGTTCGCAGATTGCATTATAACAGTTGTAAATAGGGTCTGCCTGCATTACCATACCCATTCCGCCACCGTATGGAATATCATCAACACGACGGTGCTTGTCATTGGTGTAATCTCTTATCTGATGACAGCAGACTTCTATTGCTCCCTTTTTTCTTGCGCGACCCACAATACTTTCCGAAAGAATGTTTTCCATCATTTCAGGAAAAAGCGTTGCAATATCAATTCTCATCAAAAAGTCCCTCCAATGGGCGTATTAAAAGAAGCTTGTTTTCAATATCCGTTTCAATAATTACATCAGGGATAGCAGGAACATAACAAGTCTTGCCGTCCTTTACGATCTCGTATACATCATTTGCACCTGTCTGGAAAACATCCTTTACTGTACCATATTCTTCGCCTGTGTCAACGTCTTTTACAGTAAGTCCGATAAGGTCTGCTATGAAGTATGTTCCTTCTTCAAGCTCGATATCATCTCTGTCAATATAAACAATGCTGTTTCTCAGTTTGTTTGCGGCCTCAGGAGTGTCAATACCCTTGAACTTTGCAAGTACAGTATTTTTGTGTACTCTTGCGTGTTCAACCTCAAAAGCCTGCTTGTCCTTACCGTAGTAGAGGACATCGAATTCGCATAAAAACTCTGCATCATCACTCCATGGCATAATTTTTACATCACCACGAAGACCATGAATATTTACAATTTTACCTGTTTCAAGAAATTCCTTCAAAAAAATTCCTCCAATTTAAATTTATATTTATATACATTAAAAGGCTTAAATCTGTTCAACGAACGATTCAAGCCTCAAAAATCAATCGATTTCAACTGCAACCTTGAGATTGCTTCTTGCAGCGCCCGCACGCATAATAGTACGGATTGCCTTGGCAATTCTGCCCTGCTTGCCGATAACTCTGCCCATATCATCAGGAGCAACATTCAGATGAAAAACGATAACACCTTCTTCATTTGGTGCGTCTTCTGTGATTTTGATAGCTGACTTATCTTCAACAAGATCTTCAACGATTGCGTAAAGTAATTCTTTCATTTAAGTACCTCCGTAACAAAGGTCTAATTAAGGGCAAGAGCTTTGCTCCTGCCGCTCAATATCCCCGAATACAGATTAAAGAACGTTGTTGTTCTTTAAAAGTGTCTTAACTGTATCAGTTGGCTGTGCACCGTTTGCAATCCACTTCTTAGCCTTTTCAGCGTCAACTGAAACAACTGATGGTTCCTTTGTTGGATCGTAGTAACCGATTTCTTCGATAAATCTACCATCTCTTGGGTATCTTGAATCAGCAACAACTATACGATAGAAAGGAGCCTTCTTAGCCCCCATTCTTCTGAGTCTGATTTTAACTGCCATTTTTTTCACCTCCGCAGTAAATATAAATATATGTTAATGCGAAATTGCATTAATCAGCTTACATCATTGGCGGCATCTTATCAAAATTCATGCCTGCCAGTCTTCTCATCATTTTCTTGTTTTTAGGATTTTTTCCGCCCAGTTGCTTCATCATCTTCTGCATCTGTTCGAACTGTTTTAAGAGTTTGTTTACGTCCTCAACCTTAGTACCACTACCTGCCGCAATTCTGCGTTTTCTCTGTGGATTGATGATTGAAGGCTTTGCTCTTTCAGCCTTTGTCATCGAAGTAATCATAGCTTCAATTCTGACAAACTGCTTTTCATCAATATCAACGTCTTTGAGTTTGTCACCAACACCAGGAATCATAGAGATAATTGACTTGAGTGAGCCCATTTTCTGAATCTGTCTGAGCTGTTCAAGCAAGTCGCTCATGTCGAACTTGTTTTCCTGAAGCTTTTTAGCCATCTGTTCGGCTTCTTTCTGAGAAAATGCATCTTCAGCCTTTTCGATAAGGGTCATAACGTCACCCATACCCAGAATTCTTGAAGCCATTCTTTCAGGGTGGAATTTTTCAAATTCGTCAAGCTTTTCGCCTGTACCGACAAACTTGATTGGCTTACCTGTAACAGCAAGTACTGAAAGTGCCGCACCGCCTCTAGCGTCAGAATCAAGCTTTGACATAAGAACGCTGTTGATTCCAAGAGCTTCATCAAAGGCCTTGGCAACATTTACGGAATCCTGACCTGTCATTGCGTCAACAACAAGCATGATTTCATTCGGCTGAACTTCAGACTTGATGTTTTTAAGCTCATCCATAAGCTCTGTATCTATGTGAAGACGACCTGCTGTATCAAGGATAACAATATCGTTTCCATAGTCTTTTGCGTGGGCAAGAGCCTGTTTTGCAATAACAACAGGGTTAATCTGTCCCATTTCAAAAACCTTGACATCTGCCTTTTCACCAACAACCTTAAGCTGATTGATAGCGGCAGGACGATAAATGTCACATGCTACAAGCAAAGGTCTGTGACCTTCCTTTTTGAAAAATTTCGCAAGCTTTGCCGAGTGGGTTGTTTTACCTGAACCCTGAAGACCACACATCATAATGATTGTAGGGCCTTTTGAAGCCATATTTATACGTGCGTTTGAGTCACCCATAAGCTCACAAAGTTCATCACGTACAATTTTGATAACCTGCTGTGCAGGAGTCAGGCTTTCTAAAACCTCATTTCCCACAGCCTTTTCAGAAACCTTGGCAACAAAGTCCTTAACAACCTTGTAGCTTACATCGGCTTCAAGAAGTGCAAGACGAACTTCACGCATAGCTTCCTTGATATCCGATTCTGTAAGCTTACCCCTTGATTTAAGCTTTTTAAATACGTTGTTAAGCTTTTCGGATAATCCTTCAAATGCCATAAAGTTCTCTCCCTTCTAAAATATATCTCTGCCTTTTGCGGCAAGCTGTGAAATTTCGGTTAAATCAATATCTGTCTGCTTTAAAGCCAGCTGGGATATTTCATCAAATATATCTCTGCACTTTACAATCTTTTCGGCAAGTCCAAGCTTTTCTTCAAGTGAAGTAAGTGTCTGTTCGGCACGCTTGATGCTGTCCCTGACCGCCTGTCGTGTAATGCCCGAATTTTCGGAAATTTCACCCAGTGACATATCGTCACAATAGTAATATTCCATAAGCTCTTTCTGTCTGTCTGTCAGCATACATTCGTATACATCAAGCAGGAGAACAAGGTCAAGATTTTTTCCTGCGGACATTTTATCACCTCTTTGCTGTAAAGGCAAATCACTTTACACATTATAACACGTATTAACGTTGTTGTCAAGCTTTTTTAAACATAATTTTCTACAAATTTCAAGGTGTACAGGGTATGGCGTTTGTAGAAAATATTAATTGTCGAAATGATATTACAGAGCTAGTAATTGTTATTATTTGACTTGCGACTTTTTACAAAATTTTCACATATTACCACTTGATTATATTAGCGTTGTATGATATAATTAAAAAAATACCTGTTTCAATAATGGAGGAAGATTATGAATATTACAGCAGATATCATATATGTTGGTGTTAATGACCATGAAATAGACCTTTTTGAAGGTCAGTATACTGTACCGAATGGCATGGCATACAATTCGTATGTAATTATGGATGAAAAGATTGCGGTTATGGATACTGTAGATGTAAATTTCACTCACCAGTGGCTTGACAATATCCGTGATGTGCTTGACGGAAAGTCGCCTGATTATCTTATTGTTCAGCATATGGAGCCTGACCATTCTGCAAATATTGTAAACTTTATGAAAACTTATCCTGCAGCAAAAATTGTATCTTCGCAGAAATCCTTTGTCATGATGAAAAATTTCTTTGGAAATGATTTTGCTGACAATCGTATTGTTGTGGGTGAGGGTGATACTCTTGAACTTGGAAAACATACTCTTACTTTTGTCACAGCACCTATGGTACACTGGCCTGAGGTTATCGTAACATACGACAGCTTTGACAAGGTTTTATTCTCAGCTGACGGATTCGGCAAGTTCGGGGCTCTTGATGTTGAAGAAGACTGGGCTTGTGAGGCAAGAAGATATTATTTTGGCATTGTAGGAAAGTATGGCGCGCAGGTACAGGCTTTACTCAAAAAGGCTACAGGTCTTGATATTCAGAAAATCTGTCCGCTTCATGGACCTGTTCTTACAGAAAATCTTGAATATTACATCGGACTTTACAACACATGGTCAAACTATGAGGTTGAATCGGACGGTATTGTAATTGCATATACTTCTGTTTACGGAAATACTAAAAAAGCGGTAATGCAGCTTGCGGAAAAGTTAAAGGCTAACGGCTGCCCGAAGGTAGTTGTAAATGACCTTGCAAGATGCGATATGGCTGAGGCAGTTGAGGACGCATTCAGATATGGTAAGATTGTTCTTGCGACAACTACTTATAATGCGGAAATTTTCCCATTTATGAGAGAATTTATCAATCACCTTACAGAACGTAATTTCAGTAATCGTACAGTAGCGTTTATTGAAAACGGAAGCTGGGCACCTCTTGCAGCTAAGGTTATGAAAGGAATGCTGGAAAAATGCAAGAACCTGACATTTGCTGAAACAACAGTTAAAATCATGTCTGCATTAAATGATGAAAGCAGCAAACAGCTTGAAGCACTTGCACAGGAATTATCAGCAGAATATCTTGCAAAGCAGGATTTGACAGCAAATAAAAATGACCTTTCTGCTTTGTTTAATATCGGTTATGGTCTTTACGTTGTTACTTCAAACGACGGACAGAAGGATAATGGTCTTATTGTAAATACTGTTACGCAGGTTACAAATACTCCTAACAGAATTGCTGTTACTATCAACAAGGAAAATTACTCACATCATACAATAAACCAGACAGGTAAAATGAATATTAACTGTCTGTCGGTTGACGCACCATTCAGCGTGTTTGAAAATTTTGGATTCAGGAGCGGTCGTAATGCCGACAAGTTTGAGGGAATGGAAATTCTGCGTTCGGATAATGGGCTTGCTTTCCTGCCAAGATATATCAACTCGTTTATGTCGCTTAAGGTTGAAAAGTATGTTGAACTTGAGACACATGGAATGTTTATCTGTGAAGTAACGGAAGCAAGAGTCATTACAAATGCGGAAACTATGACCTATACATACTATCTCGACAATGTTAAGCCAAAGCCTCAGACTGATGTTAAAAAGGGTTATGTCTGCAAAATCTGCGGATATGTTTATGAGGGTGAAAATCTTCCTGATGATTTTATCTGTCCGCTTTGCAAGCATGGTGTGGCTGATTTTGAACCTGTTGAATAATTACAACAGCAATAAGCGGAATCGTATTAAAATCAAGATGATTCGATATTTATAAATAAAATGAGAGGAGCTGACATTTCAGCTCCTCTTGTTTTACTTAAGGTATTTTGCAAGAACACTTTCAAGTTTATTTACGTCAATTGGTTTTGCAATGTAATCTGAAAAACCTATACTCATATATTCTGCTTCAACATCAATTCCAGCATTTGCGGTTACAACTACCACAGGAGTTTTATAGTTAGGATTGGTTGTATCGCTTCTGATAATATTGAAGGTTTCGATACCATTCGGTTCAGGCATCATATGGTCCATAAGTATAAGGTCATATTTTTCCTTTTTAGTAAGTTCAATACATTCACTTCCGCCCGAAGCAAGTGTTAACTGTACTTCTGAGCGTTCGAGCAGAGCTTCAAGAATTTCAAGGTTAAGCTCATTATCATCAACTGCAAGAACTTTTGCCTCAGGTGCTCGTAAATAATCAGTATTTTCATCATTTTGTGGAACTATTTCTTCGATTTCTGTCTGGGATTCTGCAATTGGTGTTATATCGATTATCTGCTGTGGGATTGTAACAGTAAAGCTACTTCCTTTTCCGTATTCACTTTCAACGTACACATCGCCTTTCATCAGCTCGGTAAGCTGCTTTGTGATACTCATTCCCAGACCAGTGCCTTCAATGTTACGATGCTTTTTAATGTCAAGACGTTCAAAACTATTAAACAAATGCTTTAAATCTTCCTTGCGTATACCACAGCCTGTATCAGATACCGACAGTACAAGTAAAAATGTATTATTATCATATATGCCCTTTGCACTAAATGTAATTTTACCTTCACTGGTGTATTTTACAGCATTTGTCAGAAGATTGTTGAGAATTTGTTTGATACGTATTTCGTCGCCTCTGAGAACAGAAGGCAGTTCTTTATCAAAGTTAGTTATAAACTTTAGATTTTTATGTTCTGCACGTTCTGAAATTCCAAGTGTAGCATCATTAAGCATTGATAAAAGATTGTAATTATCTTCAATCAATCGAAGTTTTCCTGAATCCATTTTTGTATAATCAAGGATATCATTGATTATACCCATAAGCAGACTGCTGGCATTTTTTATGTTTTCAGCGTATTTGAGTGCGTTTTCATCTTCGCTTTCTCGCATTATCATTTCATTCATACCGATAATTGCATTAATCGGTGTTCTGATTTCATGGGACATATTTGCAAGGAATTTTGCTTTTGATTCGTTTGCGGCAATTGCCTTATGCTTTTCCTTTTCGGCTTCAAGCATGCCGCCGATTGAATCATATAGTGAGTCGAGAGCAGTAGCAATCTGCCCGATTTCACCTTTCTTGTGAATATATCCATCAAGATTATGAGACTTATCAAGATTCATAATCTTCAGCTGAGTAATTGATTCCTCAACATGTTTTAACGGCTTTGTAAATATTGTGATAATAGTCCAGCAAAAGACCGTTATTACAATAATTGATACAATACATATAATTAAAAGCATACGCATACATGTATCAATGTCTGCAAAAATGATTTCTTTTTTGTTTGATGATATCACAGTCCAGTTGTATTCAAGGAGATATTGATATGCCGCCAGATAGCCGCAATCGTTTTTATCTCTGTATTCTACATAACCTTCCCATTCGGAAGAATCATCACCAAATGCGGACATTATTGAAAGGAATTCTTTGTTTTTAACTTCAGCTGCAGTAAGGTTTTTGTCAGGATTAAAAATATATGTATTATTTTCATCGTTTAACATATAATATGAAGATTTTTGTATTGTGCATTGCTGATCAGTACCTCAAGTTCTTCAGCATATGGTCCACCGCCGACATATCCGATTATTTCGTTTGATATATCATCATAAACCGGACAATAAATCGACAATACAAGTTTTTGGGAAGCAGGTGAAACAATCATTCCGGCGTTATATATACCATCATTTTCAAGCATTTTATCCTGTAGCTGTTTAAGCTGTTCTCCTTGTCTGGTTGTCATTCCGACAATGTCAGGATTGGAATGCGCAATAACATGTGTATTCCATTCGCCAATATAAAGCCCTTCCCAGTTTTTGAGTTTTGAATAATACTTTTCTGTATAATCCTGTGCCGCCGCCTGTTTTTCAAGGTTATCAGGGTCTTTCAGAAGATCAATTACTTCGGAAGCGTTACTAAATGAGTTGAGCATTATTTCCTGATTTTCAACAAATTCTTCAATAATATCTGTTTCAACTTTTAATGAGTTATTAAGATTTTCAATTTCTGAATTTTTCATCATTACAGTAAGTGTAGCTCCTGCAAAAACATAAATCAATGAGATACATAGTGTAATTATCAAAATACAGCTACTGTCAGCTTGACATTTATTCTTATGTTTTTCATGATGTCACCCTATATATGTTAATAAGATTTATACATACATCCCTTTCAAAATAATGTTATAAAACAATCAAATTACAGAAAGCATCAGCTGTTCTATATTTAATATTTTTATTATTAACATTATATACTATTCGCTCAAAAAAGTCAACATATCAACCAAAAAAATAGTTGTTATATTGATAAAAGGTGTTTCTGTAGACAAAAAGAGCACCGCATGAAAACTGCGGTGCAGAGAGAGGGGGATCATTGCACGGCCGAGAATGCCGTGCTATTTTAAAGGTCTGATGACCCATGAAAAAGTCATAGTTTCAATAAACCTGAATTATCATTATTGTTTAATCTCAAAAATTGATTGTTGTATAAACTATCATTAGATTTAACACATAATGAGCATACAAACTTATTGTTCAGAATAACCTGTGAAAACAAATAACCGTCACAACCATTCACATCAAAGCTGTTTTCGTTTATAAGAAATTCACAGGATTTCATCGGATAGGATATACCAATTCCGATTGCTTTTACAAAGCTTTCTTTAAGTGTCCATATTCTGAAAAACATTTCGTCCTTATTAGCAGAATTTTCTAAAATTGCTGTTTCTTTATCGGAAAAAACGCGTTTTACAACTCTTGGGTGATAGGTACGGATATTTTCAACATCAATGCCAACTTCAGAGTTACATATAGCACATACTGCCATTTCGTGACAATGACTTATATTGAAAAATATATCCGGATTGCTTTTCAGATACGGCTTTCCATAATCATTATATGAAAAGTTATTATCGGAATAATCAATATTCATTAAATTAAACTTGCTCTTTAAGATATTGTTTATTTCCGCTTTAAGCTGTTTTTTGTGTATAAGTTTATTTTTATCAGCTTCAAAAGAACGTCTGACAAAATATATCATTTATCAGCCTTTTTTAGCTGTTCTTGTTGATTTTGTTGCTGTTGTCTTAGCAGCAGTTGTCTTCTTAGCAGTTTCTTTAACAGCCTTTGTTACAGTTTTGGCTTCTGCCTTTTCAGCTGTCTTCTTAGCTGCTGTTTTCTTAGTTGTCTTTGTTTCCTTTTCAGCTGCCTTAGTTGTTTTTGTAGCTGTTGTCTTCTTAGCTGCTGTTTTTCTTGCAGGCTTCTTGTTGTTTTCGATTACAGGCTGAATTGATAAAGCCTTTGCGTAGTCACCAACAATTTCAAGCTTGCCTGCTTCTGCAGCGGCATTGATATCAAGCTTGCCGCTGAAAATACTGATAATATCATCAGCTGAAGCTGTAAGTGTAGCATTGTTATCAATATAATCGTAAGGTTCAATAGAAAGTGTGCCCTGATTGATTTCAGCATAGAATGAACCTTCGCCTTCGCCTGTGATGTTAATCTGAAGTGCGAGGTGGTCTTCGTAGTTGCTTACATCTGCCTTACCGAATTCCTTTTTTACCTTTTCAACAATTTCATTATATGTCATAGTTTTCTTTGCCATATCTTTCTTCCTCCAAGTCTGAACCTTTTTCTTATGGTTTCTGATTTGAATTTTATCTTTATATTAGTTATATCACAATTCAAATGAAAATGTCAATGTACAGTATGTAGATTTTTTTTGACTAAAAAATGACAAAAATTTTATTTTTTCTTTTTTAAATTCTTAAAAAAGCACGTAAATACGGCTTTTTCGATAGATTTTATACAAATTACACTAAACCGATATTAAAATACTAGTTATTTTGACTTAATATTTATTTGTGCAAAATAACGAATTACAGTGTTGAAATTTGTATAATACAACATTTTTTATTTTCTGAATAAAAACAAAACGCTCTCAGTAAAATGAGGGCGTTTTATTCATTATTCAGCAACAGGAGCTGCAACCGGACATGCACCAGCACATGCGCCACAGTCGATACATGTGTCAGCGTCGATAACGTACTTGCCGTCTGCTTCTGAAATAGCGCTTACTGGGCATTCACCAGCACATGCGCCACAACCGATACATTCATCAGTAATTTTGTATGCCATTTGAATACACCTCCATATATGTAGTAAAGCATCAATACTGCTTATATATATTGTATCACATTTTTGAAAAATTGCAAGAGTTTTTTTAAAATTATGATTGACAAATTTTAAATTTGGGTATACCATTATTTAGAGAATAAAAATTCTAAGGAGATTTATTATGATAATCGATTTTCATACACACGCTTTTTCGGATAAAATTGTAGAAAAAGCAATGAGCAGTCTTGTGAAAACCTCAGGCACAAAACCATATACCGATGGTTCTGTAAAAGGACTTCTTGAGCATATGGACAAATGCGGAGTTGACAAGTCTGTTATCCTTCCTATTGCCACAAAACCTGCACAACAGAGGATTATAAATTCATGGGCGAATGAAATTATGTCAGACAGAATTTATCCTTTCGGAAGCGTTCACCCTGACGCTGAAGATATATGCGATGAGCTTGAACGTATAAAGGAGCTTGGGCTTTATGGTGTAAAGCTTCATCCGGACTATCAGAATTTCATGGCTGGAGATGAAAAAGCCTATCCGATTTACGAAAAGTGTTCACAGCTTGGACTTCCGATTGTTTTTCACGCAGGATATGACCCACTTTCTCCCGATAAGGTACATGGCAAGCCAAAAGCCTTTGCACAGGTACATAAGGATTTTCCGAAACTTACAATGATACTTGCTCATCTTGGGGGAATGTACCGCTGGGAACAGGTTGAAAGATATATTGCAGGAGTTGAGGGAGAAGTTTATCTTGATGTAAGCTTTACAGCAGGTGAAATAGGCAAAAAGATGCTCTCAAGAATTATTGAAAAGCATGGTGCGGACAGAATTTTAATGGCGAGTGACTGTCCTTGGGACAGCCCTGCAAATGAAATTAAAATGATAAATGAGCTTGATATTTCCGGTGAGGATAAGCAGAAGATACTTTATAAGAATGCTGCAAAGCTTTTGAAAATACCTGTGCTATAAAAGATTGAAGGGATGCCTTACGGCATCCCTTTTTATCGGTAATCATCTATATTGAATTTAGTGGCATTTTCAATCAATTCGTCCAGTTCCTCTCTTGTTTTTATCCATGAGGTATCAACCTGCTTAGGATAGCTGATTGCTTCTGCAAGGTCAAAGTCGGAAAATTCACCGTCGCTGTCAAGCAGCATGAATGAGTAGCTTGAGCCTGAAACATCATTTGAAAGAATATGTATCATTGTGAATTTCTCGCCCTTTACAACGACATCTGCCTTGATTCTGAAAGAGTCTTTTTCATCAATTGCAAGCTGTTCAAATTCGGTTATATCAATGCTGTCAAATTCGCTGCCGTATACGGCTTTGTATGTTTCTTCTGTTCCGGCAAGGAATTCTTCTTTGTCTTCAATTTCATCAACTACCGTTATTGTAAGTGTTGTTTTTGTATCAAGATATTGCAGAACGGCAGGTACAGAGGTTATGTAGTCGGTTTGCTGGTCTGTTGCAGTTCCGCCAGATATAATTTCCCAGCCGTTTACCATGAAAAGTGATGTAAGGTAATTTTCAAATTTAAACACTTTATCTGAATGAGAATAAGCCTTTGCAGAAACAGTAGTTTCTCTTGTAATTGGCACGCCACGCTTTATAGCGGTTTTTGATACTGTTCCTGTAATTTTCTTCAATGGCGGAAGTGAAGTGGAAACCTCAGCGTTTGCTTCAGGTAAAGTGGCTTTTGTTACAACTGTGTTTTCAGCGGTTTCAGTTGTACTGTTATCGTTGCAGCCATAAAATGATGTTGTACATAAAATTGCTGTAAGCAGACTTATAATCTTTGTTTTTTTCATATTTTATTGTCCTTTTTTATTTTATTATAACATATGAAATTTTAAATTGCAAGAAAACAGCTCTGAGATTTCTCAGAGCTGTCAGTTTTACTGTGTAAGATTACGTTTCATAATGCACAGATCAAATACATTGTGTTTTCCGTCATCGTTCATATCTGCTGCCTGCCAGTTTGGTACCATATTGAGTTCAATACCTAAAAGTAATTTTTGCAGTACAATTACATCAGCAACTGTAAACGTGCCGCTGGAGTCTATGTCACCTTTGATAAGTCTTGAGTTTTCGATAAGTGTAATCGACTCAACTTCAGAAATCAGATTGCTTGGGTATGCAGACATTTTTATCTGAATTTTATCGCCAACATCATAATTGGAGAGATTTTTCTGTGGGTCACCATTATAATAATCTCCCTCAAAAGTGAATGTACCGTTTTCGGCAAATGTGATTGATTTTTCGGTTTTTGCTGTAATAGTGTCTGTAAATTCAACAGATGCAACGTCTGATGTTGAAGAAACTACTGTTACATCAAATGATATTTTTACATTATCTGCCCATTTGGCGTTTTCGTCTGTATATTCAACTGTTATTGTGTATGTTCCTGGAACTGTACTGTTAAATTCAGATGTTTCAACAGTGAAAGCATCAGGATAATCAATCGGATTTACATTTTCATAAATATTATAGTGGTAATCAGGATTGGTTGTGGCACCACCCGGGAAGAAGGTAACTGTAACTTTGAGACCTGTTAAATCAAGTTGTTCTCCGATTTTGTATTCTGTTTTGTCAGGCAGACTATCACGTGAAATATATCCACCGGGTTCGGCAATGACAGTTGTTTCTGTCGGAACAGTTTCTTCAATGGTAGTGGTTGTTGTTTCGGTAGTTGGCTGAGTTGCAGGCTCTGTTGTTTCAGGCTGTGCATTTGCCAGGTCAAATCTTCCGCTTTCATCGCTTATCTTTGACCACATGTAACGAAGCATCCAGCCATCAAAATCTGTAATTACAGTAGATGAGCCGGCCATCATAATTGAACTTCCGTTTCCTGGGAAACCTCCCGGTGGGAAACCGTTTGATTCGCCTTCACCACCATAGAAGTCTGTCATACCAAAGCCGTGTCCAACTTCATGAACATGCACATGGAGATTATTCTGACTTTCAGCCATTGAAATATAAGCGTTGTCTGAAAGACGCTGTCCCCAGTCACCACCACAGCCGCCTATGTTAGGGAAGCCCTGTGTACACCACAGATACATGTCGAATCTTGTACCCGGATACTGATGATTTCTGTCGTGGAAATAGTTGAAACTCCAGAGTTCCTCAGGCGCACTCGGAAGCTTATCGGGAATTTCTTCGACACCGTTTGAAGTATCGTAAGTACTGTCGTAGTCTGTTATGAGATTATCATATATTACCTCATCAGGCTGTGGGTCTAAAATGCAGTTTCTGTCAAGCACAGCCCAGCCTACAATATTTACATCCACATGATTATATGGCCAGTCTTCATATCCTACAAGATAATCGGTCCAGCTGTTTATTCCGTCTTCGACTACCTTTTCAAGTCCTTCACGCTGTGCAAGTGAAAGTGTCTTGTATGACTGCCATCTTACAACGTAATTGAGTGTGCCTTTTCCCGCAACAATCTGGTCGAACAGAACATTATAACGTTTTGCCTTGCTGCCTGTTGAGTCTTCGTTTGAAATACGGTTGTTCCAGATCCAGTCTGCTGCATATTCATATTCTGACGGCATATCGTCAAGTGTGAGTGTGGCAGCGTTTACTGTAAGTGAAGTGTCTTGGACTGAAGTTGAAAATTCAGGTGCATAAGCCATGAAACCAACGGTCATCAACGTACTTAAAGCTACTGCTTTGAATCTTTTTGATAATTTCATCAATTTAAATCCCTCTTTCTATATCTTTGTTGCTGTATTTGGTTTGCTCTTGCATATTTATTATATCATATTGACTTAAACGTTTCAAGCTAAAGAAAAAATTTGTGTAAACCTACAAAAAGAAGATATGAATATTGTTTATCGTGCATGCATATAATTAAACAACATTAAATTAAAAGGAGAGAAAAATGAATACAGAAGATAAAAATGCAAGAGGCGCACACAACATTATAATGGAAAATCGTACAACACTTACACTTTCAGGTGTTACCGATGTTGACAGCTTTGATGAACGCTGTATAACCCTTTATACACAGCTTGGGGAACTTGTGATTCGGGGCAGGGATTTACATATTAATGCCATGAGTGTTGAAACAGGCGATATGTCAATTGATGGGGATATCTGGGCGCTCTGTTATGGTGACAAGGACAAGAGAAATTCGTCGTCCTTTCTGGGTAAGCTTTTCCGATAGAGGTGAGAAATGGAAGGTCTTGAAAGCTTTTTTACAAGCGGTCAGCAGTTTGGTTTGTTTTTTGTTTCATGCCTTTTCGGAGTTCCTATCGGCATTGTTTTTGACATGTTCAGAGTGCTGAGAATGATTTTTCGTCATGGCAGGATAGCTGTTATAATTGAAGATATTTTGTTTTTTGCGTTATATGGCGTATTTATAATGTGCTTTACAATAACGGCAGCAAGAAGCGAATTCAGATTTTTTTATTGTTTTGGAAATCTGCTTGGATTTATTTTGTATTTTGTTACAATAGGGAGATTTGTGGTGAATTTTCTTAGAAAAATTACAGAAAAGTTGAAATCGGTTCTGAGACCGCCATTAAAAAAGTTTGTACTTATGTGTGAAAAAATCACAGCTAAATTTGTAGGATTTTTCAAAAATAAAAAATTATTAAAAAAAAGCAAAAAAAACCTTGATTGAATGTGCAGGTTTGTAGTATAATAATAATTATGATATAAAGAAAAATATGTGTAAAAGAAAGAACGTGAAAAAAATTGGCAGTAGCTAAACCAAGAACAAACAGAAGAAAGAGCCTGTTTACAATAATAAGCGTACTTGTTATTGTTGCGGTTATTGTTGGGTGCATAGTATCATTTATTATGACACAATCAAGTCTGGCTGAAATGCAGGCAGAGCTTAAAATACTTCAGGAGAAAACTCAGGAGGTAGAAGCAGAAAACGTTGAGCTGCAGCGTATTCTTGAAGATGACGATATTAACGCCTATATGGAAAAGGTTGCGATTGAAGAAATGAATTACGCATATCCTAATGAAAGACGTTATTACGATACTTCAAGAAACTAAATAAAAAGGGGACAATGAAATTTATGGAACTGGAAGTAGGCAAAATATACGACGGTAAGGTAAAAGGAATTGCACAGTACGGAGCATTCGTTGAAATTGAGGGTGCGGGTACTGGCATGGTACATATATCAGAGATAGCAAATTCTTTTGTTAAAGATGTAAAGGACTATCTTACTGAAAACCAGCAGGTAAAGGTAAAGGTTTTAAGCATTGATGAAAACGGAAAAATCGGTCTTTCAATAAAGAAAGCAGCCGAAACAAATGAAGAACAGTTAAAGCCAGCGAAAAAGCAGGAAAGAAAGCCTAATGTTTGGGAACCTAAGAAAAAACCACCTGTATCAGAGCTTGGCTTTGAGGAAATGCTGACACGCTTCAAGCAGAACAGCGAAGAAAAAATCTGTGCTCTCAAAAGAAGTACAGAAAGAAAAAACAAATCAAGAAGAAAGTAATTCAAAGGCAGCGTTTTAAAAACGTTGCCTTAAATCACATATACCGCATTATATGAATAATATAACTATGAGCAGGTTTTTCTGCAATATTTAGAATAAGGCGGATTTGCGGTATGTCAGATAATATATGTACATTAAACAGTCTTGAAAAAAATGAAACGGGATATGTGCTGTATCTTGAAAATGAAGGTGCACTCAGACGCCGGCTTCAGGATATAGGAATTATTGACGGAACTGAAATTGAATGTGTCGGAAAAAGCCCTTTTGGTGATCCGAAGGCATATATTATAAGAGGTGTTCAGATTGCACTCAGGAATTCCGATGCTGTTAAAATAAAAATAAAAAAACTGCAAAACAAGGATTGAAAAATGGAAAAACAGGAAAAAACAAATGTAATGCGTATTCTTGACCAGAAAAAGTGTGATTATAAGCCGCATTTTTACACTGAAAGCGGAGCTGTAAACGGCATGGAAATTGCACAGGTGCTTGGAGAACAGCCGCATCAGGTGTTCAAGACTCTTGTTACGATTGGAAAATCAAAGAAAAATTATGTATTTATGGTGCCTGTTTGCGAAGAACTTGACCTTAAAAAAGCTGCTAAGGCAGCGGGTGAAAAGTCGGTTGAGATGATAAAATCAAAGGAGCTTCTGTCCCTTACAGGATATGTTCATGGCGGTTGTTCACCAATAGGTATGAAAAAGCTGTTTGCAACATTTATTCATGAAAGCGTTCTGGAGCTTGATGATATTTATTTCAGCGGTGGAAAGATAGGTTGTCAGGTAGAAACAAGTTTTGATAACCTGAAAAAGATTGTTCCTATAAAAACTGCTGATATTATTGTTGAAAAGTAACAATGATTTTTTTAAAAAAAGTATTGCATTT
>JAZQZW010000043.1:0-8651 GCA_045634285.1 Oscillospiraceae bacterium
CCGCGCATCAGACCGATATAGAGCTTTCGTTTCGTGTTCATATTTATTTTCCATTCTCCCGCTTCAAAAAGAAATTCAGCGTGGCGTTAATCATCATAATAAACAGAAACAGTACCAGTGCGATGGAAAACAGCGCATTTCTCTGCAGGCTGCCTGGGCTGGAATACGCCATTTCGGCTGCAACCGCAGTTGTCAGAAAACGCACACTCTGAAAGAGTGACGGCATGTTCGGAGCGTTGCCTGATATCATCATGACAGCCATAGCCTCACCGATTGCTCGACCTACTCCAAGCACTACAGCTGCAGCAATACCGCTTTTGGCAGCCGGAACAGAAACTCTGAAGTAGGTTTCAACAGGTGTTGCACCAAGTGCCAGAGAAGCATCTTCATATTCCTTTGGTACTGCATCAAGTGCGGTTACGGAAACTTTGATAATAGAGGGTAAAATCATAACTGCAAGAACTATGATTGCCGAAAACAGACCTGCACCGTCTGGAATATCAAAAATTTCACGCACAGCAGGTACAAGCACAAGCATTCCCACAAGACCGTAAACAACCGAAGGGATACCCGCAAGAAGACTGACAGCCCCCTCCATAACCGCCTTGATTTTCGGATTTGCAAGCTTTGAGAGGTAAACAGCCGCAAAAAATCCGATTGGAACACCCAGCAGTATTGCTCCTGCTGTTCCGTAGATACTGGTTAATATAAACGGAAGTATTCCAAAGCTTGCCTCATCGGCAGTAGACGCCCATTTTGTACCAAAGAGAAAATTGAAAAGGCCGATTTCAGTTATGGCAGGGATTCCTGAAATCACAAGGTAAACGGTTATCATCAGAACACAGCCGACTGTCAGCAGACCGAGTATCAGAAATATTCCGTGAACGGTTCTTTCAATAAGTTTGTTTTTCTTCATAACACACTCCGTAGATTTAGATTTTATGTCTTAGTTTGCCGCAACAACACCTGCCAATGAAATTATTTCATCTGCACTTTCCGAGTTAATGTAATCCAGAAATTTCTGCGAGGTTTGCGAAAGCTTTGTGCCGTTCTTTGTTACAAGTATAAACGGACGCTGAACAACATAACTTCCGTTTCTGATATTTTCTTCTGTTGGGGAAATACCGCCAACTGTAAGCACTTTAACGCTGTCCTTTACCGAGGCTACTGAAACATATCCTATAGCTGCAGGATTACCGGAAATGGTTGTGATAATATCCCCGGAAGATGTCAGCTCCTGTCTGTAGCTGCATTTGCCTCCTATGTTCAGAGAATCTTCAAAACCGTCTCTTGTACCGCTTCCTGCTTCTCGGCCGATAAGTACAATTTCCTCTTCAGTACCGCCGACCTCACTCCAGTTTTTAATTTTGCCTGTGTAAATTTCTGAAATGGTATCAGCATCAAGGTCAGATACAGGATTTTCGGAATTTACTATTACTGCAATTCCATCATAAGCCAGAGTAGAAGTTTCAAGTCCAAGTTCTTTTTCTTCCAATTTTAATTCTCTGCTTGAAAGTCCGATATCACAAGCACCTTCCGCAACAGCCTTAATGCCTGAGCCTGAGCCTGTGGGATTATAGGTTACTGTAATCCCCGTATCCTTTTCAAAGGTTTCTCCAAGAACACCTATAACCTTTTCCATAGAAGTAGAGCCGTCTGTTGAAACCTTTGCCTTACCAGTCGAACAGCCTGCGAATGTACCGCACATAATAATTGCCACTGCAAAAATACCTGTAATTCTTTTCATAACTGCATGTCCTTTCAGTAAATCACTTGTTTTTTGCCTACAACTGAATTATAACTTTGAAATGTAAAGTCACAAAGAGAAGTTATGTAAAATTCGTGTCAAATCTTAAAACTTGCTTTTGTGACAAAAAGTATGATATTTTACATAGATTTTACAAAACTATACTTTAAAAATTTACTTTAAAGCGTTATAATTACAAACAAAAAAATTCGTAAAAAATAAAAACAATGATGAGAAGGACTTTTAGGAGGCAAAAAAATGAACGATCAAATAACAGTATTAATAGGTGACAACAGCAGCGAATTTGGTATCAATTGTGCCAACATTTTAAGAAGTATGGGAATGTATGCAGTTACAAGACCAAAGGACGGAGCAGTATTATTTGAAACAATAAAAAGCAGTCATCCCGATGTGGTTATAGCAGATGCAGTCTTACCAAATATTGATGCAATAGAGCTTATTAAAAAGACACACATGCTTGGCGAAAAAGAACCCAAATTTATTATTACATCTCTATACGACAATCCTTTTATTGAAGTAAACGTTATGCAGAACGGTGCGTCATATTTCATGCTCAGACCTTTTGATATGAAATCTTTGGGCGACAGAATAAACGAAATTGTAAAAGGTGTGAATTCCGATAATACAGAATACGATGACATTAAAATTGCAGTAACGGATATTATACATAATCTCGGTGTTCCTGCTCACATTAAAGGCTACCGTTATCTGCGTGAAGCAATCATTTCATCATTTGAAGATGTGGAACTGCTGGAAAGTATTACAAAAATGCTTTACCCAAAGGTTGCGGCAAAATACAGTACAACTCCCACCAGAGTTGAAAGAGCAATAAGACATGCTATAGAAGCTGCCTGGTTAAGAGGTGAATGTGATATGTTCAAGGCACTCTTTGGATATGATATAAATTCGTATAAAGGTAAACCGACCAATTCTGAATTTATAGCTGTTATAACTGACAAGCTCAGACTTCAGAGAAAACAAAGTGTAAAAAGCTTGAATTTATAATAATAAAATACATGAAATCAAGTTTTATATAATAATAGAATAGTTCTGTTTTGGTATAAAAAAGGCCGATTGTTTTCACAATCGACCTTTTAATATACGTATTTACTTTGCTTTTATGTTAATACAGATTCGAAATTGATTACTGTTCTTCATCATGGTGCGGTTGATTTTTTACAAGTTCTATTGCGTTCATGCAAGCCAGATTTACATCAATCGTATACTGCAATCTGGAAGACTGTTCCAGTTTTGAAAAAAGTTCACCTTTTCTTGTGCTTACGTATTTTACCGGAAGTGAATTGAGCGCAATACATTTAATGTCTTCGCGGCATTTATAGCAACTGCAGCAACCGTTTTTCTTAATAAGATCATCCAGTACTTCTTCTACAAATCCTTCCATTATGTTAAAAAGAGCCATATTATTCGATTTCCTCCTGAAATTATTGTATATATAATATAATACAATATGTTGAAGTATTTGTCAAGGTTTTTATAAACCTAAGGTCTGACAACATTAATTTCGGTAAGATGTTTGTTCTGTTAAGAGGTAACAATCGCAATAATTGAGAAGCATATAAATGATTTCAGCAATTTTTGGATTGATTTATATTTGTAAATATTATAAAATAATAATTACGATAGTTAAATATTTTGGTGCACTTAAACGTTTAACTTCACATGATATAGAATATATATATGGAAGGAACGAATTTATCATGAAGAAGAATTTATTCAGCAGAATATTCTGTTATCTGCTGGTGACAGTAATGTGTCTGTTTTCTGTTCCGATTATAAATGTTGGGGCTGCAACAGTGATTACCGAAAACAAAACAGGTACAGAAGACGGTTACGCATACGAATTGTGGAAGGACACAGGTAATACTTCTATGACACTTACAGGTGGAGGAACATTCAGCTGTGAGTGGAGTAACATCAATAACTGCCTTTTCAGAAAGGGAAGAAAATACGACTGTACCCAGACATATCAGGAACTGGGAAATATGACAATAGAATACGGCGTTGATTATCAGCCTAACGGAAACTCATATATGTGTGTTTACGGCTGGACAAAGGAGCCTCTTGTTGAATACTACATTGTAGAAACATGGGGCAGCTGGAGACCACCGGGGGCAACTGAATCACTCGGTCAGATTCAGGCTGACGGCGGTACTTATGATATTTATAAAACTGTAAGAGTAGATCAGCCGTCTATCATAGGCAACACAACTTTTGATCAGTACTGGAGTGTTCGTACAACAAAGCCGACAGCAAACGGCACAAAAATTGAAGGTACAATATCCGTTTCCGAGCATTTTAAGGCATGGGAAAAGGTCGGACTCAAAATGGGCAAAATGTATGAAGTAGCCCTTAATATTGAAGGTTACCAGAGCAGTGGTAAGGCCAACGTTTATAAAAACAACCTTACAGTAGGCGGGGATATAAGCGATGATGATCCACTTGTTGACCCTGATGAGCCTGTTGAACCTGACGCAGACGGATTTTATTTCCATGATACATTTGAAGAAACAGCTGGTGAGTGGACATCAAGAGGTGACGCCATAACATCATTTACAACTTCAGAAAAGGCTGCCGGAAGCAAGTCCCTGAGTATCACCGGCAGAACAGATTCATGGAATGGTGCGGCACGTTCTCTCAGTACTTCTACATTCAAACCGGGCAGCTCATACAGTTTCAGCGCCTATGTAATGCAGAATGTTGTTGCATCGGAAGACTTCAAGCTTTCGCTTCAGTATGATGTTGACGGAGAAACAAATTATGCTCAGATTGCTGAAAGCAGTGGTTCAAATGGCGAATGGATTCAGCTTGCAAATAAAAGCTATACAATCCCGTCAGGTGCTTCAAATCTGCTTCTTTATGTTGAAACAGCCGACAGTACAAACAGCTTTTATTTAGATGAGGCGGCAGCAGCTCCTAAGGGTACTTCAATCGGTATTGAAATTGTACCTGAAATCAAAAAGGGCGACGTAAACGGCGATAATAAAATTGACGCTGATGATATTCAGGCGCTTTCTGATTATCTTGTGAAGAAAACTTCATCTGTAAGTCTTGAAACCTCTGACATGGATGAAAACGGCAAATTAAATGTTTTTGACCTTGTTATACTCAAGAGAACTGTAAATAATGCAGGTGATGATATACAGGATTCCGGAAACACATCAACAGGTGATGTTGACATTTCATGGATTGATACTTCAAAGCCAATGGTAGCAATTGCTTTTGATGACGGCGCAGTTGGAACAGCTGATACATCACCATCAATCAGAATACAGAATGCTCTCAAAGATTCAGGATTCCACGCTACATTCTTTTATGTCGGCGACTGGATAAATTCTGCTAATCAGGGTGAAATCAAACGTGCTTATGATCTTGGAATGGAAATCGGAAACCATACAAGAACACATACAGACCTTACAACACTTTCAGCAGAAGAAATACGCAAGGAATATGATGACACATCAGATAAAATCAAGGGAATAACAGGTCAGCCGACATCTCCTGTTATGCGTCCTCCGTATCTCAGCGTTGACGATAAGGTTAAAACAGCACTTAATGATGTTGCACTTATAAACTGCAGTATTGATACAGGTGACTGGGCAGGTGCAACCAAGGATGAAATTATCAATAAAATCACAACTGCCATGAACGACGGTTCACTTGACAATGCTATCATACTTGCACACGAAACATACGATGCAACTGCCGAAGCTATGGAATATCTTGCTCCATACCTTAAATCACAGGGCTGGCAGATTGTAACAGTTTCAGAGCTTTTTGCCGCAAACGGTAAGGAACTCAAAGGTGGTACACTTTATAATTCATGCAAATAACCTAAATCTCTCTATATATATTTCAGGCAGTACATTTTGTACTGCCGTTTCTTTACATCACAAATTTTATATGATATAATATTATTAATACAAAGGAGGCATTATTGCTCATCGTTAATATGTTAATAAACTGATTCGGAAGGAGCAGAGTATATTATGATAAAGCATCTTAACAATGATTTTGAAACGGTAGAATATGAAGAAAAAAATTATATTCTTCTGTATGACAATGATGATAATGAAGAATATCCGTTGCACTGGCACAACGAGATAGAAATAATCATGCCTCTGAAAAGCAATTATGTTGTGGAAATGTGCGAGAAAAAATATGACATAAAGGAAAACGAAATAATCATAATTCCGTCAGGGGAACTTCATCATATTTTTGCCAAGGTGGGAAGACGTCTTATTATTCAGTTTGATGATTCGATACTTGGAAAGCACCCTCTGTTCGCTGCTGTAATGCGTTCAATTTCATCTCCGGTACTCATAACCCCGGAGTATGACGCAGAACTGCATCATATAGCCAAAAAAGGTATACTTGATATTTTTGAGCTTTACTACTCAACTTCTGAACTTGCTGAAGTACGTATTTACGAAATCTTTATCAATATACTTGTTACATTGCGTGATTTTCAGCTTAAAAAACAGTTTGACTGTATAGAAAGCAATCACGAAAAAGTAAATGAATACAGTAAAATGTTCGACAAGGTTTTCAGATACATAGATAAAAATTATATGTATGATATTACACTTGAACTTCTTGCAGATTTTTCGGGATACAGTAAGTACCATTTTTCACGCATATTCAAACAATACAGCTCAGTATCATACATTGACTATCTGAACGAAAAGCGTATAAAGGAAGCTGAAAACATGCTTTTGAATGATGATGTTTCAATAACGGAAATTGCAGTCCGTTCGGGATTCAAGAGTCTTGCAACATTTAACAGAGCTTTCAAAAAGCTGAAGCATTGCACACCTTCGGAATTCAAAAGACTTCATCAGGACTAATGCACGTGACATATTGGTTATTGCAAAATGGATTGGTTGACAGATGTGCTGATGTATAAAAATCATAGTAATATTAAACACAAAGACGGAATTGCAGAATTCCGTCTTTTATATTGGTGTGAATAAACATATTCATTTCATAAAACAAAAATTTATTTGTAATTCACTGATATAAAAGCGGATTGTATTTTTATGGTATTATTATGTCATATTTAATAATATTTTTAAAGAGATTTTTGGAAATTTATTTATTTGGTTACAGTAAAACAAATTTTATTACAATAATGCAATACAAATGAAAAATTTGGTGATATAATTTAACCACTTTAAACGTTTAAGCAGAGATTAAACGGTATATATGTGGGAGGTTTCATTATGAACATCAAAAAAATTATTGCAAGTCTTACGGCTGCAGTATGTTCAGCGGGAATTATGTCTTATGTTCCTCAGCTTAACGTACAGACATTTGCCGAAACAGCTGTATGGAATGACTTTGAGTCAAACTATGAGGGCTGGTACGGAAGCTCAGAAACAACAGAGTTTTTTGCCATTGATAATGTGGGTTTTGAAAATTCAAGGGGTATGAAGGTAAGCGGAAGAACATCTGCATCAGAGGGTGCTGTTTCTTCAAAGGGTTTCTACCTTGAAGGCGGTACAGAGTATAACTACAGCATGCAGGTTTACAGTGAAAAGGACGAAACATTCCGTCTGAGTCTTCTTGTAATTGATGAAGTTACAGGCAAAGAAACTGTTAAGGAAATTGCAAGCAAAAAGGTAAAGGGCGGCAAGTGGACAGAGCTTTCAGCTGACTACACTGCTCCTGAAAACAGCTACGAATTCCGTCTTACACTTACAACAGATAGCACAAATGACTTTACATTCGATAATGTAAAAATCACTTCAGAAAAATCATCACAGAGCGTTTATGCGGCTCAGACAGATATAGGTCTTAAGGACGTTTACGGTAAATATTTCCGAGTTGGTAATATTTTAAATGGTGGCACAGTAAGAAATTCAACTATCACAGCAAGCTTTTTAAAGGACTACAACAGCGTTGAGTGCGAAAATGAAACAAAGCCTGACGCTACAATGGTTCAGTCACAGTGCAGTGGTACAAATATTGCTGTAAGCATCAACAATGCGGCAAGTATCATGGATTTCTGTGTCAAGAACAATCTTCCTATGAGAGGTCACACTCTCGTATGGCACAGCCAGACACCGCTCTGGTTCTTCAAGGAAGGCTACAATGCAAGTGGTGCATGGGCTTCAAAGTCAACTATGGATGCCCGTATGGAAAGCTACATGAAGAATCTCTTTGCACTTATAAAGCAGCAGTATCCTGACCTTGATTTGTACGCTTATGACGTTGCTAACGAATGTATCAGTGACGATTCAAACAGAACTGCAAATCATGGCGGTACAAGAGTACCGGGTGAAAACAAAAATGGTGAATCACCATGGGTACAGGTTTACGGTGACAACAGCTTTGTAGAAAAGGCATTTACACTTGCAAGAAAGTACGCTCCTGAGGGCTGCGCACTTTACTATAACGACTACAATGAATATTGGGATCACAAGCGTGACGCAATCTACAGCATGTGTAAGTCACTTTACGACAAGGGACTTCTTGACGGTATCGGAATGCAGTCACACATCAATGCAAACTATGACGGTTTCTCAGGTGTTGCAAACTATACAACAGCACTTAAAAAGTATGCAAGCATCGGCTGTGACGTTCAGATTACAGAGCTTGATATCACAAGAGAAAACGGTACATATTCAGACGCTCAGCAGGCTGAAAAGTACAAGGCTATCTTCAAGGCTGCCATGGATATCAACACAGGCAGCTATCCCGGTAAGGTAACAGCAGTTTGTGTATGGGGTCCTAACGACGCAAATACATGGATTAAGACAGAAAACGCTCCGCTTCTTTACGATACAAATCATCAGCCAAAGACAGCTTACAACGAGCTTATGAAAATGGTTCCTGAATCTGACTGGGTAATCGGTGGTTACGA
>JAZQZW010000044.1:0-11772 GCA_045634285.1 Oscillospiraceae bacterium
AGACAATTACAAATGTAATCGGTGTTGCAAAGGCTTATACAACAAGAGTTGGAAAAGGTCCTTTCCCAACTGAACTTAATGATGAAACAGGCGAAGCTATAAGAAACAAGGGTGGAGAATTTGGAACTACAACAGGTCGTCCAAGAAGAACAGGCTGGTTTGACGCTGTAATCGTTCGTCATTCAGTAAGAGTAAACGGTCTTGACGGACTTGCTATCAACAAGCTTGATACTCTCTGCGGACTTGGAACACTTAAAGTATGCGTAGGCTACAAGATGCCTGACGGAACTGTTATCAACAACTTCCCGCCAACACTTGAACAACTTGAAGGCTGCGAACCTATTTACGAAGAAGCTGAAGGCTTTACAGAAGATATCTCAGGATGCAGAACATTCGAAGAACTTCCTGTATCATGCCAGAACTATATCAAGAAGCTTGAAGAGCTTTGCGGCTGTAAGGTTGCAATGATTGGTGTAGGTCCTGACAGAAGCCAGATTATTGAAAGATAATTTTTGAATTTATAAAGCCGCTTTTGATTAAATTTCAAAGCGGCTTTTACTTTAAATTTAAAGAGGTGGATAAAATGAAAAAAGCTAAAAAGGTACTTTTGGTATTGATGTCTTTAGTTTTAATGATTGAATGCTGTGGTTGTGGAATATTCATTAGTGAAAGAAAATTAAAGAAAAGCATCGAAAATGCTCTTGAAGAAAAGTACAATGAAGAATTTGAGTGCTTTGATGTATGGTCTAATCGTGGAGATTCATATTGGGGTGTATGTGCACCGGAGAAAAATCATGATATAAGGTTTGAAGCATTATTTTTATCAGATGGAAAAATATCAGAAATAACAAGCGAGGGATATTATGCTGCTTGCGTGGCAGAGCAAATTGAAGAAGATGTTCAAAATGAATTAGAGAATGTTTTTGATGATTTTTATCTGCATTCATATATGCCTGTTCCATTGTACAGCTGTGAAAATAATGACATTTATGCTAGAAATGTAAGAAGTGAATCTTTCGATATTGGTGCATACGTTGAAATGGCAAACGAAAAATGGAAAAATGAGTCACCTACCATAGCACTCATGATATGTGTTAATTCTTCTAAAACTAACAAACGAGGTTTTGAGGAAGAATATGATATGCTTTCTAACATTATTCTTAATATTAATAAATTAGGTATGAGAACTTTTATATATTTAAAGTTTATTCCGGAAAAAGAATATTTTAATTGCATAGAATACCTCGAAATTCGTGCAAATACAGATAGTACATTTGACGATATGGTGAAAGATTATTCTGTTAAAATTTCTAATGTAAAATTAAATGTACATTTTGAATGTGAAGAAACAGAATATGAATTGCTCACTAAAGAGGAGTATATTAAACAACGAAAGGAAGTAAATTAAAATGGAAGATATGCCTGAATGACATATTTAACTATAATTGTATGGGCGACCGAAGGAAGTGCCTGTGGTGCGACCATTGGTCGCCCGTTGTTACATGCTGATTTTCGTAATAAAAGGAAATAACCGCCCTCAGCGACCAAACTAAGGCGGTTATTATTTAAAAATAACTCAATTATGGGAGCGACCGTCTGTTCGGTATGCTCTTTCTTTTATTATTATACAGCAGATATGAAAATATGTTAAGTACTATACTCTTTCCTTAATGGCATGTCTTGCCTTATTTACAATTACTTTATCATTTTCATAAGTGAGTATGTTTACTGCATATCCTATATCAACCCACTTTATTTCTGCAATTTCCTCTTCCTGAGGAACGAAGTCGAAATTCTTGGCTTTTGCAAGAAAATACACAACAACCTTGTGGGTATCTCTTCTTGGGGAGTAGGAAACAGTTTCTCTGAAGGTAGGGTCTAAAATAACATCAATGCCTGTTTCTTCCATGATTTCTCTTTTTGCAGTTTCAAGCTCTGTTTCATTTTCTTCAACATGTCCCTTAGGAAACGACCAGTGACCACTGTTGATGTGCTTGATAAGCAGTATTTCAATATTTCCGTGTGATTTGCGGTAAACTATAGCACCGCATGATTTCTCATGAAGCATTTTCATTTTCCTTTCCAAATAGTTTTTGCATGGTTAAATAAATTATTTTCTGACATTTATTTAACACAGCGTGATATATTAATACCATTATAACACATTTTTTCGGGTTTGTCCACAAGTTTAATCAATAAATGTTTGACTATCTCAAATAATTGTTATATAATAAATAGTGATTACAGTAGAAAAATGTATTATTGGGAGGAAAAATGAACGAATTTTTTACAGAGGATATAAATGAGGATATTGATTACGAGGAGGAAACAATCGATCTGATTGATCCGTTTAATCCATTTGACAATCCTACGGAAAACAGCAGATACAACGAGAGTTATGTGGATATTGTTCCGCAGATTCAGCTTGAGGGGTGCAAAATCCCGAACATTCCGTCACCTGAGGAAAAAAGCAGAATACGAAAGTTTTATAATTTAGCAGGCGGTGGAATAATATTTCATTTTGTTATGGCACTTGTTCTTGTCAATGCATTTAATCTTACAATTTTGCTTGTAATGATGTTTATGAATGGTATGAGCTTTTCGGAGTTTATAAACGGCAAGGCAAATGAAATTCAGCAGTATATCAATACTACTGCTATTTCTCCTGCAATTACGATTTTGTCGTATCTTGCGGCAAATCTTTCAGCCTTTTTTATTGGCACGAAAATAGCAGGCTATAAATTGAAATCCTTTTTCAGAACGACAGATTTTACATTTTTGAATGTGATACAATATATTCTTATAGCTTTCTTTCTTCAGTATATTGCAGGAACAGCAATTAATATAGTACAAATGCTGATGGCGGGTTCAGATGTTTTCGGAACTTCAACAAGCTTTAACAATTACTATACGCCGAAATATGCACTTCTGACCATTATGTATTCCTGTATTGTTGCACCTGTAACAGAAGAACTGCTTTATCGTGGTTTTGTTTTAAAATCATTTTCAAGAGTAAGTCAGCGTTTTGGAATTCTTTTAAGTGCATTTTTCTTCGGGCTCAGCCATGGAAACATCGCACAGTTTATTCTTGCATTTTCAGTTGGCATTTTTATGGCATATATTGATATCAGACATAATTCCGTACTTCCGTCAATTATTGTTCACATAGCGGTCAATACTCTCTCAACTGCAACTACTGTTGTGAATAATTATTTCTCTGCAAGTCAGATTGCTACTGTTATACTTAATGTTTCGGTAATTGCACTCGCTATAGCAGGACTTGTAATGCTTGTGCGTTTTGCCAAAAACAGCATTTTTCCGAAATCAGACATAAGACAGCAGTACAGAAGCATAAATATTGCATTAACATCGCCATGTGTTATTATAGCGGCGGTTATTTATCTGGCTTTCACACTTTTTATAACTTTTGGATAAACGGAGAATATAATGAAAAAAACAGCTCTTATTACAGGCGGTTCACGTGGAATTGGTGCGGCAATAGCCTTAAAGCTTTCTCAGGAGGGTTTTAATGTTGTTGTCAATTACTGCTCAAATTGTGAAGCGGCAGAAGAAATTGAAAAAAAAACAGGCGGTTTTGCTGTTCAGGCTGATGTTTCTGATAGACAGCAGGTTGAAGATATGATAAAATTCATAAATGAAAAAACAGGCGGTGTAGATGTTCTTGTGAACAATGCGGGAATTTCTGTTTCGGGTCTGTTTACTGATATTACATCTGAGCAGGAGCAACGTTTATGGGGAATTAATGTAGGCGGTGTTTTCAACTGCACCAAAGCGGTACTTCCGCATATGATAAATAAAAAGCAGGGAAGAATTATAAATATTTCATCTATGTGGGGACAGGTGGGCGCATCTTGTGAGGTGCACTATTCAGCCTCAAAAGCGGCTGTAATCGGTTTCACAAAGGCACTTGCCAAAGAGGTTGGACTATCTGGTATTAACGTAAACTGTATTGCCCCGGGTGTAATAATGACCGATATGAATAAATGCTACGATGAAGAAACGCTTGAATGTTTAAGGGTGGAAACTCCTCTTGAAAGACTTGGCACACCGGAAGATGTTGCTGAAATGACAGCTTTTTTAGCATCAGACAAAAGCTCTTTTATTACAGGGCAGATTATCGGTGTAAACGGCGGTTTTATCATTTAAAGCGTGTGTGTGATAAGATATTTTCAGTTATTTAACCATATTGTAAAACTCACTAAATTTGTGTGATGGATTTGTGCAAATTTTATAGTCGGTGTAGAAGTGTGGCTGAAAAAATAACGAAAATAAAAAAAGCTATTGAAGTTTGAATTAGCTTGTGCTAGTATTGTAGGTGAAATGAAGCAAATTTTTTTAAAAAGGAAGAATGAGGGGCTATGAAAGAAAAATTATTAAAATTTGCAAACAAAGCCAAAGACGCTGTAAAGCGTATAAACACAAAGAGAAATGATAATTCGGAACGTTTTAAGATGACAAATATTCTTCTTACAGTTTTTTTTCCGATATTCATTGTGTGCATGGCTGAAATAAATCAGCATAAGTATCTGTCAAAATTTATTATTTTCTGTGCGGAAAGACCGACAGTTATGCTGTTCAATATATTTATTGCAACGCTTATTTTCGGTGGTTTGCTACTTTTATTCAGAAAGGCATGGATTGCTGTTACGGTACAATCGTTTGCATATATGGCTCTGAGTATTACCGAGCTTTTTAAATTCGGTACAAATGGAAATCATCTGATTATGACCGATATGAAGCTTGTAAAAAGCGTGAAGAGTCTTACATCATTTGCATATATAAAGATTACGCCGATTCTTGTAACATATGTTTTAATTGTACTTATTTATATTGCAGCAGTATTTTGGTTTAATCCGAAACTTAAAATAAATATCGTAAAAAGAATAGCACCTGGTATTGCGTGTCTTGGGTGCTGTCTTTGTGTCATTCTTGTACCTGCAGTATCAAAGTCTGTATATTCGTTCTTTGATGTTGACCAGTCGGTAGCGGATAATGCCTTCAAGCTTAATGAAAAGTTTGATAATAACAGTTTTCTTGCGTTTTTCTGTCAGACAGCATCGGAAAATCTTGCAAATTCACTTGAAAAACCTGAAAATTACAATGATGATACCGTTGCCACAATGATGAACGTGGATATTGAGGAAGCGTCATTTAATGGTGTAAAACCAAATGTAATTGTAATTATGTCTGAGGCTTTTGCTGATTTCAGACGTTTTGAAGATAAGCTTGATGTTGACTTTGGCGACACATATCAGAGCTTTGACAATGTTGCAGCAGAAGGTTACAAGGGAACAGCAATTGTTCCGACTTATGCAAGCTGGACTGTAAGAACAGAATTTGAACTTAATTTCGGACTTCCTGTAAGATCTCTCAACGACCCTAATATGCCACAGAGAGAACTGCTTGACAGAGCACAGCCAACAATGGCTTCATATTATAAGGACTGGGGCTATTCAACAGCCTATGTTCATCCTTTTATGAGCTCATTTTACAGCAGAAGCAGGGTTTATGCAAACTTCGGCTTCGATAAGATGATTTTTGATGAAGATTTTACAGTTCCTGTAAATTACTATGGAACATATATTGAAGATAAGACAGTTTTCAATCAGATTGAAAAGCTTATTGAGGATACTGATGACCCACTGTTTTTACATACAACAACAATGCAGAATCATCAGCCGTATGACCAGGGTGAAGACCCTGATGATGAAATGGGCAATTATCTCCATTGGATACAGCGCATGCTTGAGGATTTTGAAACATTTATAGATAATGTTGAAAGTCTTGATGAGCCTACGGTTGTTTTAATGATTGGTGACCATTATCCGTCACTTAAGGGAGAAAACAGTGTTTATGACCAGCTTGGCATAAACGGGGACAACTGCAGCGTTCTTTATGAACAGCCTTACGTATTATGGAGCAACTGTGACCTTGATTACAGTACACTTCCACAGGAAGAAGTTTCAGCGTTCTATCTTCCATATCTTGTTATGGATCTGATTGACGCACCACGTGATAGCTTTATTCAGGCTATGACAGAAAAAATGGAGGAACTTCCTGTTTATTCAACAAACTACAATCCGAATGTGGGCAGAGATAATGAGCTTGATGTTCTGACATACGACAGAATTTTAGGTGACATAATGTCTTCAAATGCAATTCCGCAGGAGCTTTATGAAACAGCCGAACAGGCAGAAGAATAATTGAAGAAGGAATTATATAAATGAAAGAAATTAAAATCGGTTTAAAGGGAACAGCTGAAACGGTTGTTTCAAAGGAAAACATGGCGGTTACGGTAGGAAGCGGTTCACTTGAAGTATTTGCAACTCCTATGATGACAGCGCTTATGGAAAAGGCGGCATGCAATGCACTTGAAGGACTGCTTGAAAATGATGAAACTACAGTTGGTACAAAGCTTGACATAACACATGACAGTGCAACTCCTGAGGGCATGAAAGTAAAGGCAACAGCAGAGGTTATTGAAGTTCATGGACGTGAAATAGTCTTTACTGTAAGAGCTGAAGATAAATGTGGGCTTATCGGCAAGGGGATTCACAAGAGATTTGTGGTGTTTGCTGAAAAGTTTATGAGCAAGACAAAGGCTAAGGGATAATTTAATATAGAAAAAGGAACTGCCTGAGGCTGTATCGGATAGCCTGGCAGTTCCTTTGTTTTTATGTTATTAAATTGTAAGTCCTGTGATTTCACGGAATTTGTTAGCTGCTTTCATATTGTAAACAGCATAGTCAATATTCATAGGAGGAATTCTGCCTGCTGCAAACAGGTTCATACCGTCTAAAATGCCTTCGCTTGTATCAGGTACCAGAAGTCCGCCGTTTTCCTGCATAAAGCCTCTTGGACCCGGAACATCTGTAGCAAACACAGGAAGTCCGAGAGTATCGGCTTCAAGAAGTACCAGGCCAAGACCTTCATATCTTGACGGAAGTATAAACAAATCACATTTTTTCAGAACAGGCATAGGGTTCTGCATAGACTTGATAACGATAATTTCACAGTTGCTTTTCTGTGCATATTCGAGTGTTTCTTCGTAAAGCTCGCCTCTGCCGCCGATAATCACAAGTACACTATTAGGATATGTGTCGCAGAAACGTTCAAAGGACTTCATAAGTCTTACATGTGCTTTTTCAGGTGAAAAGCGGCCGATTGTGATAAATTTCATTTTATCCGATGCAAGTGCCGCATCAAGTTCCTGTGGAGTAACGTTGCTCTGAGTATCTTCCTGAAATTCAATAGGAAGCTCGGCTCTTGAAAGTACACCTCTGAAGTCGTGACAGTTAGGAATAACCGCGAAATTTTCACCCTGTGTCTTGCTTATCTGCATTGCGGGTTTACGCATGTCCTCTGTTACAAGTGCAACAGTTGTAAATTCTCTGTATGCATTCTGAAGTGTCAGCAGATGCTGATTGTGTCTGAGCTTTATCTCCTCAGGCATATTGTTGTGAACATAGATAACGTTTCTGCCCTCAAAGGAACGGAAAAGATTTATCATTCCGTATTCATAGCCGGTAAAATGTACTGCACAGGATGTTGGAATACAACCGAAAATACGGTGCCACTCTCTGTTGTAAAGTCGGTCAATACGGTTTTTTACAAATTTTTTGTTTACACTCTTTTTAAAGTAAAGGTAATAGCATAAAAGTTCGCTGAGTGTATACAGCGACTTGCCCTGAATCGGAACAATGTCAACAAGTTCACGCAGCTTTTCAGGGTCGATTGAAGTTTCGTCAATGGAATCCGAACGGAATGTTATACAGCATTTTTTTACCTCGTCCTCGTCGAGCATGGAGAGGAGATTTAAAAGTGAGGTTGTAAGACCGTTCTGCTTTAATGAACCTGAATAGATTATTGTGCGGCCTACACCGTCAAATACCAATTTTCCTTCCGGAACAAATCCGTTAAGTATTGCAAAAACTGCATTTTTGTCCTCGAGCAGCATACCAGTATATACACCATGAAGCTTGTACACCTCACAAAATCTTGCTGCATTTTCGCAAACGATATAATCACAGCTAAGGTAATAGTGCCTTGCGGTATCGTAGTTACAGTCGTGTGCAAATGTTCCGAAAGAAATGATTTTCTGTCCTGCCTTTTTAATAAAATAAACAGGCATGACATCGTCGGTCAGAATAAACTCGCTTGTGGAAAGGGTTTTCATTGTTACCTTTCTTTCAGCACCAGGAATTGAAATATTTTCACATTCACCACAAATAAGAATACTTGATTTTTCAATAGGCTTTTTTAAGGCTCTTACATATCGGCTTTGAGTAAAAGCTGATGAAAGAGCGTTCTTTACAGCTTGTATATCCAAAATAGTTTTTCTCCTTTTCGGTTTTTGGGAATTCTTTCTTTATAATATTATAACCTTTATGAGCTGATTTGTCAACTTTTTCTATTTTTTCGACAAAATATGCAGTTGACATTGGTTAATATTTTACAGAAAAATTGCTGTTTTGGAGTATAGATGCGGTAAAAACGTACTATTTTTATAACTGATTTTACTTTATACTGTCGAGTTGACAAAAGTTGATTTTCAATTTGCTTGACATATTTTTAAGAAAATAGTATAATGTAAGTAAAGAGAGCGTATCGGATAGACGGTAGCTCCCAGTTAAGTATAGTTAAAATAACCGCCTTAGTTTGGTAGCTGTGGGCGGTTATTTTCCGTTACGAAAGATTTTATATAAAAATCCTGCAAAAGCAATTAACATCATTGTGTACTGCAATAATTCAGAAAGTGTTATATAATTCATGTTTGTCGCTCCCTTCCGGAAGCCGGATTTACCGCCTATCGCTATTCGATATAATCTGATATAATTATACATTACACTACATAAATTGTCAATTACTGAAAATGAATGTACCTTTCCTTAAGAGAGGTATTTTATTTTGTGCATTGGTTGACAAAATACGAAAATATGAGTATAATGAAGTATACGATGTTTATAATATAAGTAAAAGACGTAGCAGTCAGAGTAGCTTTTTTGCGGCATGGTGCAGAGAGTTCTGTAATGGTGGGAGCAGGGCAAATGCGGTTAAAGTGAAGTGCGGCTGTCAGTTTAGAGCAGGAACGGATTTTCTCAGTATTGCTTTACGTATTGTCTGCGTTAAAGACGTTTGAGTGATAAATCGGAGTGGAACCGCGGAATTTTCGCCTCCCGAAAGAATAGTTATGTTCTTTCGGGAGTTTTTTGATATAAAGGGGTGTAGCATTTGTTTAAAAGACTGAGAGAAGATATAGCGCTTGTAAAGGAACGTGACCCTGCTGCAAGAAATGCTTTTGAAATATGGCTTACCTATTCGGGACTTCATGCAGTTCACAGCTATCGTCATGCCCACTGGTTTTACAGGCATAAGATGTACACGATTGCAAGGATTATTTCGCAGTTTGCAAGATTTCGTACAGGTATTGAAATTCATCCCGGTGCAAAAATTGGTAAGGGGCTTTTCATTGACCATGGTATGGGAGTTGTAATCGGTGAAACGGCTGAAATAGGTGACAACTGTCTTATCTATCAGGGCGTAACTCTTGGTGGTACAGGTAAGGATAAAGGGAAGCGTCATCCGACACTTGGTGATAATGTTATGGTTGGAGCAGGAGCAAAGGTGCTTGGTCCGTTCAAGATAGGTAATAACGTAAAGATTGCGGCAAATGCTGTTGTGCTTGAACCGATCCCCGATAATTGTACTGCGGCGGGTATTCCGGCAAGAATAGTCCGAAATAATGGTTCAAAGGTAGTCAAGGAGCTTGACCAGGTACACATTCCCGACCCTGTTTCACAGGAAATGTGTTCAATTCATATTGAAATTGAAAAGCTTCGTAAAAAGGTGGAGGAACTTGAAAAGAATGCCGAAAAGTAATTTTCCGAAAATTCATATCGGTATGAGAATATGGAAAACGTTTATAGCGGCTTTTATATGTGCAATAGTCGGAATGCTTCTTGACATGCAGCCGTTTTACAGCATGATTGCAGCTATACTGTGTATGCAGGCAAGTGTGAGCGAGAGTATAAGCAAGGGTGTTACAAGACTTGTGGGAACTCTTATCGGCGGTGTATTTGCTGTGCTGATACTACTGCTGATAGACTTTACGCCACTTGAACCGTTTTCCATGCTGTATTACACAATAATTTCCCTTTGTGTAGTACCTCTTATATACACGAATGTACTTCTCAGACAGGACGCAAGTTCATATATAACATGTGTCGTGTTTTTGAGTATAGTACTTTCGCATCTGGGTGAGGGTAATCATTATGTTTTTGCTCTTACAAGAATGTTTGAAACAGCATTCGGAATTCTGGTAGCAATAGTTGTCAACAAGACAATTAAGAATAATGACAAATCAGGAAAGGAATAAAAGTTATGAAAATATACAACACTTTAACAGGACAGAAGGAAGAATTCAAGCCTATTCAGGAGGGCAAGGCAGGTATTTACGTATGCGGTCCTACTGTTTACAACAGAATTCATATCGGTAATGCAAGACCTATCTGTGTTTTTGACGTTTTCAGAAGATATCTTGAATTCAAGGGCATGGAAGTAAAGTTCATCCAGAACTATACAGATGTAAATGACAAGATTATCAAACAGGCAGCCCTTGAAAATTCAACTCCTGAAGAAACTGCTCTCAAGTATATAAGAGAGTATGAAACTGATGCGAAGGGACTTAATGTAAGAGAAGCTGACATTCACCCTAAGGTTTCAGAATATATGGATAAAATCATTGACATGATTAAAACTCTTGTTGACAAGGGCTATGCTTACGAATCAAACGGTGACGTTTATTACCGTACAAGAAAGTTTGAGGGCTACGGAAAGCTTTCAAAGCAGTCAATTGATGACCTTATTGCAGGTGCAAGAGTAGAGGTAAATGATATCAAGGAAGACCCGCTTGACTTTGCACTCTGGAAGTCAGCAGGTGAGGACGAACAGCACTGGGCATCACCTTGGGGCAACGGCAGACCTGGCTGGCATATTGAATGTTCAGCTATGGCCAAGGACTGCATTGGTGATACTATTGATATTCATTGTGGCGGTAAGGACCTTGTATTCCCGCATCACGAAAATGAAATTGCTCAGTCAGAAGCAGCAACAGGGCAGATTTTTGCAAACTACTGGATGCACAACGGTCATATCAACATTGACAACAAGAAAATGTCAAAGTCAGCAGGTAACTTCTTCTTAACACGTGATGCTGCTGAAAAGTATGGCTATGAAACAATCAGATACTTAATGATTCAGGCTCATTACAGAATGCCTATGAACTATACAGCCGAACTTCTTGACTCATGCAAGGCATCACTTGAAAGACTTTACAACTGCCGCGAAAATCTTGACAAGGCTATCTTAAAGGCTAAGGACGGTGAAATCACAGCAGAGGCAAATGAAATCTTTGAAAAGAGAATGCAGCAGTTTATTACTGTAATGGACGATGACCTTAACACAGCTGATGGTCTTACAGCAGTATTTGAACTTGTACGTGACCTTAATATTATGATTGCAGATGCGGCTACATCAAAGCAGCAGCTTATGAAAGGCGCAGAAGTTTTTGATAAGCTTACAGGTGTTCTTGGTATCTTATACAACAGAAAACAGGCAGAAGAAATTCCGGCTGAGGTTATGGAACTTGTTGCACAGCGTCAGGAAGCAAGAAAGGCTAAGGATTTTGCTCTTGCAGATGAAATCAGAGATAAGATAGCAGCTCTTGGCTATACAGTAAAGGAAACAAGACAG
>JAZQZW010000045.1:0-10843 GCA_045634285.1 Oscillospiraceae bacterium
GATCTTCAAGAGTTACCAAACACATTTTCATTTGTCTGTTTTCGTTCCTGTTAAGCATCGTAATTACCTCACTTTCTGTACTTCTATTATACCATATTTCATTACAAAAGTCGAGATAAATAGGGGTTTGTCAACAGCTCCGAAAAAGACACCCCTTTTAAAATCATGTATAATAAAAAATGAGTTTAATTAAAAATTAAACTCAAAATGTCTTTGGTACGGGTGACAGGACTTGAACCTGCACACCTCTCGGCACCAGAACCTAATGGTAACGACACGACAGTGATTTAATAATTTATATTGTTATTATTTTACATTCTGTTTTTTCTATACTTTGACGGTGAAACACCAATATGTTTATGAAAAAGACGGCTGAAATAAAGTGAATTATCATATCCTACAGCTTCCGCAATTTCTGAAATGTTATACTGTGTACTTTCAAGCAGATTTTGTGCATTTGCCATTCTCAGTGACAGGATATACTGCATAGGAGTAACCTTTAGAATCTGTTTAAAGCTTCGTATAAACCAGCAGGTGCTCATATGTCGTGACCTTGCATATTCATCAATATTTATCTGTTTATTGTAATTTTCATTAAAATAATGGGTAGCACGTTCAACTTCATTCTGAATGTCGCTGCCCGTTTTTTTTCCTCCTTTAATATACCTGTTTATCATTATGAAAATATGGCGGAGCATGAGTGACAAAAGCTCCTCGTAATTCGGACGACAAAGCTGCAGTTCCTGTATCATCTGACGGTACATCCACTGATAATCGGGTGAGGTACCTGTAAAAAATACATTTTCAGTTTCGGGTAACTGATAATATTCAAGGATTGATTCAACGTGTCTTCCTGTAAAATGTACCCAGTAAACCTCTGTTTTATCCTCGGCATGATAATAGTACATCTGAGTTTCATCAGGACGGTATAAAATCATATTTCCTTCTGAGATAATATGCTCTTTGTCATCAAAATAAAAATATCCCTTACCTTTGACTATATATAAAAGCTGATAGTCCTTTCTGCCGTTTGGGCGTTCGGTGGAAACTACAGGTCGACTATGAACATTATAATATCCACAGCTTGTTACAATAAGTGATTTTGATGTATCAACTATATCGGAAAGAGAATTGTGAAGATAGGCAACATTTGTAAACATGGGCTTATTTCCTCCTTTTTTCACAGTATAACATATTTTGTTTCCGTTTTCAATAGAATTGTATCATTTTGTGCATATTTTGTTCAATTGTGTTTATGTATTTGGGGTTGAAAGTATGTTAGAATATAGTCAGAAAAACAAAGGCGCCTTTAATTGAATTGCAGTATTTGACCGTTATCAGATATTGCTCCCCCTGAAGCAGAACTCGAGAGCTGCGGAGGACATTAAAAAACCATAATGAATTCTTTTAAAGGAGAGATTAAAATGACTGAGAAAAAATATTTAAAATGGTACAATAAGATAGGATATGGTTCCGGAGATATTGCCGGAAACGTTGTCTACGCTTTTCTTTCAACCTTCATGATGATTTATCTGACGGATACAGCAGGACTGAATGCCGGTATTGTCGGAACTCTGATGATGGTTTCAAAAATTTTTGACGGCTTTACCGATATTATATTCGGTTCACTCATCGACAAAACAAAGTCAAGGCTTGGCAAAGCTCGTCCGTGGATGCTTTATCCTTATATCGGATGCAGTTTTATGCTGATTGCAATTTTTGCAGTTCCGATAGGGTGGGGTGATGTAGCAAAATATGCATATTTCTTTATCACCTACACATTATTGAATGCGGTGTTCTTTACTGCTAACAATATTGCGTATTCAGCACTTACAGCACTCATCACCAGAAATGGAAACGAAAGAGTACAGATGGGTTCAATCAGATTTATATTTGCATTCGGAACAAGCCTGCTTATTCAGTCGATAACAGTAAAAGCTGTTGACTGGTGCGGCGGCGGTGCAGAAGGCTGGAGAACAGTAGCAATTATTTACGCAGTTGCAGGACTTATTGTAAACACCATTTCAGTATTCTCTGTTAAGGAACTTCCTGAAAAGGAACTGAAAAAAGAAAATCCTGCTGATGAGGAAGCAGCAATGTTTTCAAGTGAGGCTTATCCAGATTTTGAACTTGCTGATAAGGAAAACAGAACTAAAGATGAAAGTAAGAAATACACACTTCTTGATTCAGCAAAGGTTCTTATTTCCAACAAATACTATATCCTGATATGCGGTATATACATTCTGACACAGCTTTTTTCTGCAACACTCAGTATGGGAATCTACTACATAACCTACATTCTTGGAAATGCAGATTTAATCGGTACCTTCTCTCTTGCAATAAACATTCCGATGATTTGTGGTCTTCTGATTACACCATTTCTTGTGAAGAAGTTAAAAGGTATGTATAAACTTAATCTGACAGGATATATCATCTCGGTGGCTGCAAGAGTGCTTGTAATGGTGGGCGGATATATGCAGAATATTCCGATGATGCTGATTTTCACAGGTGTCGCAGCATTTGCGATGAGCCCTATGCAGGGTGATCTCAATGCACTTATAGCAGCCTGTTCGGATTATACATACCGAACAACAGGCAAGAGAATTGATGGAACAATGTATTCCTGCTCATCACTTGGTGTAAAAATCGGGGGAGGTATCGGAACGGCATTGACAGGCTGGCTTCTTGCAGCAGGCGGTTACATTGCAAATGCAGACATACAGCCTGATTCATGCATCAATATGCTGAATTTTATGTATCTCTGGTTACCGGTGATTTTAAATGTTATAATTACAGTTTTACTCTTACGCCTTACAGTTGAGAAAGCTAACGAAGATTGGGACAACACACACAACAAATAAGGAGGACATCTTATGAAACCTACATTAAAATGGCTTGAAAATCCTGAGATTTTTGCAGTTAACAGAGAAAAAGCACATTCTGACTATACATGTACAGTAAACGGAAAACAGCTTGTACAGTCATTGAACGGAACATGGAAGTTTGCTTATACAGAACATCCCGACAACAGACCAGCCGACTTTTACAAGACTGAATTTGATGTAAATAACTTTGATGATATAAAAGTTCCGGGACACATCCAGTTACAAGGTTACGACAAGCCACAGTATGTAAATACTCAATATCCTTGGGAGGGACAGGAAAGCCTTGTTCCTCCGCAGATACCTCAGAAACGCAATCCTGTAGGAAGCTATGTAAGGTTCTTTGATGTTGACGCTGATTTGCTTAGCAAGGAAACATATATCAGCTTTCAGGGTGTTGAAACAGCAATTTACGTATGGCTTAATGGTGAATTTGTAGGTTACTCAGAGGACAGCTTTACACCGTCTGAATTTAATATTACTCCGTACCTCAAGGAAAAGAATAACAGACTTGCAGTTGAAGTTTATCGTTACAGTACGGCAAGCTGGCTTGAAGACCAGGACTTCTGGAGATTTTCGGGAATTTTCCGTGATGTGTATCTTTATGCAGTTCCAAAGATTCATGTCCGTGATATGAAAATCACAGCAGATTATGACTATGAAAACGGAAACGGTATTCTTACAACTTTACTTGACGTAACAGGTGAAAAGGATTATTCTGTAAAGCTTACATTGACTGACAGCAATGATAAAATTGTATTTGAAAGTGATACTGAAAATGTTACGGCCTCAATTCCTGATGCAAAGCCATGGAGCGCAGAGTTGCCTTATCTTTATACACTTAAAGCTGAAATTATTTCCGGTGATGAAATTGTTGAAACGTCTGAAACAAAGGTGGGATTCAGAACCTTTGAGCTGAAAAACGGCTTAATGTGTCTGAACGGAAAAAGAATAATTTTCAAAGGTATTAACCGTCATGAATGGAATGCAGAGGGCGGCAGAGTTGTAACAGAAGAAGATATGATTTATGATATTAAGTTTATGAAGCAGAATAACATCAATGCTGTCCGTACATGTCATTATCCTAACAACTCACTCTGGTATAAGCTTTGTGATGAATACGGAATTTACCTTATAGATGAAACAAACCTTGAATCACATGGCACATGGCAGAAAATGGGGGAATGTGAGCCGTCAATCAATATTCCTGCATCACTTCCTGAATGGAAGGAAGCGTGCCTTGACAGAGCAAAGTCAATGTATGAACGTGACAAGAATCATGCCAGCGTACTTATCTGGTCATGTGGAAATGAAAGCTACTGCGGTGACGATATTGCGGCTATGGCTCAGTATTTTCACGATGTTGACAGCACAAGACTTGTTCACTATGAGGGTGTTGTGTGGAACAGAAAGTATGATTACATCACCGATATGGAAAGCAGAATGTATGCAAAGCCTTGTGATGTTGAGGAATATCTTAAACAGAACACTGGCAAGCCATATATAAGCTGTGAATATATGCACGCTATGGGTAACTCCCTCGGCGGTATGAAGCTTTATACTGATCTTGAAGATAAATATGAAGCATATCAGGGCGGCTTTATCTGGGACTATATCGACCAGGCACTTTATAAGGACGGTAATCTTGTATACGGCGGTGACTTTGATGACAGAGCCTGTGACTATGGATTCAGTACAAACGGTATAGTTTATGCAGACCGTACATATTCTCCTAAGGTACAGGAAGTAAAGGCTCTTTACTCAAATATCAGAATGACAGTAAAGGACAGCGTTCTGACAGTAGAAAACAGAAATCTTTTCACTGATACAAGGGGATATATTTTTAATGTTACTCTTGAAAAAGAGGGCGAAATTCTTATGAAAAAAGAGCTTGAAATAAATGTTAAAGCAGACGGAAATGCCGTTGTTCCGATTGAAATTGCTATTCCCAAAACAGCAGGTGAATATGTGACAACAGTTTCAGCAGTTATTGCAGAGGATAATATCTGGGCTGAAAAAGGACACGAAATCGCATTTGCACAGGAAATTATTACTGTAGAAACAGATGAAGAAATTAAATCAGACTCAAAGGCTGAAATTATATATGGTGATTTCTGCATAGGAGTACAGGGAGAAAATTTCAGCATGCAGTTTGATAAGCGTGAGGGCGGTATCAGCTCACTTGTATATGATGGCGTTGAATATATTACCCGTACACCGAAAATCAGCTTTTTCAGAGCACACACCGATAACGACACAGGAGCAGGCTATCCGTACGAAAATGCACAGTGGCAGATTGCAGGCAGATGTGCAAAGCTTCTGGGTGACAGACTTACAACAAAGGAAAAAGCAGACAGTCTTGAAATCACATTTATCTATCTTGCACCGACAGTACCGTCATTTGAATACAAGGTGATTTACAACGCATATTTTGACGGCAGACTTGGTGTAAGAGCAGAATATCCGGGAGTAAAGGGACTTTCCGATATGCCTGTATTTGCAATGGATTTTAAAATGAAAAAGCAGTATAACAAATTCACATACTATGGAATGGGTGCTGAAGAAAACTACGTTGACAGAAACAATGGTGCAAGGCTGGGAGTTTATACAAGTACAGCAGAAGAAAATTTCCCGAAATATTTGAATCCACAGGAATGCGGCAACAGAACAGGCGTGAGATATGTTAATGTGTATGATGAAAGCAGCAGAGGTCTGGGATTTACTGCTACAAAGCAACCTTTTGAAATGAGTATTCTTCCATATAGTGCATATGAACTGGACAATGCAATGCACATTGAAGAACTTCCGACAAGCTCTTATACATGGGTACGAATTGCGGCAAAGCAGATGGGCGTTGGCGGTGACGATTCATGGGGAGCACCTGTTCATCAGGAATACAAAATAAATTCCGAAAATCCACTTACAATAGCTTTTGTAATCAGTCCTCTTTAATTGAAAGGAGAAGCGTATGAATATAAATGCAGTTTTATATAAATTGGAAAATGATGAATTTTCAGATGTTTTCAGACAGCTTTACGGTAATATGAAGACTGACCTTGACTATCAGAAAAAACGTTACATAAATCTTGTAAATAGTTTTGTAAAATTTTATCCCCACAGAGAAGATGTAAAAATCTTCTCTGCACCGGGAAGAACGGAAATCGGTGGAAATCATACCGACCATCAGCATGGCTGTGTGCTTGCGGCAGCAGTTAATCTTGATGCGGCAGCAGTAGTTGCCTTTCATAATGACAATGTAATCAGAATAAAATCCGAAGGATATGATTTTTTCACGGTTTCACTTGATGATCTTGGTGTACATGAAAATGAAAAAGGTACAGCGGCAATTGTGAGAGGTATCATTTCGAGATTTGATGAAATGGGTGTTAAAGTTGACGGTTTTGATGCTTACTGTACATCAGATGTTTTAAGCGGAAGCGGAATTTCATCATCTGCCGCATTTGAAACACTTATCGGAACAATTATTGACAGTCATTACAATAACGGCAGAGCAGGTGCTGTTGAGATTGCAAAAATCGGACAGTATGCAGAAAATGTTTATTTCGGTAAAAACAGTGGGCTTATGGACCAGATGGTTTCATCTGTGGGCGGACTTGTTGAAATTGATTTTGCAGATACAGAAAATCCTCAGATAAACAGTTTCAGCTTTGATTTTGAACAGGCAGGCTACAGCCTTTGCATTACTGATACAAAGGGAAGTCATGAAAATCTTACAGACGATTATGTTGCAGTACGAAGCGAGATGGAAGATGTTGCAAAGTATTTTGACAAGAGATTTCTCCGTCAGGTTAATGAAGAAGAGTTCTATGCAGACCTTCCGAAAATCAGAAAAAGCTGTTCCGACAGAGCAATACTTCGTGCAGTTCATTTCTTTGATGAGAACAGCCTTGCTGTCGCTGAAGCAGAAGCTTTGAAAAATGACAATATTGATTATTTCCTTGGACTTGTAAGACAATCGGGAGATTCATCATCACAGCTTTTACAGAATCTTTACTCTGTTACTCAGCCGACACAGCAGGAAATCCCTCTTGCCATCACAATGAGCAGGAAAATTCTTGGAAATAAAGGTGCTGTAAGAGTACATGGCGGTGGTTTTGCAGGTACAATTCAGGCTTTCGTTCCTGTTGATATGGTGGAAGTCTATAAAAACGAAATGGACAGAATCTTTGGAAAAGATTCATGTCTGAAGCTGAGAATTCGTCCTATGGGCGGAGCTGAAATTACAAAGGAGATGACAATATGAGTATTTTGGTAGTTGGCGGTGCAGGCTATATCGGTTCACATACCGCACTTGAGCTTATCAGAGCTGGACATGATGTTGTGATTGCAGATAATCTTGTTACAGGATACAGAAAGGCAGTTCCTTCAAAAGCAAGATTTTATGAAGGAGATTTGCGTGATTTTGATTTTCTCGATAATCTCTTTCAGAAAGAAAGGATTGATGCAGTAATTCACTTTGCGGCATATTCACTTGTTGGTGAAAGTGTTACAAATCCTCTGAAATATTATGAAAACAACCTTTATGGCACTAAGGTTCTCCTGGATGCAATGGTGAAAAACAATGTTGATAAAATTGTATTTTCTTCAACAGCGGCTACATACGGTGAACCGAAGAATATTCCGATTCTTGAAAGTGACTGTACCTGTCCGACAAATCCATATGGCGAAACAAAGCTTGCTATGGAAAAAATGTTCAAGTGGACGGCTAAAGCTCACAATCTCAGATATGTTTCACTGCGTTATTTCAATGCCTGTGGTGCTGACGAAAGTGGTACGATAGGAGAAGCTCACAATCCGGAAAGTCACCTTATTCCGCTTATTCTCCAGGTACCGAATGGTAAGCGTGAAACGATTTCAATTTACGGAACAGATTATGACACACCTGACGGAACATGTATTCGTGACTATATACATGTTACAGACCTTGCACAGGCACATATTCTTGCTGTAAAATATCTGACAGACGGCGGTGAGAGTGATATTTTCAATCTTGGCAACGGTGTAGGGTACTCTGTTCGTGAAGTTATCGAAACCGCAAGAAAAGTTACAGGACATCCGATTCCGGCAACAGAAACTCCAAGACGTGCAGGCGATCCGGCAAGACTTGTGGCTTCAAGCGAAAAGGCGAAAAAGATTTTAGGCTGGAATCCGATACATGACAGTCTTGAGGAAATTATTGAAAGTGCATGGAAATGGCATAAAAATCATCCGAATGGATATGACGAATAATGAGGTGATTGTATGATTTACAAAGCTGTACAGAAATTAATTGATTATGCTATTAAAAATGAACTTATAACAGAATATGATATCTACGTTGTACGCAATCAGCTTATGGTGGCTTTAAATCTTACCGATTGGAAAGAAACAGACGCAGAATACAGCAATGAAACAATTGACGAAATTCTAAAGCCGTTGATTGGATATGCCTGCGAAAACAATATTATTGCTGATACTTCAAATTCCCGTGATTTATTTGATACAAAGCTTATGGGTATTCTTACACCTATGCCAAGAGAGGTTGTGACTGAATTTAATAAGCGTTATGCAGTAAATCCGAAGGAAGCTACCGACTGGTATTTTGATTTCAGTAAAAAGCTGAATTATGTTCGTGCAGGCAGAATTGAAAAGGATCTGAAATGGACCTATGACTGTGAATACGGTACGCTTGATATTACCATAAACTGTTCCAAACCCGAAAAAGACCCTCGTGATATTGCAGCGGCAAAAACTCAGAAATCGTCCGTCTATCCAAAATGTCAGCTTTGTCCTGAGAACGCAGGTTTTGCAGGTCACGCATCACATCCTGCAAGACAGAATCTCCGTCCTGTTCCGATTGCAGTAAACAATGAAAAATGGCAGTTACAGTATTCACCATATGGATATTATAATGAGCATTGTATTTTCTTTAATGAAAAGCATATACCAATGAAAATTGACAGCATGGTATTTGAAAAGCTTTTTGATATTGTTGATTTCCTGCCGCATTATACTGTTGGTTCAAATGCAGATTTGCCAATTGTCGGAGGTTCGATTTTAACTCATGAGCATTTTCAGGGTGGTAACTACTCATCCGCAATGGAAAAAGCTCCGATTGAAACTGAGTTTGAAACAAAGACATTTCCTGATGTAAAGGCAGGTATTGTAAAGTGGCCGGTATCGGTTATTCGTGTGGCATCACCGAACAGAAAACAGCTTTCAGAATGCTGTGCTGAGATTCTTGAAAAGTGGAGAAATTATTCAGATGAAAATGCGGGAATTTATGCATTTACAGACAATACGCCACATAATACAATAACACCGATTGCAAGAAAAAAGAATGATGTATATGAATGTGACCTGGTACTTCGAAATAATATAACAACATCTGAAAGACCGACGGGAGTGTTTCACCCGAATCCGTCGCTTCATCATATAAAGAAAGAAAATATTGGTCTGATTGAAGTTATGGGTCTTGCTGTTCTTCCATCAAGACTTGCAAAAGAAATTGTACTTTTGAAGGCTGCAATGCTCGGTGGTGAAAATCTGTACACTATTCCTGAACTGACACAGCATGCTGACTGGGCAAATAAAATACTCGCTGAATATCCGCATTTCAACAAAACGAATGCAGAGGCAATTTTAAAGCAGGAAATCGGAAAGGTCTTTCTTGAAGTGCTTGAAGATGCAGGGGTATTTAAGAGAAACGACGAGGGAAAGAAAGCGTTTGAGAAATTTATTAGGTTTATAAATAATTGATTTTACACTTAAAGAATACAAGGCAGGAAACTGGTATGTGTTTTATAATCATTGTTTACAAAACACTGACGATGTCTATATTTCAGCTGGCGCAGAGATATGAAGCATAATCACATAAATGTGTGAACGCCTCATTGCTGGATGTTATCCAGTAGTGAGGCCTCTTTGTTTTATTCTGTTGCTCTATTCATTTTTAATATTTTATTTATAGCTGTATTGAAACCTATGCTGGTTTCTAAATATCCTTTTGGAATAATTATTGCAATTATCTCATCAAAATAGTCTTTGAATTTTTTATGGTAATCAAACATTAGTTTTTCAATTTCCTCTACCGTGTAGCTTTTTCTATGAAGCATTGGTAGCGTTTTGCCGTTTACAGATAAGGAAAACTCTTTAAAATTTTCACCCAGTCCCTCATAATGAATAATTCCACGATGCTTAATCATGTTATAAATCGACCTTAATTTTATAGTTTCTTTATCATTATCAAAACGAGTTATTATGTCAAGCAGTTTCTGTGCTTCAAATATGCCGTATCCATTTTGGGAAATAATGCATTTTAATTGTGCTAATATGCTATCACGTGTACACTCTTTTTCCATATCCTTATATTTTTGTTTCATTAAATATTCAAGCGAAGACGGTTGAATGTATGCCCATACAACCTGCCAACTTATATCCAAACAAATTGCATACTCTAAAAGAGCATTTGTTAAAAAATGCGTTTTTGTATATAACCTACTTATTTCATTTGTTCCTGACAAATCGCCAAAATTTTCTGAATTAGCAAACAAAAATGATGCACGTGCATTTGCATATGCTTGAAAAACATCATCTATTTTATGACCGGCTGCGATTACTGACGGATTGCTGTCAGCATATTTAATATACTGGATATCCATAGGACAATATTTATGCCACTTAAAAAAGGAATTGTTTTCACGCAAATAAGTATAATCCATTATTACCTCCTTGGTACTTAACATGATATCTATATTGGTTTTATACAATTATAACATAATTTTATTTAAATATCAATTTTGAAATTTAATGTTATAAGAACGATAAATTGAAATATACCCTATGTCACCATGACACATCTAAACTGCACAAAAAAATTAAGTGACACAGGGGATGTGTCATATGCAAAATGTAAATTTTTGTAAAAGGGTATTGACAAAAGAGTAAAAGTGATATACCAT
>JAZQZW010000046.1:0-16829 GCA_045634285.1 Oscillospiraceae bacterium
TTTTTCTTTTTTGATTAAACTTTTTTCTGTTTCGAAGAAAAGAAAAAAGTTTATGTATTTCTTTGTAACTTTCTTTGTACAAGCAAAGAAAGTTAAGAAAACAAAAAAGAACGACAAATATAAATTTATCCTATCACAAACAACAAAAAGGACTGCTTAAAGCAGTCCTTTAAAAATATTTTATTTGAAGTAGCGTACACCGTTTTCAAAGATACCCTGATCCTTATTACCGGCAACGTTCTTGCAGATATCGTAGCCCATACGTTCGCTGTGGCCCATCTTACCGAGTACACGTCCGTCAGGAGATGTGATACCTTCGATAGCTTCCATAGAAGTATTAGGATTGTATCTGATATCCATTGAAGGCTTGCCTGCAAGGTCAACATACTGTGTAGCAATCTGACCGTTGTTTGCAAGCTTTACAATAAGTGACTGAGGAGCAACAAAGCGTCCTTCACCATGTGAGATAGCGATAGTGTGAACATCGCCTACATTTGAATTTGCAAGCCATGGTGACTTGTTTGATGCAATTCTTGTGTTAACCATCATAGACTGATGTCTTGCGATAGTATTGAATGTAAGTGTAGGTGATTCGTTTGTCATGTCTGTGATTTCACCGTAAGGTACAAGACCAAGCTTGATAAGAGCCTGGAAACCGTTACAGATACCAAGCATAAGACCGTCCTTAACCTTTAAGAGCTCGTGAACTGCGTCCTTAACCTTAGGGTTTCTGAAGAATGCTGTGATAAACTTACCACTTCCTTCAGGTTCGTCACCACCACTGAATCCGCCAGGAATCATGATAATCTGTGACTGCTGGATAATCTTTACAGCCTGTTCAACAGATGCTTCGATATCTGATGCACTGAGGTTCTTTACTACCATGATTTCGGCCTCTGCACCTGCTCTTTCAAAGGCTCTTGCTGTATCGTATTCGCAGTTTGTACCAGGGAATACAGGGATAAATACCTTTGGCTTTGCCGCCTTGATCATAGGTGAAAGCTTCTTTGTTGAGTTGTATTCATAAGCTTCAACAGCTGAAAGTGAAGTCTTGATTCTGCATGGATATACAGGTTCAAGCTTGTCTTCCCATGTCTTCTGGAGTGATTCAAGAGAAAGTGTGCAGTTGAATGTAAAGATGTTGTAATCTTCAGTTGTCTTACCGAGCACTGTTTCATTTTCAGCTGCGTCACCATCAATTTCAATGATGAATGCACCGTAGTGTGGCATGAACATTTCTTCTTCTGTAAGCTTTGCTGTAAACTTAAAGCCGATTCTGTTACCGAAGCACATCTTGGCAATACCTTCAGCAACACCGCCGCCGCCAAGAGTCCATACAGCCTTTGCTCTGCCGTCATCAATCATCTTTTCTACATAAGCAAATGTATTTCTTACGCTTTCAAATACAGGTAAGCCGTTTTCGTCATAGTCAGGCTTGATAAGAATTACTGTACTGTCTGCGTTCTTGAATTCAGGTGAAACAACCTTACGGCTTGAAGCTGTTGAAACAGCAAATGATACAAGTGTCGGAGGAACGTCAATGTTTTCAAATGTACCTGACATTGAGTCCTTACCACCGATAGCACCACAGCCCATTTCAAGCTGAGCCTTGAACGCACCGAGAAGTGCCGCCATAGGCTTGCCCCATCTCTGTGGGTTGTTCTGTGTTCTTTCAAAGTATTCCTGGAATGTAAGCCAGCAGTGTTCGTACTTACCACCTGCCGCAACTACCTTTGCAATAGATTCGATTACCGCAAGCATTGCACCGTGGTATGGGCTCTTTTCTGAGATGAATGGGTTAAAGCCCCAGCCCATTACTGAACATGTATATGTCTGTCCCTTGAGTACAGGAATTTTCGCTACCATGCCCTGTGTAGGTGTAAGCTGATACTTACCACCGAAAGGCATAAGTACTGTTGACGCACCGATTGTTGAGTCAAACTTTTCTACAAGGCCCTTCTGTGAGCATACATTGAGGTTTGCCATTAAAGCGTCCCAGCCTTCAGCATTGTCAGCGTATGGGCATGTCATGGCTGTATCAGGTGTATTGATTGTAATATCTGTATACTTAGCCGCACCGTTTGAGTTTAAGAAATCTCTTGAAAGGTCAACGATTGTAACACCGTTCCAGTTCATCTGAAGTCTGTTTGTATCTGTAACGTCAGCAACAACAGTAGCTTCAAGGTTTTCCTTGTGTGCTTCCTCCAGGAACTTTTCAACGTCTTCTTTTGCAATTACAACAGCCATTCTTTCCTGTGATTCAGAAATGGCAATTTCAGTACCGTCAAGACCTTCGTACTTCTTAGGAACTGCATTGAGGTCGATTACAAGGCCGTCTGTAAGCTCACCGATAGCAACTGATACACCGCCTGCACCGAAGTCGTTACATCTCTTGATCATCTTTGTAACGTCAGGGTTTCTGAATAATCTCTGAAGCTTTCTTTCTTCAGGTGGGTTACCCTTCTGTACCTCTGCGCCACAGCTTTCGAGGGACTCGAGAGTATGTGACTTTGATGAGCCTGTTGCACCGCCACAGCCGTCACGTCCTGTCTTACCACCGAGAAGTACTACAACGTCTCCCGGAACAGGTGCTTCACGTCTGATGTTTTCAGCAGGAGCAGCACCTACTACTGCACCGATTTCAAGTCTTTTTGCTACATAGCCAGGGTGGTAAATTTCTGAAACGTGGCCTGTTGCAAGACCGATCTGGTTACCGTATGAGCTGTAACCGTTTGCCGCACCAACAACGATTTTTCTCTGTGGAAGCTTACCTGAAATAGTATCTTCAACAGGTACGAGTGGATTTGCCGCACCTGTAACTCTCATTGCCTGGTATACATAAGAACGTCCTGACAGTGGGTCACGGATAGCACCGCCAAGACATGTTGCCGCACCACCGAATGGCTCGATTTCTGTCGGGTGGTTGTGTGTTTCGTTCTTGAACATCAAAATCCAGTCTTCTTCGCCGTCTTCTGTGTTAACCTTGATTTTAACTGAACATGCATTGATTTCTTCACTTTCGTCAAGGTCATTAAGCTTACCGTCAGCCTTGAGCTTCTTTACTGCAAGTGTAGCCATGTCCATAAGTGTAACAGGCTTTTCAGTTCTTCCGAGCTCTTCTCTGATGTTGAGGTAAAGGTCATAAGTATCCTTGATGTAAGGCGCGTCAATGCTTACATTTTCAATGTTTGTTGAGAATGTAGTGTGACGGCAGTGGTCAGACCAGTATGTGTCAATCATTCTGATTTCTGTGATAGTAGGGTCACGCTTTTCTGTGTCCTTGAAGTATGCCTGACAGAACTTGATATCGTCAAAGTCCATTGCCAAGCCGAATTCTGTGATAAACGCCGCTAAGCCCTTATCGTTAAGTCTGATAAAGTTTTCAAGTACTTCAACCTTTTCAGGAATGTCATACTGTGTGTCAAGTGTCTTGAATGTGTCAAGAGATGCCTCTCTGCTTTCAACAGGGTTTATGAGGTATGCCTTGAGCTTTTCAAATTCATCATCAGAAATTCTGCCCTCTACGATGTATACTCTTGCATTTTTAACTCTGCATCTGTCCTTCTGGGTTAAAATCTGAATACACTGTTCACAGCTGTCTGCTCTCTGGTCAAACTGTCCGGGAAGGTATTCAACTGCAAATACTCTTTCGTTATTTATCAAAACAGGCATTTCCGAATATGTAACGTCAACGGCAGGTTCTGAAAATACGGTGTTAATCGACATTTCAAAATCTTCCTGGCTGAGCTTGTCAGCGTCATAACGGTTTAAAATTCTCAGTCCTGTGATATTCAGACGAAGTGCTGTCTGAACGTCGCTTAAAACCGACTTTGCTTCTACGGCAAACTCAGGCTTCTTTTCAACATAAATTCTGAATACAGACATGTTAAGCTCCATTCTCCGCAATTAGATATTTTTTAAGATTGCTTTCGGCAGACTTGCGGTAAATGCCGAAGGTGAAAATGCTATATTTCGTCAATAATTTTACCAATACAGCAATTTTCATCACTCTCTTCTATTTTAACATAAAAAACGCTCCGACGCAAACTTTTTTTTAAATTTTTTTCGAAAATTTTTATAATTGTATAATCGGGTGCATGTCCCTGGTGAAAATCCGTGGAATTTTCCCTTTCAAACAGTACGGGAACCACCTTTCCGATGAGATTTCTGTTATGATTTTTTGAAAGCTCAGTACCGAGAGCCTTCATTCTGTCGGCACGTTCATGCTTTACTGCTCTGGAAATCTGTCCCTTTCGCTCGTATGCCACCGTACCCTTGCGCCTTGAGTACTGGAAAACGTGAATTTTTGCAAAGCCAACCTTATTGACAAATTTAAGCGAACTTTCAAAATCCTCATCACTCTCATCGGGAAATCCCACCATAATATCCGTTGTGATTGCACAGTCGGGAAAGACTTCACGTATTTCCTCAACTATTTTATAGTATTCATTGGTTGTGTAGTGCCTGTTCATAGCCTTTAAGGTGTTGTCACAGCCACTTTGCAGGGAAAGATGAAACTGTGGGCAGAACTGCGGCAGCTCTGACAAACGGAGTAAATCCTCACGGGAAATCATCTCGGGCTCAAGTGAGCCAAGACGCACCCTCTCAACCCCATGAATTTCACAGCATACCTCCACAGCATCAACAAGGCGTTTGCCGAACTCCTTGCCGTAAAACATAAGGTTTATGCCAACAAGGACTATTTCTTTAATGCCGTTTTTTACAATTTCCGTAACCTCATGCTTTATCTCCTCCAACGGCTTTGAACGGCATCTTCCTCTTGCATAGGGAATAAGACAGTATGAGCAGAACTGGTTACAGCCGTCCTGTATTTTAAGAAATGCCCTTGTCCTGTTTTCAAAGCTTCCACATGGCAGTTTTTCGAACTCATCGCTTTTGCCATAGGGAACAATGTGAACCTTTTGTTCTCTCTTTTCGAGAAATTCTTCCACAAGCTCACGCACTCTGTAACGCTCCTTTGTACCTGTCACAATGTCTGCCTGTGGGATTTTTTCTGCCGCCTCGGGAGTTGCCTGCGGCAGACAGCCTGTGAGCATAATCAGGGCATCGGGGTTTTCCTTACGGTATTTCCTTACGGCATAAAGACTTTTGCTGTCTCCCGATTCGGTTACGGTACAGCTATTTATAATTATTATGTCGGCTTCTGTCGGATTATGACATATCTCATAACCACCACTCTGAAAATCGGCAGTCATGCTTTCTGTTTCATAGCTGTTGACCTTGCAGCCGAAGGTTTCAAAATAAACTTTCATAAAAAAGACCTCAATTTTTATGTTTGTATTCTACAAAATTTAACATTATTTATTGTGCATGCTTAACAAAATATTCATTTTGAATAAAAACGAATAATAAGGGTATATATTCATTATACTAAATTTACGAATTTATTTCAATCACCTTGACAAATATTTCATGTCGTGGTATTATATGTACAGCGGAAGGGAAATTCCGCAGAAGAAAAAAGAACACAAGGGATAAACAGGAGGTACATTATTATGGTAACTTACAAAATCAATCTCGCAGCAATCAACGATGTCAAGGACTTCGTAAACATGGTAATGAAGTATGATTTCGACGTTGACCTTGTATCAGGCAGATATGCAATTGACGCAAAGTCAATCATGGGCATTTTCAGCCTTGACCTCTCAAAGCCAATTGAACTCAAGGCACACACAGACGAACCTGGTGAATTTGCTAAGGAAATCGAAAAGTATATTGCAAAGTAATTTATCTTTTAGTTTTTTTCATATTATCATTACTTTCGGAAAGGGCGTACAGTCATATGGCTGTACGCTCTTTCTTTTTTTCACTCTTTTTCCTTTTACTTCATATTATAAACAAGAAATAAAAAATCAAAACGGAGAAAGCCATGAAAGATAACAAAGTTTTTCTGATAGCAGGCGGTGACATGCGTCAGCTTTATGCCGCAAAAAAGCTTGCCGAAAAATACAAAACCTATATTTACGGATTTGAAGATGTAATCGACACAGGAAAGGCAGAAAAAATTGACGACACAGAAAACCTCCCCGAAAAAATTGGCTGTCTTATACTTCCTCTGCCTGTCAGCACCGACAATGTCTGTCTTAACGCACCTCACAGCCGAAGAAATCTTATACTTTCCTCACTTAAAAATGCGGTAAGTGATGATACGGTTATCACAGGCGGTCGTGTAACGCAGGAGATAAACACTCTGTTTGGCAGAAATGTTACCGACTACAGCTTAAGGGAAGATTTTGCTGTTGCAAATGCAGTTCCCACAGCCGAAGCAGCGGTGGAAATTGCCATGCAGAATTTCGGCAGAACCATTTATAAAGCGAAAGTTCTGATTGTGGGAGCAGGCAGAATTGCAAAGGTGCTTGCAAAAATTTTAAACGGCTTTGGGGCACAGGTGACAGTTGCGGCAAGAAAGAAAACCGATTTGATATGGTCAGAAATTTACGGCTGCAAGGCGGCTGAAATTTCAGAGCTTGAAGAATCTGCGGAAAAAGCCGACATCATTTTCAACACTGCCCCTGCCATGCTTGTTGACAAAAGCGTTCTTGACAGAATGAAAAATGACGCATTTGTAATCGACCTTGCTTCAAAGCCGGGAGGAACTGATTTCGAATACGCACAAAAGCGTGATATAAAGGCACTTTTGTCACTTTCTCTACCGGGAAAATATTCACCCGTAACAGCAGGTGAAATAATCGCACAGACAACACTTAACATACTGACTGAAAGGAGTTTCCTGAATGACCGACCTTGAAAATATAAGGATAGGCTTTGCGGTAACAGGCTCTTTCTGTACCTTTGCAAATGCATTTGAACAGGCACAGATACTTACCGACTGCGGTGCAGAGCTTATCCCAATAATGTCATACAATGCTGCCGGGACCGATACAAGATTCGGCAGGGCACAGGATAATATAAAGCGTCTTGAGGACATCTGCAAAAGAAAGGTTATCACAACCATAGAGGACGCAGAGCCGATAGGCCCGAAAGGCATGACGGATATTATGCTTGTTGCTCCATGTACGGGCAACACCTGTGCAAAGCTTGCCCTGAGCATTACTGACACGCCTGTAACAATGGCGGTAAAGTCACACCTGAGAAACAAAAAGCCTGTTCTGCTTGCTATTGCCACAAACGACGCACTTGCAGGCTCTATGAAAAATATCGGCAGGCTTTTGAATATGAAGCATTATTATTTTGTGCCGATTTATCAGGACGACTGCAAGAAAAAGCCTACCTCTGCAATATGCGATTTTCGTGAAATCCCCGAAGCTGTTGCAAATTCTCTCAAAGGAATACAGCCGCAGCCGATTATCGGATGCAGTCTTTGAAACAGGAACGCTTTGTGCGTTCCTTTGTTTTTAAAAAGTATGTGAAAAAGGGAACTGATTTATTGACATTTAGTAATATATTTGTTACAATATAGATTGAAACATTGTAAAAGCAGTCTGAATTGAGGTTTGTATGTTTGGATATATAAAACCGTTTAAACCGCACATGCGGTATTTTGAATATGAAATTTACAGCTCGTTTTACTGTGGGCTGTGTAAAACTCTTGGCAAAAGTTACGGGCAGATTTACCGTTTTATGCTAAGCTATGATTTTACTTTTCTGGGGCTGCTTGACAATGCGTACAATTCACGATGCAATCTTATTCAGAAAAAACATTGTATAGTACATCTTTTTGCAAAAAAGCCATGTATCTGCTGCGGTAACAATCTTGATTATACTTCGGCGGCGGCTGTGATTTCGGTATACCATAAGGTTTGTGATGAAATTTCAGACAGAAGCTTTGTTCCGTCACTTTTTTTCCGTATGCTGAGAGTGGTTATGAAAAAATCCTACAAAAAGGCGGCAGACAGATATCCTGTTGTTGCCCGGAAAACTGAGTATTACATGAAAATGCAGGCAGAAACAGAGCGTGAAAAATGCAGTTCCATTGACAGGGCATGTGACCCTACGGCACAGATAATGTCGGTTATTGCAGAAAATATTTCTCAGAATGAGCAGGACAGAAAAAACCTTGCCGGTTTTGGATATCATCTTGGCAGATTTATTTATCTTGCCGATGCTTATGATGATATTGAAAAGGATAAGAAAAGCGGTAACTACAATCCGCTGCTTCTGAATTTTGAAGATACGGAGCAGGCGAGAGAGTTTGCTATGGATAACATAAAAATGTCACTTGGACAGGCAAGTGAATTTTACACAAGGCTGAATATTGAGAAATTCCGTGATATACTTGATAATGTGGTATATCTGGGACTTCCGAATTTTCATAATATGAAAAAAGCAGATAACAGCAAAACAATTGAAATATAGGAGAATAATATGACAGATCCATACATAATGCTTGGCGTTTCGCCGACAGCTACAGACGAAGAAATCAAAACCGCATACAGAAAGCTTACCCAGCAGTATCACCCTGACAGACAGCAGGATTCGGTCATGGCAGATATTGCAACTGAAAAAATGGCTGAAATCAATGCGGCATATGACAAAATAATGGACATGAGAAGAAACGGCACAAATACATCAGGCGGATATTCTTCACAGTACAGCAGTAATATTTACAGCGACATACGTTCACATATTGAGCATGGAAATTATACAGCAGCAGATGATATGCTTGAAAAAAACAGAAATGACGGTTCTGCTGAATGGAATTATCTCAAGGGTGTTGTATGCCTTTCAAGAGGCTGGATGAATGATGCCTACACTTATTTTGAAAAGGCTGTACGTCTTGACCCGTCAAACAGGGAATATCAGATGGCGTTCGGTCAGCTCAGAAACAAGCGAAGCGGTCAGATGAACGGCAATCCTTACGCACATTCAAACAGCACCGACAATACCTGCAACACACTCTGCAACATCTGTCAGTGCCTTATGTGTGCCGACTGTCTGTGTGACTGTATTTAATATGAACAGTTTAAGCTACAGGGTTGCACTTGGCGGAGTGATATCGGCGCTTTGCATTCTTGCCATGTTTATGACAGGAGTTGCTCCGTTTCTGTACCTGACACTTCCTATGATTGCAGGGGCACTTCTGACTATTATAGTTGTTGAGGTAAATGCCTCCTGGGCGTTTCTGACTTATGTTGCGGTAAGTCTTTTGTCTGTATTCGTAACCTTTGACAAGGAAGCTGCGATAATATTTATTCTCTTTTTCGGTCATTATCCTATTTTAAAGTACAAGCTTGAAAAAATTCCGCTTAAAATACTAAGGACAATAATTAAATTTGCTGTATTCAACGTCTGTATTGTTGCCGATTATCAGATTACAATTCATCTGCTGGGCATAGATGATTTTATGGACGATTTTGCAATACTCGGAAAGTACGGTCTGTACATACTCTGGGTGTTTGTAAATGTATTTTTCATTTTCTATGACTATGTTTTAAGCGGCAGCGTTGACCTGTATCTGAAATATTTAAAGCCAAAAATTTACGGAAGCAGATACAGAAATAAATAAGAACTTTCTGCGACTGCTGCAATCGTCGCAATATGATTTAGCGAGCTTATCACTCTTTGCTCTGATTTTAATAAATTTCCATAAACTGCATATGTAAAATATGCAGTTTTTTGTAATTTTAAGACAAAAATAAATTGACAGTTTTGCTAAGATGTGGTATAATACATATAAGTATAATTTGCTTAAGGCAATTTGCGCAAAAAATATATTCATTTTTGTGCGGTATTGCCTGAAAAAAATACAGGGAGGTATTTTTATGAGATTTAAAAAGACTATAGCTTTTGCTGTGAGCCTTGCATTTCTTGCAACTTCGGCTATGCCCCTTTCGGTAAGAAATGTTTTAGGTACAGAAATTGCTATGAGCGTTTCGGCAGATGAAGCCGCAGAACAGAACAAATGCGGTGAAAATGCGGTATGGACTCTTGAAGACGGTCAGCTGACATTTTCAGGGAACGGTGCAATTGATGATTATGAGGCTGATAATGCACCATGGGACAAAACAAAAGTAACTTCGGTTGTAATTGAAAATGGTATTACAGCCATAGGCAGCCATGCTTTTTCAGGCATTGTGCTTGGGGAAGTCAATATTCCGTCAACAGTTGTATCTTTGGGTGAATATGCATTTTCAGAATGTAATGCCAAAATCAATCTGGCAGCAGTACCGATACAGATAGGAAACAATGCGTTTGCAGGTGACACTGTAAATTATGGTGAGCTGGAAGAATTTGACTACACATTAGCCGACTTTATCGGTGGACAGAATGTAACATCTTCCGATGAAGATATCAAGGACATGGATATTTCTCTCAGCCGTTATGACGGAAAAGATGCCGCTGAGTATGGTATCAACGCAGGCGACACTCTTAAAATAAACGTAAACTGGAATGATTATACTCCAAGCGGTAAGGTTTTCTACACTACAAATGTAGGATATATGCTTTACATGCCTGATACATATAATTATTCTCAGGGAATGCAGAAATATTTCAGCGTAAATCCTTACTTTTTCACAGCAGGTACAGCAAAGTCTGTAAATGTAAATGTTTATGAGGTTACAGGTGTAAATACACTTACAAGAATCTGCACAAAAACATTTACCCTCGACTCACAGGCAAATAATGAAACCTTTAAGAAATCACTTGAGGGTATCAGCACAGTTATGTTTGCAGGACAGACAAAAACTATTGCGCAGATTCTTGCTGAAATGGGAATAGGTCATGTTAAAAACTGCCTTAATATTTCCAACGCAAAGGCTGCTGAGGGTGAAAATCTTACAGTTGACATTTTAAATAGTCAGATTACAGCAGATGAAGTGGGAACTGCTGTTGTAAGCTACAATGCTTCAATCTCAGGCTGTGCATATCATGGCAACGCTTCGGCTTCAGGCAACATGCTTACAGTTTATGTAACCCAGATGCCTGAGATTACAGCGACAGAAACTTCTGTTACAATAGCAGATGTTGAAGGCTACGAATTTTACCTGAACGGCACAACAGCCGGTGAAAAAGTTTCAGGCGGTACAACATTCACAGGTCTTGAACCGGGCAGAACATATACAATGTTCATGAAAAAAACTGACGGTATGGGTCAGACAAGCTTTACTGTTTCACCATCAGGTCATAAGCTTGCTGTTTCTGCGGACAAGGCAGATAAGAGTACTGCAAATTTCACATGTCTGAATGAAGACTGTGTAAACAGCGAAGAAATTTCCGCATATTTTGTAAAGCTTGCTGTCAGCAACGACGGTGGCTGTGAAGCAAATGTGGAAATTCAGCAGTCTGAAGGACTGGAAGGTGTTGAAATTTCAAATATCACTTACTTTGATGAGGACGGCAACGAGGTTTCTGAGAGCGAGCTTGCTGCCGATACATACACAGCAAAGTCAGTTGTAAATGACGGTGAAAATGAAGTTACTGTTGAAGCTGATATTACATTCGGTGCTCACAGCTTTACTGAGGGTGTGTGTGATATCTGTAAGGCAAATGAAACTGTTATTGTAAACAACGGCTTTGCAACTGAATATACATACGGTGACGAAATCAAGGAACCTGCTAAAAAGGACTTTACAACAAACGGTGATGCTGATAAGATGACATTCACATGGTTTGATTCAAAAGGAAACGTTCTTGAAGCAGCCCCTGTAAATGCAGGCAGTTATAAGCTTATGGTAAGTATGCCTGCCCACACATACAAGGACAAAGTTTATACATCAGAAAATCTTACACTTGAAATTACTGTTAAAAAGGCAACAGAACTCACAACAGATGATTTTACTGTTACCGTACCTGAAGAACTTATCTACAACGGTGAGGCAAAGAGCGTTGAAGTAACAGCAAATACAGAGGGACTTGGTGAAATTTCAGTTAAGTATTATGACGCAGAGGGCAACGAAGCAGAACCGATAAATGCAGGTACATACTCATTTGCGGTAAATGTTGCACAGGGCGACAACAATGAAGAAATTATCGGTGTAACAGGTGAGAGCTGGACATTTGAAATTGAAAAGCTCAGTACACTTTCAGCCGATGACTTTACAGTTGAACTTCCTTCTGAAGCTGTCTATGACGGTGAGGCTAAAACAGCAGTTGTAACACCTCTTGTTGACGGTGTGGGCGAAATTACAGTAAAATACATCGATACAAACGGTGAAGCAGCAGAGCCGATTGCAAAGGGAACATATAAAATTTCAATCGATGTTGCAGAAGGCGTTAACAATAAGGCTGTAACAGATATTACAAACGATAAATGGGTATTCTTTATTTCAAAGGCACCTGCATATGTGGTTACTCCACCAAAGGCTGTTGAAGGTCTTGTATATGACGGTGAAGAACACACTCTTATTGAAGCAGGTGAAGCTGTGGGAGGAACTTTACTTTACAGCACAACAAAGAGCGGTGTGTATTCAGAAGAACTTCCGAAAACAATCAGCGGCGGAACATACACAATATGGTATTATGTAAAGGGTGACGGTATAAACTATTCAGACAGCGAAAAGCTTTCTATAGAAGTTAATGTTGCAAGAATCCCTGCAATACTTTCAACTCCGCCACAGCCGGTTGAATCACTTGTATACACAGGTTCATCACTCAAGCTTGTAACAGCGGGTCAGTCTGACACAGGTACTTTAATGTACAGTCTGACACAGGGTGCAGGCTATTCATCAAAAATTCCTACAGCAATTCAGGCAGGAACATATACAGTATGGTATTATGTTCAGGGTGACAGCCCTAACTATTCAGATACAGAAATTGCTTCTGTTGAAGTTACAATTTCACTTGCAGAGGCAATTGTAAGAAGCACCCCTGTTCCAAAGACAAACCTTGTATACGACGGTACTGCACAGGCGCTTGTTGCTTCAGGTAAGGCAAAGGGCGGCAACATGGTTTACAGTCTGTCAGAAGACGGTAATTTCCTTATGGTAATTCCGACTGCAAAAGATGCAGGAACATATAAAGTATGGTATTACGTACAGAGTACAGACAAAAACTATGTAGACAGCCAGAAGGCATATGTTGAAGTTATAATCGCAAAGGTGCCGAATGAAATTAAAACAGCACCGACAGCAATTGAGGGTCTTGTATACAACGGAGAAGCTCAGACTCTTATTACGGCAGATGCTACGGCAAAATACGGCACAATGATGTATGCACTTTCCGAAGACGGTGAATACTCGGCAGAAATTCCGGCAGTAACAGATGCCGGAACATATCAGGTATGGTATTATGCTCAGGGTAACGATAACTATGCCGATACTGAAAAAGCTTATGTTGAAGTAACTGTCGGAAAGGCAGAGGGTTCAGTAGGAGCTCCGCCGGCAGCAATTGAAAATCTTACTTATAACGGAGAGGCTCAGGCAATTGTTTCAGCAGGTAAAACAAATACAGGAACAATGATGTACTCACTTTCTCAGGACGGTGAATATTCATCAGAAATCCCGACAGTAACAAATGCAGGCACATATACTGTATGGTATTACTCATTGGGAGATACAAACCATTACGACAGTGCAAAGGCAAGCATTGAAGCATCAATGAAGAAAGCTGCGGTAACTGTTGAAGTGATGCCTTCAGCTGCAGAAGGACTTGTATACAACGGAGAAGCACAGGCTCTTATTACAGCAGGTGAGGCTGTAAACGGAACAATGCTCTATGCACTTTCCGAAGAGGGCGAATATTCATCAGAAATTCCATCTGCAACAAATGCAGGCACATACACTGTATGGTATTATGTAAAGGGTGATGAAAATTATGCCGATACAAAGCCTGCTTCAATTGAAATTACAATTGAAAAGCTTGCATCGGTTGTAAATCCTTTTATTGAAGACAAGGAATACTCAGAGGGTGATGCACTCCCTGAAATCAGCCTTTCAGAAGGTGATACAAAGGGTACTGTTTCATGGGTTATTCAGGATATTCTCTTACAGGTAGGAGAAAATGTTCTTGAATGGTTCTTTACTCCTGAAGATGAAAATTACAGCACAGTTACAGGTACAGCAGTTGTAAATGCAAAGGAAACAACTACTTCAACTTCTGTAACAGTATCAGATACAACAGCAGATTCATCAACAACATCAGACACAACAGCAAGCTCATCAACAACATCAGACACAACAGCAAGCTCATCAACAACATCAGATACAACAGCAAGCTCATCAACAACATCAGACACAACAGCAAGCTCATCAACAACATCAGACACAACAGCAAGCTCATCAACAACATCGGACACAACAGCAAGCTCATCAACAACATCAGATACAACAGCAAGCTCATCAACAACATCGGACACAACAGCAAGTTCATCAACAACATCAGACACAACAGCAAGCTCATCAACAACATCGGACACAACAGCAAGTTCATCAACAACATCGGACACAACAGCAAGTTCATCAACAACATCAGACACAACAGCAAGCTCATCAACAACTTCAGCAAAAGTGACAACAACAGCGGTAACAACAACACCAACAGTTGAAACAAAGATTGTTTACATCGGTGATGCCAATCAGGACGACAAGGTAAATGTACGAGATGCAGCACTTATTGCATACATGCTTTCAATCGACTATGCAGATGCACTTCCATTTACAGCTGATTTCAATCAGGACGGTGTAACAAATGTTCGTGACGCAGCGGCTATTGCAAGAGCACTTGCAAGCAACGAAGCGAAGCACTGGATTCAGGTAATCATTAAGGTTTACCCGAAGCAATAGAGTAAAAATTAAGTCGGATGCTTTAAGCATCCGACTTTTTTACGTTCCGAATATCATTTCTATTGTTTTAAGTACTCCTGCAACATAAGCTTTGGCAAGCTTGTCGTAGTTTTGTGCAATAAACATGGCATCGCCATAGTTGTCAACATAACCGCCTTCAATAAGCACAGCCGGAACAAAGGTTTCTCTTATAATTGTAAATCTGTCAGCACCATCACGCAGAAAAGTTTTACACCCCTTGCTGTACATTATTTTTTCTACCTCTGCATTTATGTTTTCGGCAAGGGTAAGGGATAAACCGCCTTTATACGAATGATAGACCTCAAATCCAGGGTCGCCTACAGCGTTGAAATGAATGTCAATTATAAGGTCAGGATCATAGTCGTTGCACAGTTTCAGCTTACTTTCCATAGTGGTATCAATATCTGCGGTACGGCTGAGCATGTACTCGATTCCCGCATCTTTGAGATGCTGTTCCACAACCTTTGCGGTTTTGAATGTATATTCCTTTTCAACTATGTAACCGATAGCACCGGGGTCATTTCCGCCATGCCCCACCCCTACAAATACCTTTATTGGTGTCAGTATACCGTTTTCTCCGAAATTGTAATATTTTCCGTTCATTATTTTAAGACCTGTCTGCATAATACCGTCAGTTCCGAAATAATATGTACTTCCGTTAATTTCAGAAAAACCTGTGTGCATTTTTCCGTCGGTTCCGAAATAATATCTGTTATCGTCTATTTTCTGCCAGTTATATTTCATTTTTCCGTTTTCTGAAAAATAGTATCTGCAGCCGTCTATAGTTACAAAGCCTGTTTTCATGATACCGCTTGTGGAAAAATAATATCTGTATCCCTGAATATCAGCAAAACCTGTCTGCATGATTCCGTTTTCATTGAAATAGTATTTGAGTCCTGATATTTCATTAAATCCTGTTGCCATTTTGCCGTCATTCATAAAATAATATTTACCGCCGTCAATAGTCTGCCAGCCTGTCAGCATGCAGCCGTTTTCATCAAAGTAATATGTATCACTTTCAATTTCTGTAAAGCCCACAGCGTAGCTTGTGTCTTCGTAGTAGTAACAGGTTTTCCCGTTGCCAAGCTTTTGCATGCCTGTCTGAAGCTTTCCGTCTTCACTGAAAATATAAGGATGTCCGTTAATATTTTTTTCACCTGTGTATTTTCCGCTTGTTTTATCACAGAAGTAATAATCACCGCCGAAATAAATCCAGTCATAAACAGGCTTTGCAGTCTGATAGCTGAAATAGATTTCCTTACCTTTGATGTTCTGCCAGCCAAGCATTACATACCCTTCAGGCAGGATAAGATAATAATCACCTCCGATAAGAACAGGGGAGTCGATACCGTTTCCGTTTAAAATTTCTCCGTCACTTTTGCAGTAATAGGTAAATCCATTGTGATTTGCAAAACCTATTTGAAGAATGCCCTCATCGCTGAAAAGATATCGTTTACCTTCAATTTCCTGAATGCCTGTAAGCTTTCCACAGGCTTTATCATTGTAATAAATGTTGTCAAGCCATTCAATCCAGCCATATAGTTCATTATGTGTCTGATTATCATAAAATCTTCGCTGTCCGTTAATGGATTGCCAGCCTGTTCGCAGTGCACCATTGTCGGCAAAAAGAAAAGATGTTCCGTCAATGTTCTGTATTCCTGTTAAAAAGCTGTTGTTTTGATAATAATACCATTTTCCGTCAATATTGTTCCAGCCATCTGCAAAAAAATCTTCTGTCACAGCCGCTTCTGAAACGATAGTATCGGTTATCTGTATAGATTCTGATAGGGCAGGTTCATCAGCAGATGCCGAGAATGAAAAGATTCCTGCTGAAATAACAACAGCAGATGATAATATTGATATAGCAAGTTTCAATAGTTTTTACCTCTTGTTCGTAAAAGATTATATGTATATTTTATCATAAAATGAAATTCAAGTCAATAAAAGAGGTTGGGTTATATTTGTAAAATAAATGTTGGTAATAGGTGTAAATTTATATTTGTCGGTGACCCGACAGGACGTGTCGCGATTTATTTTACTTGTAAATTAAAATAAACTTCGCGGGATTTACTTTAATAAAACAGTTTGTACTTTCTTGCTTGTGCA
>JAZQZW010000047.1:0-2091 GCA_045634285.1 Oscillospiraceae bacterium
CTGATACAAATTCACTATTGTCTGTTTAAATTCCTCTGTGTATTTTGGGGTGATTTTTCCTGACATTTTTTATTCCTCCTACTTGTCTTCTTTTTTATTCTTATTATATCATACTTGTCTACTTTTTTAGTATACATCCAAATTTATGAAAATTCATGATGAGGAAAAAGAAATAAATGAAAAGCTGTCAGAGCTTCAGAAAAGCATAAAAATTTCAGAGGATACTCAAAGCAAAATTGACTCGGCTATGCAGACGATAAGCAACGAGAATTTTCAGCTTGACACATTCGATGATGTCATAATCAGAAAACTGATTGAGTGTGTTAGGGTGATTTCGAATGATACGGTTCAGATAATTTTTAAAGGCGAAATTGAAGTGATGGCAAAAATTGAAAAATAAGAACAAAGCGACTTGCAGTGCAGGTCGCTTTTTTGAATGGAGGCAGATAGCTTGTCAGAAAAATATGACGGAATAAAAACACAAAAGTTCGGGGTTGAAATTGAGTGTACAGGCTTAATGAGAAGCTCTGCGGCAAAGGCAATTTCAAAGGTTTTAGGCAGCAGACCGGAGCATGTCGGTGGAAGTTATGACAAGTACACTATCCGTGACAGTAAGGACGGAAAATGGTCGGTTGTTTACGATTCAAGCATACGCTGTGTCAACAGAAGCGGTGTCATATCGTCAAGAGATTATGCTGTTGAAATTGTAACTCCCGTGCTTGAATATGAGGATATAGAACTGCTTCAGGAAGTGGTAAGGGCTGTGAGAAAAGCCGGAGGTGTTACCGGTGCCGAGTATATGTCGGGAATTCACATACATATTGACGGCAGTCCGTATACAGCACAGAGCCTGAGAAACCTTGTGAACATTTTTGCAAGTAAGGAGAATTTTCTGTTTGATGTTCTTCAAGTATCGCCAATGAGGGAAACCTACTGCCAGAAGGTTGACAGGGATTTTCTTGAAAAGCTGAATAAACAGAAACCTAAAAATCTTGAAGAAATCAAAAAACTGTGGTATAAAGGAAATACAGATGAGGTTTACAGACACTACTCCAATACAAGATACAGGGCACTTAATCTGCACAGCTTTTTTTCAGACGGTCACTGGGAAATGAGAGCCTGCAACAGTTCGCTTCATGCAGGTGTCATAAGGTCATATGTGGTGCTTGCACTTGCGATAAGCAATGCGGCACTTACAAGAAAATTCTGCTCTCCGAATATTTCGGAGAGTGATAACCTCAGATACAGCTGCAGAGTGTGGCTGATTAACCTTGGCTTAAACGGAGAGGAATTCAAGAATTGCAGAAAACACTTGATTTCACATCTTGACGGATGTATTTCATGGCGTCACCCCGAAGATGCAATTAAGCAAAGAGAAAGGCTAAAACAGGAACGAAACGCCCAACATGAGCAAATGTCAGAGCCGACAAGCGAGTTTGAGGAACAGGTGGAGATTGTACCCGCCGAAGAGGAACAAGCCGAAAATGAACAGGAATTTGAAGAACAGCAAAACATAGGATTTACAATGTCTATGTAAAAAAGGAGAAGAAAAATGAGTAACAAAATTTTATACGCAGCCTACGGTTCAAACATTAATCTGAAGCAAATGTCATACAGGTGCCCCAACTCTGAAGTTGCAGGAACTGCAATGCTGAAAGGCTACGAGTTGCAGTTCAGACATCACGCAACAGTAGAACCGGATGAAAACAGCGAAGTTCCGATTCTGCTGTGGGAACTGGATAAAATGGATGAAAGCATTCTTGACAAATACGAAAGCTGGCCCAAATATTACATAAAAGAAAATGTGACGGTTGAGCTTAACGGTGAGGAAGTCGAAGCAATGATTTATATCATGAACGGAAACCGACCAATTGAAACTCCGTCAGTCAGTTATTATGACACGATTGAACAGGGATACAAAGAAAACGGACTGGACCTGAAATATCTTGAAACTGCACTTGCAAATGCAATCCAGTCGGAAGTCCTTGAAGCCGAAGAAAAAATGCAGTTTGGAATGGAGATGTATTAATGCTGTACCACGGATTTTATATAAAGATTAACCCTCTGAAAGATATTCAGAGGGAGAAAAAG
>JAZQZW010000048.1:0-10906 GCA_045634285.1 Oscillospiraceae bacterium
ACCGCTTGGCCTCCGACTTGCTCTTGTTGTCATTAACGGAATGAAAAAATCACATGCCTCATTCCTTGCAAGAAAGCTTGAAATCCCGTCAGTTATCAATATTCCGGAATCTGATGACAGTTTAAACGGCAAATATGCGGCAGTTGACGGATTCAGGGGAGAAATTATTATAGAACCCGACGAACAGACTATTGCCAGCCTGAAAGCACGTCAGGCACGCTATACACGTATCAAAAAAGCTATGAACAATGTCGTGAGCAAACGGGTGATTTCGGATAAAAACAAAAAAGTAAAGCTTATTGCCCTGGACCTTGACGGTACTATTATAAGCAATTCCACAAACATTTCTGATAAATGCATAAATTCCATAATCGAAGCTGATAAGCAGGGAATTACAGTTGCAATCTGTACAGGACGTGTTATGGGAGAGATTCCCGAAAAAATAAGAAATATTGAAAATATAAAATATTTCATTACTTCAGGCGGTTCGTCAATTGTAGCGAGCGGTGGCCGTGCACTTTACAGTGACACTATTGAAACCGAAACTGTTGACAGCATTCTTGAAATACTCAGCGGATATGACTGCCTTATTGATTTGTATATAGACGGAAACGGCTATATGCAAAGCTCTGACCTTGAAAAGCTTGAACATTTTAATGTAAATGGCGGTTTTGATGAAATACTCAGAACTGCAAGAAATTATACCGATGATATTATTGAGTATTACAATGCAAATAAACCGAAGCTTGAAAAAATAAATCTTTTCTTTGCGGACAAAAAGGACAGGAATGAAGCTATTTACCGCATAAGTCAGTTAAGCCCTGCTCCTAAAATTGCTTATGCAATGGAATACAATCTGGAAATTACTTCAAGTACATCATGTAAGGGACAGGCACTTCAGTATCTCAGCCGTATTCTTGGTGCGGACATGTCTGAAGTTATGGCTATGGGTGACAGCAACAATGATATCTCAATGCTGAAGCTTGCAGGAGTTTCGGTAGCTATGGGCAATGCTTCCGAAAGTGTAAGACATGCTGCTAAATATATAACCGATACATGTGAAAATAATGGTGCTGCAAAAGCAATTGAGGTTTATGCGTTAAAGTAATATATAAACATAAACACAATTCACTATTCAAAAACAGGACTTAATTTAGTTCCACGAAAGGTGGAAAAAAACATGATAAAAATACAGGATTATTTATTTCATAATGTTATTTTGACAGATGTAGATAATACACAATGGAAAGGTTATGTCTTCTCTTTCCACGATGCAGATGATAATGATGATGATGAAAATTCTATTACATTGAAAATCCCTGATAACAAACATTTGATAGAATTTACAGAATCAGAAATAAAATCAATACAAATCGCATAACACTTAAACCGCCTACTGTGGCGGTTTTTGTCCTGTTTTTTAGTGCAATGAAGATAAAAACAATTCAAAGCTTTCTATATACAAAAACACAAGCCACCTTAACAGGTGGCTTGCTTTGTTTAATTATTCGTTTATCCCATTCTGAAGTTTAGCTGCTGTAAGAGTGTTCTGCATAAGCATGGCGATTGTCATAGGACCTACACCACCAGGAACAGGTGTTATGTAGGAAGCCTTCTTTTCAACCGCTTCAAAATCAACGTCACCGCAAAGCTTGCCGTTTTCAAGTCTGTTCATACCAACGTCGATTACTACTGCGCCTTCCTTTACCATGTCAGCTGTAACAAAGTTTGCTCTGCCTACTGCTGCAACAAGAATATCAGCATTTGCACAGATTTCCTTGAGGTTCTGAGTTCTTGAGTGACAGATAGTAACAGTACCGTTTCTGTGGAGTAAAAGCATTGCCATAGGCTTGCCTACGATATTGCTTCTGCCGATTACAACGCAGTTCTTACCAGAAATTTCTGTACCTGTGCTGTCGATAAGCTCCATAACACCTGCCGGTGTGCATGGAAGGAATGCATATTCGCCAATCATGATTTTACCAACGTTGAAAGGATGGAACGCGTCAACGTCCTTTTCAGCTTTGATTGCATTGATTACTGCATTTTCATCAAGGTGCTTAGGAAGTGGAAGCTGACAGAGAATACCGTTTACATTCGGGTCATTGTTGAGCTTTTCAACGAGAGCCATAAGCTCTTCCTGTGTTGTTTCAGCAGGGAGTGCGTATTCAAATGAATTGAAACCAACCTCACCGCATGCCTTTTTCTTTGAGTTTACATAAACTCTTGAAGCAGGGTCGTCACCTACAATAATTACTGCAAGACCAGGTGTGATTCCCTTTTCTGAAATAAGCTTTTCTGTTTCGTTCTTTACTCTCAGCTTTACTGATGCTGATACCTCTTTACCGTTAATTAAGTTTGCCATTTTTATCCTCCTGTTTGTTTATTGTTTTGTTTGCGATAATTTTGAATATCCCAAACTTATTTAATATTTTCACAAATTTTAAAAGCCTTTTAAATATCTTTATCCTGTTCAGGATTTTCGATATCCTGCTCTGTTTTTTCTTCTGTTTCGGAGATTTCCTGTGTTTCTTCCTTTTCATCTTCTTCACTCTGTTCATCATCTTTTTTGTAATATTCATTCAGTGAGTTTATTGATTCCTCAGTTTCGCAGTAAAGCTGATAGTCTGTACCCATTCTTTTAACCTTAAGACCAATTACAATAAGAAGTATTACAGATACTACAACACATACAGCTGCCACACCCTGAGATACCCTGAGTGAACCGAGCATAAGGCTGTCTACTCTCAGACCCTCTATAAAGAATCTTCCAAGACCATACCATGCGGCATACATCAGAATAATCTGTCCGTCAAACTTTCTGATTTTCTGTGCAAAAATTGCAAGAAGTGCAAAACCCAAAAGACACCATACAGATTCATAAAGGAAACATGGGTGAACAGGCTTTGTAACTTCCATTACTTCACCTGCCGCAACTGTTGCAGTATCGCCATGTCTTGCAATCCAATCCTGAATGACACCACTGCTCATACCAAAGATGTTGTCTGTGTTGCAGCCGAAAGCTTCCTGATTTGTAAAGTTGCCCCATCTGCCGATACCCTGTCCAAGCAGGAATCCGATACCTGCAATATCAAGAAGGGGCAGAAGCTTTACTTTTTTGATTTTGGCGATAATTGCCGCAACAAGCACCGCACCGATTAAACCGCCGTAAACGGCAAGTCCGCCGTTTCGTATATTCACCATTTCCCAGAAGCTTGAATAATCCTCCCAGTTGAGTATGACATAGTAAACTCTTGCACCAACAAGTCCGCCAAGAACACCGCCTATAATTACGTCAATTGCCTTGTCAGGATTTATTCCGTATGACGGCATTTTTTTAAAGGCGTAAACCATTGCAAGAATCAGACCGATTGTAATAAAAATACCGTACCACTTAATTTCAAGTCCTGCAATAGTAAATGCAGTATCGGAAATTTCAAAATCAAGCCCGAGCTTTGGAAACACTACCTGATTTTCTTCAAGCACACCAATAGTATTCATAAAATGCCTCCCTTACTCAATAACAGAAAGCACAAGATTTTTTGTATCAAATCTTTCGCAGAATGTTTTCTGTACATCTTCGTATGTCATTTCAGAGAGAATTTTAATCTGGTCATAAGGCTGTGTGCCTGACATAAATGCAGAAATAAGATTTGAAGCAACCGCCTCAACATTATTGCTGTCCATTACAAGCTCACCGTAGCTTGATTTTTTTATGCTGTCATAAAGCTTTCTGTCAAGACCTTCTGCTTTTACCCTTTCAATTTCCTGGATAAGCATGTCACGTACTTTTTTCGGGTTTGCTGATTCTCCGCTGAAAATAAGAGTAAAGAAACCGTCACCTTCAAAAACTTCGTAACCAAAGGTTGAGTTTACAAGTCCCTGTTCAATCATTTTCTTGTAAAGCTCTGATGAAGGGTCTGAAATAATACTTCCTGCAATATAACATTCCATGTTTGCCTTAAGACGTTCATATCCTGTAAGAGGACTGCACTTGATACCGATATTGAAAATAGGAGAGCCAACCGGAAGATGTTCTGATACCTCTTTTTCAACGATTTCATAAGGTTCGCTCGGGAAAACAGTTTCCAGCTCAATATTTTCACAAGGCTTTAAAAGCTCGTCACATACTTCAAGTATATCATCTGTTTTAACATTACCTGCAAGGACAAGCACCATATTATGAAGATTGTAGAATGTGTTATAGCATTTGTAAAGCAGGTCTGCGTCAATCTGTGCTATACTTTCAACCGTACCTGCAATATCAATCTTTACAGGGTGATTGTGGTACATACAGCGGAGCATGTTGAAAAGAACTCTCCAGCCCGGATTGTCGTTTGTCATTTTGATTTCCTGACCGATAATGCCCTGTTCCTTGTCAACGGTTTCCTTTGTAAAATACGGACTCTGAACAAATCCGAGAAGAATTTTCAGTGATTCAAGGTAGTTGTCTGAACAGCTGTAAAGGTAGCATGTTCTGTCAAATGAAGTATAAGCGTTTGCGTTTGCGCCTGTTTTTGCATAAAGGGCAAATGCGTCGCAATCTTCATTTTCAAAAAGCTTATGTTCAAGAAAATGTGCAATACCCTCAGGTACAGTTGTGTATTCTTCATCATTTCTGGTCTTGAACATTGTATTGATAGAACCGTATTTTGTACCGAAAAGGGCTTCGGTTGTACTGAAACCGTTCATTTCGCAGATATAAATATCAAGTCCTGATGAATGCTTGATATAGTTGCATTTGTCACCTGTCTGGGAACAGTAGATTTCCTGTATTTCCATTAGTTTTCTCCTTTCATGACATAAACAGTATCAAGCTTTAATGACTTTGCAGCTTCCATAATCTGTTCCTTTGTTATTGCCTTGTATTTTTCAAGAGCCTGTGAAGGAGTCAGAATTTCATCCTGAATAAGACAGCCGTAATACCAGCCGATATAAGAACCTGTTGTATCACCGATACCTTTAAGGGAATTTGCAATACTTAAAATAGAATTGTCAATATCCTCCTGTGTGAAGTTGCCGTTCTTCATTTCTTCAAGCTGATTTAAAATTTCATCTTCAGCCTTTGAAAGATTTTCTTCCTCAACACCGCTGTCAACTAAAACAGTACCCTTGAGTGTGCTGTAATTTGCCGCACAGTAATAGCAAAGGCTGAGTTTTTCTCTTACGTTTAAAAACAGCTTTGAAAATGGTGTTCCGCCAAAAATAGTGTTCATAAGCTTCATGGCATAATGGTCTGTACTGTCTGTCTTGAACGCCATTACCATTTTACACTGTTTTACATCAAGCTTTTCATCAAATCTGCATACTTCATCCTTTACAGGACTGAGAGCAATAAATTTATTTTCAGTTTCTTTTCTGTCAAGAGCTGAAAACGCCTTTGCAAGCTTTTCTTCAACAGAATTGTTTTCCTCAGAGCCTACAAAGAAAATTTCTACCTGAGCGTCTGTCAGAAGTCTGTTGTAAGCCTGATATGCCTTTGCAGGTGTTACAGCCTGTGCGCTTTCCTTGTTTCCGTATGGAGAATTGCCGCTGTTTTCGCCCTCAAATGCTTTGCGGTGTGCCTGCATAACAGCATATCCACGTTTATTGTTGATTTCTGCATCAATTGTATCAAGAAGGTCCTTCTTTCTGAAATCAAAAGGTTCTGATGCAAATTCACCGTTCTGAGCATTTGGTGCAAAAATACAGTCAAGCAGAATATGAAGCACCTCACCGCTGATATCCTCATTTTCAAGAGCGTAACGATTGTCAAGAGCTGTTACACCGATTGAAAGCTTCTGATAATCTCCCTGCTTTGAAACGTTCACGCTTATGGTAGCACCGTAAAGAGCATTGAGCTTTTCGGTAATCTCGCTGATATTTTTATAGTTTTTGTTTGATGAACCCAGAATGCCGATTGCCATAGCATTTTCTGCTGCATTTTCTGAAAGCAGGTCGGTTACAAACGTTACCTGAATTTTATTTGTTTTGAACTTCGGGTCAATTACCGTTGAGTATCCTACACCCTTTGCGATAACCTTTCTGGAATAATTTGCCATAATTTTCTCCTTTGTATTAGTTTAATCAAGAGGAACAACAATTTCATCATTAAGACAGAAAGAATAAATTATTGCCTCTTTGACAGGTTTTTTCTGAATTTTTTCAAGTGCTTTTTTATAGAGAAGAAGCTGTTTGCTGTAAAGATCTACAAGCTTTTCAAGTTTGTTTACCCTGTCTGTTTTATAGTCAACAAGTATTACATGGTCCTTATTTTCAATAACCATATCCATAATACCGTTAAGCATTCCGTCAGTACCTTTATACTGTTCTGCAAACTCATCACCAAGCTCAAGATCATCAATTGCAATAAGGAATTTTCTTTCTTTATGTACATTTTCTGCATTCTGTATTTTTTTATACAGATCTGAATTCAGAAATGCGTCAACATCTTCTTTTAATACAACCTCTGCCTGTTTTTTGTTGATATATCCATTGTTTATCAATCTCTGTTTTTCCTGCTCAAAGCTGCCTGAAAGCTTTGAAAAATCCGCAAACTGCATAAATGTATGTACCGCAGTTCCTCTTTCTGCACCTTTAAGCTCCTCGTCTTTACAGAAATTCGGTTTGGACAGAAGTATTTTAACATCATCACTGCCTTTTGAAATATCAGATACAGAAAGCTTTGAAACAACATTTACATGAGAATTGTCATACTCAAAATTAAATGCTTCTCTTATCTGGTTAAGCTTTTCTTCATCTGTCTGATAGCCGTTTTCATCATTTTCAGTAACATCAGCAATAAACTCATATTCATCTGAAGGGGTCATTTCCTCAAAAGAAAGTCCGGTATTGTCACTGTGCTGGTAGCATGAACTTATTTGAAGCTTCTGACGGAGCGGGTCCGCATTTTTATGTGTAATAAGCATCATTAAAAGCCAGTCACCGATACCCTTCACTGAACCTGTCAGATCAGATGTAATGCCGCTGTTATTAATGATTTTCTCTGCCATTTTTGCAGCGTTATCTACTGCAGTTTCTGAAACATCAACGGTAATGAACAGCTGTTCCTTAGCTCTTGTGAGTGAGACATACAAAAGTCTCATTTCTTCACCCAGCTTTTTAATGTGGTTATATTTCTTTATAAGCTCAAAAGGAATGGTTGAATGATGCTTATGATTTACCTTGTCAAGGAATTTAAAACCTACACCAATATCAGCGGAAAAACGATATAAATTTTTTTCTTCCTTATTTGAAAATTCTCTCTTGGTTTCAGCAACAAAAACAAACGGATATTCAAGACCCTTTGATTTGTGCATTGTCATTATCGTAACAGCATCCTTGACAGTAGATTCTCCGCCAACAGATTTCAAATCACCTTCATTTTCCATCATTTTGTCTATATATCTGACAAATCCGCCGATTCCGCCGTTGTTTGACTTCTCATATAAATTTGCATGTTCAAGCAGCATACGGAGATTTGCTCTTTTTCTTTCAGCATCTTTATAAAGTGAAATTACAGACATATAGTCAGTACGGTCATAAATCATCTGAATAATTTCAGTAAGTGCGGAGAAGGAAGAAATCATTCTCAGGTCTGTTATGAGGTCGTAGAAATTAACAAGCTTGCTGTAAAGCGGCGAATCCTTAGCAATAATAGGTTCGCTTTTTGTTTCTGTACCATTTTCAGCTTCGATTTCGTTTTCTGCCTTAATGTCGTTTTCAGATTCAATTTCATTCTGGGTTCTAGTATCGTTTTCATCTTTTGAATCTTTTTTGTAATCTTTATCTTTTTCAAGTGCAAAAGATATATTACGGAAAAGTCTTTTTTTAGGATTTACAAGACGTATCTGTGCCAATTCATCAGCATCAAGCATGAACATAGGTGACATAAGTACCGAAGTAAGCGGAATATCCTGCAAAGGATTGTCCAGTATCTTTAAAATGTTGATAAGCACAGAAATTTCCCTTGATTTGAGATAGCCATCAACCTCACAGTTTGCATCAAGTCCATATGCTGCAAGGGCCTGTGTATAAATGTTATTATACTTCTTTGTACGTGTAATAATACAAAAATCCTTTGGAGTGCAGTCACGTCTGGTTTCTTTGTCAACAGAAACCTGAACATGATTGTCAAGCATTTCACGTATTTTTGCGGCAACACAAAGAGCTTCTGATGATTCGCCGTAAGTCTCGTTTTTCTTGTCATACATTATTATGTGTGTGTCACGTGCAGCAGGAGGCATTTCTGCCCTGCATACAAGTTCCTGTGACTTGTCATAATTTATATCACCCATATCTTTTTTCATTATATGGCTGAAGATATAGTTTACGAAATCTACAACCTCCTGAGAACTTCTGTGGTTGGTACTGAGATTTATAAATGCATTTTTATCATCATTTTCCTTATACTCGTCAAAGGTTTCCATTACATTTATAAAGTTATCAGGGTTTGCCTGTCTGAAACGATAGATAGACTGTTTTACGTCACCCACAAAGAAAAGATTGCTGCCGTAGATATCGGCTGAGCCATTCTTTGAAAGAAGCTTGAAAATCATATCCTGACGGTTGTTTGAGTCCTGATATTCGTCAATCATGATAACGTGATAACGATCTGAAAGTTCCTGAGCAAGAGGAGTTTTGACTATATTTCCGTTCTCATCATATTCTCCAAGCAGAGACAATGCCATACGTTCACCATCATCAAAGCTGAGAACATTTTTTTCAAGCTTGTATTCATAAAGCTTCTTGTCAAACTCGCAGATAACAGAAAATAAAATTTCCATTATTTCTTTGTTCTTTTTATGGTCAGCAGCAGAATTTGAAACGATATCCTTATGTTTCATAAGTGCCTTTACAGCATCAACGACTTTCTTTCTGTCATTCTTGACTTCATCTCTCTGCTCACGATAGTTTTTTGAAGCAGCGGTTGCACGTGGGAAATCCTCAAATTTGTTTGCTTCAAGGTAGTTTACCATAGCAAGGTAACCGGACTTGTCAAATGCTAAAATTGCACCGTCAATTGTAAGCAGGTCTGCATTGAGTCTGTCTGTAACTGCCTGTTCATTAAAAGCTGAAGCATTATTCATAACAGGTATAAATTGGGTACGAAGTTCATCAAGTTCAGGTCTGATATTAGCATTTTTTATGTATAACTGTTCATTGTTCTGTGCATTATTATAAAAATCATTGCATTTATCCATCCATTTATCAAAAAACGGAATTGATATAATATTTTTATACAGAACTGATATCATTCCAACCAGATTATCATCTGAATTGCAGCAGAATTCATCACGCAGGATTTTAATTTTATCAGGTGATGTTTCATAAAGTTCGTTAAGCAGTTCGTTAAGAATAGTAGCTGCATAAAGCTTTTCTTCAGATTCTTCAAGTATTCTGAAATCAGAGCCGATTGACAGCTTTGATGTATTTTCACGTATAAGTTCAAAACAGAATGCACTTATTGTCGAAATTGATGCTGAGCTTAAGAACATATGCTGTCTTAAAAGCCATGCATCAGAAGGATTTTCAGAAAGCTTTTTTGAAAGAGCCTTTGACAAACGCTGTTTCATTTCTGCAGCCGCAGCATTTGTAAATGTAACGACGATTAAATCTTCTACATTTGTTTTCTTTTTTGTATCTGAAATTATTCTGATAAGCTTTTCTATAAGTACAGTTGTCTTACCGCTTCCTGCTGCTGCTGAAACAATAATTGACCTGTCCTTGGCTTCAATTGCCTGTTTCTGTTCGTCAGTCCATTTTATTCCCATAACAGTTTTCCTTTCTTTTACAGATGCAGCTTACTTGCCAAAATCTATTTTTTGCATCTTGAAGTTATAGATTTAATGATAAATAATGAATTTATTAACAATTATATTGCTGTGCAAAACATGGGAAAATCCCTTTGTACAGCATTCATATTACAATTAACTTTATTATACCACATTTTTACATATAAAGCAAATATGAATTTTTTTAGTGATGACCAAATGTTACAATTAAAAATAACTCCTTTTGAGTATTATGTAGATGCGGATTGACTGCAAATACAAAATCAAAAGGAGATCTTTATAAAAAATGATGTTCTAATCGGAAAAGCAGGTTATTATTTTCTCAATATACCGAAGAAGATTTTCTAATGATATAATTTCTGAAGAATTTGCGCTATTCATTATTTAAATCAATCACAACATATTCAGAAATTGCACCTGTTTTAAAAGGAATTGCCCAGCCTGAAATTCCAGAAGTAACCACAAAATCAGTGTTTTCAATTGTTTCTGCGCCGTATACCTTGTCATTTGCACCCATAACAAGCCCGATAATACCGGCAGGGAATATATGTCCTCCATGGGTATGTCCCGAAAGCACAAGGTCTGCCTGTGCCTTTACTTCATTGTCATAGTCGTTAGGCTGATGGTCAAGGACAAGCATATATTTTGATTTGTCAAGGTCTGCTGTCAGCTCATCAATAGACTTACGTTCTTCCTCAGATTTGTCCTGTCTGCCGATAATATAGAATGTATCAGCCACAAGAACAACTTCATCTTCAAGTATCTGAACATTATTTTTCAGCAATTCCGATTTCAATTCGGATTTTGTAAAATTGCGTGAATCCTCAAAATATCCCTTGTCATGATTGCCGAATGTGAAATATACGCCATAAGTGGTTTTGAGTTTCCCAAGAGCCTCGCATGCTTTTATCATGTCGGTTTTAGCTGAATCGTCATCAACAAAGTCACCTGTAATTACAAGAATATCAGGATTTGTTTTCTGAATACGTTCAATCTGCTCTGTAAAACCTTCACCGTCAAGGGTTATGCCAAGGTGTGAATCTGCTATCTGAACAATACGTAATCTGTCTTTGGAGAGTGCTTTTGCAGTTTCAATGCTGTATGAAGTTTCATAAACATGATGAGCAAAAAAC
>JAZQZW010000049.1:0-2129 GCA_045634285.1 Oscillospiraceae bacterium
AATATTCCTTTCTGCAGATGCATTTGGAGTATTACCACCTGTTTCTGTTCTTACACCTGAGCAGGCACAATATTATTTCCTCTCAGGCTTTACATCAAAGCTTGCAGGAACAGAGCGTGGTATCACAGAACCTACACCTACGTTCTCAGCATGCTTCGGACAGGCATTTCTTGAACTTCATCCTACAAAATATGCAGAAGAACTTGTAAAGAAGATGGAAAAGAGTGGTGCAAAAGCGTACCTTGTAAACACAGGATGGAACGGCACAGGTAAGCGTATATCTATTAAAGATACTCGTGGTATTATCGATGCTATTCTTGACGGTTCAATTTTGAAAGCTGAAACAAAAACAATTCCGTATTTCAATCTTGCTGTACCGACAGAGCTTCCTGGTGTGGATACAGAAATCCTTGATCCTAGAGATACATATGCAAATCAGGGTGATTGGGATGAAAAAGCAAAAGACCTTTCAGCTCGTTTCATAAAGAATTTCGATAAGTACACCGGAAATGATGCAGGAAAAGCATTGGTTAGTGCAGGTCCTCAGTTATAATATCATCGGCTGAATTGAAGGATCAAAGGCAAAAGTTCTGTTCTATAAAATGGTTGTATAAATATAAAGCTAATTAGGGGAAGTGCCTTTAGGCACTTCTTCCTTCTGGTTTTTTAATAAGCCTCCAATGACTATGAATTATTTCGTTATGAAAATAAGGAGAACAAAAATAGTAATAAATTCAGAAAAAAAGAGATGACCAAAATTGAAGATAAAAAAACGATTATCGTCTGCACAGATTGTAATACTGGGATTCCTTTTTATAGTATTAACAGGAAGCATATTGCTAAGTCTTCCAATAAGCTCGGCAGACGGAAAGGCAGTGCCTTATGTAGATGCGCTTTTTACGGCAACAACTGCAACCTGCGTAACAGGATTGGTTACGGTTCCGACAGTAAGCACGTGGAGTGTTTTCGGTCAGGCAGTAATACTTGTTTTGATTCAAGTAGGGGGCCTTGGTGTTATAACAATTGCGACAGGTATAATGGTGTTGCTCAGAAAAAGAATAGGAGTAAATAACAGAATATTGATACAGGATTCATTTAGCTTGAATTCATTATCCGGAATTGTAAAATTTATAAATAAAGTTATAATCGGAGCGCTTGTTGTTGAAGCTATCGGAGCACTTATGTATATGACGGTTTTTGTTCCTGAATTCGGATTAAAAGGCATATGGATTTCGGTTTTCAATTCAGTTTCAGCCTTTTGTAATGCCGGAATGGATATTATAGCTGAAAATAGCCTATGTGACTACGCGTTGAATCCCACTGTAAATATTACGACCTCCGCGTTGATTATTGCAGGAGGCATAGGTTTTATAGTGTGGTGGGATGTTGCGAGAATAATAAAAGATAAGAAAAAGCGACATTTTCGATTTCTTACATTGCACAGCAAAATTGCAATATCAGTTACTGCGTGTCTTATAGTATCCGGAATGATTGCGTTCTTGCTTTTTGAATACAATAACCCTTTGACAATACAAGGGTATTCATTTTCCAAAAAAATTGAGGCATCGTTTTTTCAATCGGTAACAACAAGAACGGCTGGGTTTGCTACAATACCTCAGGAAAACCTTACCGATTCATCAGCTATTGTTTCATTGATACTTATGTTTATAGGAGGTTCTCCTGTTGGTACTGCAGGAGGAATTAAAACAGTAACATTCCTTGTTTTAGTGGCAACAGCAATATCGGTTATAAGAAACAGAAGAAGTGCAAATGTATTTGGCAGGCAAATAGCCGAGGAAACAATCAGAAAGGCTGTCGGAGTTTTTGTAATGTCTTTTTGTGTTGTTGTAGTATCAACCATTCTTCTTTCGTATGTTACAAATGCCGATTTTCTGGACGTTATATATGAAACAGTCAGTGCAACTGCAACGGTGGGCCTTACAAGGAGCCTTACTCCTTCTCTTAATACTTCGGGAAAATTAATAATTACGATAGCTATGTTCTTGGGAAGAGTAGGTCCTATTTCACTGGCTGTTGCACTTAATAAGAATAAAGGCAGCGAAAATATTGTTAGTAATCCCGTTGAGGATATAGTAGTAGGATAAGGAGAGATGTTTTTATGAGTATAA
>JAZQZW010000050.1:0-2904 GCA_045634285.1 Oscillospiraceae bacterium
ATAAACGGAGATTTATCTTATAGAAAGGAGCAAAAAGATTTAAAACATTAAAAACAAATTATTTTATATGATATGAGGGATGCTTAAAATGAAAACAATCAGAAACAATTCACTGAAAATCCTGTTAAGCTGTATGCTGTCGATACTTATGATAACAGGTATCTGTAGCTTTGAACTGCCTGAGGCAGAGGCGGCAGGAAATGAGATTCATGTTGCAGTAACCGGAAACGACTACACAGGTGACGGTTCATACAACAATCCGTACAGAACAATCAAAAGAGCTGCCGAAGCGGCAGTTCCGGGTTCTAAGGTTCTTGTACGTGCCGGAACCTATATTGAAGAGGATATCAAACCAAAGGTTTCGGGTAAAGAAGACGCAATGATTATTTTCAGACCTGAAAGCCAGGCTGATATGGGTAAGGTAATTATAAAGCACAATGATAAGTTTGACGGTTCAACTGTTACTCCTGCTGTAAGAGCTCAGTGGCTCAGTGATACCGGCTGGAAGGAGGAAGAAGTACAGCATTATGATAATGCGGGAATTGAGTACTCCATTGCGGCACGAAAAAATGAACTGACAGATGTTTTCAACCTTTTCGGATATGACTATATCTGGATTGAGGGATTTATATTTGAGGATTATAAATACGCAAGAAGCACCATCAATATAAGAGGTACAGGTAATGTTGTTATCAATAATCAGTTTAAAAATATAGGCTGTGTTTACAATGCACCATGGAAATGGACAGCTCAGGGTGTATATCGTCCTGACGTTACAATTCCGATTTCCGGACCGAAAAATGTAATACGCAACAACTATTTCCAGAGTGTTTATGGTGAAACACTCAGCTATGACAATAACGCTCAGGACTGTATTATATCCGAGAATACCTTTATCGGAGCAATCGGAAAAAATGCCGGAGCGGGAGGAGCGGAATCATCAACCCTTGGTGGCAGAGCAGACGGCAACAGAAATAACGCCTTTGCCTTCAACTATTCCGGTGGTTCTGTAAACGGTGGTACAATATGGCTTGATATAAGCGTCAGGGATTTTACGGCAGTCAGAAACGTTGCACATAATACTGCATATTTTATGTTCAATGAATCGGAATGTACAAGAAACTGGGCGTATGAAAATATTGTCTACAACAAGCCTCTTGACGCAAACAAACGTATGCCTGTGAATTCGGAATACTTCATGAATTTCCCGGCACAGCGTATCGAAACAGGACTTTTTTCTGCCTTCTGGGATACAGGCTCAACATGGGACGCAAGATGGGTAAACAATGTTACATATAATCTGAAAAGCGGTATATGCCTGGACAGATCATGGAACAATGAAGTCAGAAACAATATTGCCTATGAAGATGAAAACAGCATGTACAACAGCAATGATACTTCGGGTATTGTGGTTAAGGAAACATCTGTAAACGGTTTCCATTCATGGCATGGTATAGACCTGAAGGGTGGCGGTTCAAATGTCTTCAGAAATAATCTGTGGTATTCAGGAAGAAAGCCGGAGTATGTCAGATATATGGATCCGTCACAGTCAGCAATTACGATAGATGCATTTAATGCTCAGATAAAGTCGAAAACTGAACTTGCCGAAGATCCTATGTTTGAAAATGCAGTGGCAGGTGACTTCCGTCTTAAAGCCGGCAGTCCGGCAATAGGTTCGGGTGATAACGGTGTGGACAGAGGTGCTTATGCTGTTTATCCGAAAACTGATGTGGGTTATAATAAGAATCTTGGCCTGACAGAAGATGTAAATGTCAGCTTCAGTAAGCTTAATTCTTCCGTAAAGCCGGGGGATATAATTGACCTTGAGCTGAAACTCAGTAATCCTGCATCAAAGACAATGGAGTTTGAAGTGACACCTGTTGCTGGAGACGCACAGCCTGATAAGGATTTCAGCTTTATGGATAACCCAGTTGTTACATTCAAAAACGGCGAAAAGAGCAAAACAGTACGTGTTAAAATCCTTGAGGGATATGACCTTGATCAGCTTCTTGTTTTCCGTATAAATCCTGTGGGTACAACAAGTACAGAAGCTGTGGGTGCAGGAAATATGCATCTTGTAAGAATACACAGAGCAGAAGAATATGTACTGGTTATAAACAATGTCGGCGATTCCATGGGACATTCAATTGTTGAATATCATAAGCCGGGTGAATTGGTAACAATTGATGCAAAAACAAGAGATGGTTATACCTTTGACAGCTGGTTGCCTGGTATTGATAAAATGGAAGTGACACCTGTAAATGAAAACGGCTCACGTGCAACATTTATTATGCCTGAATATAATCAGAGAATACAGGCTATATGGAAACCGAACGGATCTGTTGTAAATGTTACGGGTATCAGCATAAACCATGAAACACTTTCATTAAATGCCGGTGAAACACAGGATATAACAGTAAATGTTTCTCCGTCAGATGCTACCGATAAAGTGGTGATATGGACATCTTCAAACCCACTTGTTGCATCGGTAGACAGATATGGCAGAGTAACGGCTTTATCTGAGGGAACTGCAGGAATTACAGCCAAAACACTTGAAAACAGCAACAAGCAGTTTACGGCAAAATGCAAAGTCAATGTTACGGGAACAATTGCACCTATGGGTGATATTATCGAAGCAGAAAGCTTTAGTTCAAAATCAGGCATTGATGTTGAAAACTGCAGTGAAGGTGGAAGAAATGTCGGATACATTGAAAACGGTGACTATATAAGCTTCAGTAATGTTAATTTTGGCAGAGGTGCCGGATCTCTTAACTTCAGAATTGGTGCGAATACGGGAGGAAGTACAATAGAAGTCCGCCTTGGTTCTCCTGAAGGTAAGCTTGTGGGTAGTATGGAAGTTAACGGAACAGGTGGCTGGCAGAAATGGGCAACCCAGAAGTGCAG
>JAZQZW010000051.1:0-5407 GCA_045634285.1 Oscillospiraceae bacterium
AACAGCAAATGTCAATAATACAAATCTCATTTTTTTCATTTTTAACCCCTCCTGTTTCATATTAGTAATAAATATTATCTATTACTTTTTAAATTATAGCATACCGCAAATCATTTGTCAATACATTTAATCCTGTGCTTCCTCAAAAAACCGCTTCGGTGAAATCCGAAGCGGTTTTGTAAACTTTAATTAATATTTGTCATCATCAAGACTGATTGATAATGGAGCTGACATGCTTGGAGCTGAATAAGCAGACTGTGATGACATTGGTGATGCAGTTGAAGAACCATTGTAAGTGTTCTTGAGTCTGAACTGTGAAATTTCTTCTCTGAGCATCTGTGCCTGTCCTGAAAGTTCTTCAGAAGCAGCAGCACTTTCCTGTGAAGTAGCTGAGTTTGTCTGTACAACTGATGAAATCTGTTCAAGACCGATTGTAATCTGGTTGATAGCTTCAGCCTGTTCGTTAGAAGCTTCCTGAATCTTCTTGATTGTCTGTACAACCATTTCAGACTGTGATCTTACAGTTTCAAGAGCCTTAGCTGTTTCCTGAGCAATTTCCATACCCTTACCAACGCTTGATACAGAACCTTCAATAAGAATTGTTGTCTGCTTAGCAGCGTCAGCACTCTTTGAAGCAAGGTTTCTAACTTCGTCAGCAACTACTGAGAAGCCCTTACCTGCTGCACCTGCTCTTGCAGCTTCGACAGCAGCATTAAGAGCAAGGATATTTGTCTGGAATGCAATATCGTCAATAACCTTGATAATCTTACTGATCTGTGTTGATGAATCGTTAATATCGTTCATAGCTTCCATCATCTGCTGCATGTACTGGTTGCTGTTTTCAATACCGTTCTGTGATTCCTGAACGTAGCTTCCTGCAACATTAACGTTCTTTGCGTTTTCGTTAACCTGTTCTGAAACAGACATGATTGAACTTGAAAGTTCTTCGATTGAGCTTGCCTGTTCTGTAGCACCCTGTGAAAGTGACTGAGCGGCAGTAGCTACCTGATCTGCACCTGAGTTAACCTGTTCAGCTGCAATATTGATTGATGAAAGTGTATTGTTGAGTGCGCCTGAAATCTTTGTGATAGAGTTCTTGATGTTTGCAAAGTCGCCAACATATTCACGTGTAATTTCGCCTGTCATATCACCGGCTGCCATAGTTTCCATCTGATCTGAAATATCATTGATGATACCCTGTAAGTTGGAAATTGTATCCTTGAGAGAATCAGCAAGTATGCCGATTTCATTGTTAGGTGCCTTGTTTACGCTGACGCTGAGGTTACCGTTTGCCATTTCACCTGCGACGCTGCAAAGGTTTTCAACCGGCTTTACAATTGCACCACGGATATACATAATCATTAAGAGACAGATTACAACTGCAACAACTACTGCGACAGCTACGCTGACACCAGCTGCAAGAAGTTCAAGTGACTGAATTTCTGAAATGTTAAGACCTGCGAATGCAGCGCCTACTGTTTTACCATCACCGTCAATAAGCGGAGCATAAGCTGCCATGTAAGGCTTGCCCATAATTTCTGTTGAAAGCGCATAATTTTCCTGCTTGTCAAGAACAGTTGCAGCAATTGCAGGATCCATTTCTGTGCCGACTGCTCTTTCTGAACCATTCATAACTGTTGTGTTAACACGGATATTATCCTTAAAGATAGTAAAGTCGTTTTCAGAATCTGCCTTTACCTTATCAATAAATGCTTCGTCATCAAGTGGGAATGTTACTGATACAACACCGATAACTTCTCCTTCATCACCAATAATCGGAGCACCTGTTCTTGCGCCGAGCTGAATATTGGTACCCTGCGCAACAGCTGTTGTCGACTGACCTGCAAGAGCCTTCTGGATATAAGCCTGGTCTGCAATTGAATCGCCCTTCTTGTCGGTATAATAACGGACAATTACAGTACCTGTTCCATCAGTGATTGTAATTGAATTTGTTCCCATGTGTGTTGATGTGTAGTAATCATCAATCGCTGCAAGAACTGCTGCTTCGTCACCTGAAGCAACTGCTGCCTTTACATCGCCTGACTTCGCCATACCGAGGGCTGAAATTTCAGAACTTGTAAGACATGCCTGAATTTCATCTTCGAGAAGTGTCAGACAGTCATGAGCATGTGCTTCTGTACTGTGGTCAATAGTATTTTTGAGCATCAGGAATACGGTACTGAAAATTATCAATGCTGTGAGTACAACGCTGAGTACGGTCATTAATGCTAATCTTGTACCAATTTTTTGTCTTTTCATAATTAGATCAACTCCTATGTATATTAAATTTGATAACCTGATAACAACAGTATATCACAACTTTTTACTAAAGTCAATCATTTTTAGCAAAAAACACAAATTATACATAAGTGGGTATATTTTTTTGTACACTTTTACAACGATATATTCAGTAAAAGTAAATTTTCTATATCATCGGCAACATTTTTGTTAAAAATGTCATAAAACCAACTTCAAAATTGGTTAAGTTTAATAAAAATCATCAAAACGATAACAAAAAAATAAATTTCTATGGCATTTTTTAATTTTTTATGGTATAATTGAGTATGATTTATACTGGTCTGATGTATATGGGTATTTATACCTACTTTATACTATACTATATATTCACTATATATTCACTATATATTCAGCCTGTACATTTAATCATACAACATACAACCAGTTTATTGTGAGGTGAAGAAATTGGCGGACGTTCTTTCGCAAAGCCAGATTGACGAACTGCTTAAAAATTTAGGCGGTGCTGATGAACAAACACTTGAAAATATGACCGACAACCTGAACGAAAAACAGGTAAAGGTATACGACTTCAAGGCACCGAAAAAATTCACCAGAGAGCAGTTCAAATCTATCCGCAATTTATACGAGTCATTTTCAAAGAATTTATCTTCATATCTTACAAGTCTGACACGTTTTTTCTGCCGTGTAGATGTTCTTCAAATAGAAGAACAGCATTATTATGAATTCAATAACGCACTCCCCGATTATACAATAATGGGGAATCTGGATTTAATGTTTGACGAAAATACCGACATGCTTGACACCAAGTGTATGATTCAGTTTTCAAACGCTGTTTCATTTTCCCTTATTGACCGTCTTTTGGGCGGATACGGAAAATCAATTGACGTTTCAAGAAACTTTACCGATATTGAAATAAAAGTCATGAAGGGTGTAATTGAGAAAATGGGTCTGTACCTTAAAGATGTATTTGCACCTTATGTAGATGTAAATCCGCTTCTTACAGGTATTGAAACCAACGCACGTGTAAACCAGACAATCGGTGCGGATGAAGTAATTATACTTGCAACTTTAGAAGTTGAATACAATGATGTAAAGAATATCATCACAATTACAATACCGGCACTTTCAATGGAAGCAATTATTACAAGAGCGAATAAGGATTACGGTAATTCCGGTCGTTCAAAGCGTGAAATGATGCATCGTGAAGGTATTATCAAGCAGATTCAGCGTTCCAATTTCAATATTGAAGCGATTCTTGCGAATACAACTATTAATCTGAGTGAAATCCTGTCTATCAGAAAAGGAGATATTCTTCTTCTCAATACGCCGATAGAAAAAAATGTTTCACTTATGGTAAACAACGAAAAGCTGTTTGATGGTAAAATGGGTACGCTTAACCATCATAAAGCAGTCAAAATATGTAATGTATACAATATAAGGAGATAAAAATGGGTGAAGCCATTTTAAACGAAACAAAAATTGACGCTTTAGGCGAAATTCATAACATAACAATGGGTTCGGCAGCCGATGCTATTTCCAGCATGATTGACGCAAAGGTTACAATCACAACGCCACAGGTTACTGTATGTAAAGCAAGTGATGTAATTGCAGGCAATCTTAAGCAGTCGGTTGACGGAATCCTGTTTGATGACGGTACAGAATCCGTATTTGTAAAAATAGATTATGTTAAGGGCATCACCGGTACTTCCCTTCTTGTGCTTAATCCGAATGACGTTCAGATTATTGTAAACAAGCTTATGGGTATGCCTCCTGAGATTACTGATGATTTTGAATTCGATGAAATGAGAATTTCAGCGATTTGCGAAGTTATGAATCAGATGATGGGTGCATCTGCCACATCAATGTCCCAGATGCTTAACGCACCTATTGACATATCACCGCCGGAAACTGTTGTTTCTGCCGATAACAATAAGCTGTTTGAGCTTCAGAATGTAAGCCCTGATGAACAGGTATGTGCTGTATCATTCGACCTTAATATTGACGGTGTTGTTAAAAGTACGTTTGTTAATCTGCTTTCAATAGAGTTGGCAGATGGTATGGTAAACAAACTGTTCCAGATTAATATGGGGACAGACAGCATGGGTACTGAATTTGATGATGATGCTGATGATGAGCTTGAAACAGTTCTCAGCGATGAAAAGCGTGATGCTATCGGTGAACTCCAGAACATGATGATGGGCTCTGCAGCCACTGCTGTTTCAAACTTCATGAACGCTAAGGTATGGATTACTACACCTAAGGTAAGCGTTGCGAAGGCAGAAAATGTAAAATTCGACGACCTTGACCCTTCAATCTGTGTAAGAATTGAATATGTAAAGGGTATGCATGGGGCATCAATTCTTGTACTTAAACAGTCTGACGTTCAGCTGATGGTAAACCAGCTTATGGGTATGCCGCCTGTTGTAACAGATGATTTTGTGTTTGATGAAATGAACATTTCAGCAGTATGCGAAATCATGAATCAGATGATGGGTGCTTCAGCCACAACTCTTTCAGAAATTTTAAATACACCAACTGATATTTCAACCCCGCAAGCTATCGTTATTGATACAATTGATGATATTTTAAAAATCAACAATATTGACAAGAATCAAACAGTATGTGCTGTATCCTTTGATCTTACTATAGATGATCTTATAAACAGTCATTTTGTTACAATGTTAACAATTGATCTCGCCAACGAAATGGGGGACAAAATGCTTGGCAGCTATTCGGCAAATGAGGTTCCGACCCCGCCACCGGATCCAAAGCCTGCATCACCTCCGCCTGCACCGGATCCAAAACCTGCCGCAAGCAAAAGAAAGCCTGCAGCAAGCAAACCGGCAGAGAAAAAGGTTGTCAGTAATAATTCTTCAGCAGCAAAGAACATGAAAGTTGAGGAATTCAATATGCGTTCCTTCTACGATGATGATGACGATGACAGTTTCATCTCAAAGGAACAGTTCAAAAATCTGCGTCCGCTGCTTGACGTTCCTATGGAAGTTTCAGTAAGAATCGGTTCGACCCAGCGACGTATTGAAGAAGTCAGTGATTTTACCAAGGGTACAATCATTGAACTTGACACATTGGCCAATGAGCCTGTTGAGATTATGGTAAACGGTAATCTTATGGCAAGAGGAGAAGTTGT
>JAZQZW010000052.1:0-3802 GCA_045634285.1 Oscillospiraceae bacterium
CCTATCCGTCCTCTTTTCCCTAAGGATATGAGAAATGACGTTTCTGTTGTTATGACAGTTATGGCTGTTGACCCTGACTGCTCACCTGAAATTACAGGTATGATTGCAACAGCTGTGGCAATTTCTATTTCAGATATTCCATGGAACGGCCCTATCGCAGGTATCAGCGTAGGTCTTGTTGACGGACAGATTGTTTTAAACCCAACTCTTGAAGAAAGAGCTAAATCAGACCTCAATCTTACAGTTGCAGGTTCTGCTGAAAAAATCGTAATGATTGAAGCTGGTGCCAACGAAGTACCTGATGATACAATGCTTGATGCAATACTCACAGGTCATGAAGAAATCAAGAAGATGGTTTCATTCATCAGCGACATTCAGTCACAGATTGGCAAGAAGAAGTTTGAATTCGAGTCACAGGAAGTTGACCACGATATGTTTGACGCTATTGAAGCTTTCGCAGCTGAAGATGTTAAGGTTGCTCTTGATACAGATGACAAGAATGTACGTGAAGAAAGACTTGCTCCTATCAAGGACGCTATTCACGAAAAGTTTGATGAAACATATCCTGAACAGATTGCCATGATTGACGAATGTATCTACAAGCTTCAGAAGAAGATTGTAAGAAACTGGCTCTATGAAGGCAAGCGTGTTGACGGACGTGGCATTGACGATATCAGACCACTTGCTGCTGAAGTAGGACTTCTCCCAAGAGTTCACGGTTCAGGTCTTTTCACAAGAGGTCAGACACAGGTACTTACTATCGCTACACTCGGTCCTGTAAGCGAAGCTCAGAGAATTGACGGTCTTGACGAAGAAGACTCAAAGAGATATATGCATCACTACAACTTCCCTTCATATTCTGTTGGTGAAACAAAGCCAAGCAGAGGTCCGGGAAGACGTGAAATCGGTCACGGTGCTCTTGCTGAAAAGGCACTTGCTCCTGTAATTCCTTCAGTTGAGGAATTCCCATACGCTTTAAGACTTGTTTCAGAAGTACTTTCTTCAAACGGTTCTACTTCACAGGGTTCAATCTGTGGTTCTACACTTGCTCTTATGGACGCAGGTGTTCCGATTAAGGCTCCTGTTGCAGGTATTTCATGTGGTCTTATCACAAAGCCTGACAGCGATGAGTTTATGACAATGGTTGATATTCAGGGTCTTGAAGACTTCTTCGGCGATATGGACTTTAAGGTTGGCGGTACACACAACGGTATTACAGCTATTCAGGTTGATATCAAGGTTGACGGTCTTACACCTGCAATCATCAAGGAAGCTTTTGAAAAGACAAGAAAAGCAAGACTTTATATTCTTGATGAAATTATGCTCAAGGCTATTCCACAGCCAAGGGAAACAGTAAACAAGTACGCTCCTAAGATGCTCCAGACAAAGATTGACGTTGAAAAGATCAGAGATGTAATCGGTCAGGGTGGTAAGGTTATTCAGAAGATTACTGCTGAATGTGATGTTAAAATTGACATCAGCGAAGACGGTAACGTTTTCGTTTCAGGTATTGACATGGATAACTGCAACAAGGCTATTGCTATTGTAAACACAATCGCAGCTGGACCTGAAGTTGGTGCTATCTACAAGGGTAAGGTTGTAAGAATTATGCAGTTCGGTGCGTTTGTTGAAATTGCACCTGGCAAGGACGGTCTTGTACACATTTCAAAGCTTGACAAGAACAGAGTTGAAAAGGTTGAAGATGTTGTTTCAATCGGTGACGAAATTGTTGTTAAGGTAACTGAAATTGACAAGCAGGGCAGAGTTAATCTTTCAAGAAAAGACGCTCTTGCTGACCTTGAAGCTAAGAAAAATCAGTAATTTTATGCCCTCATGCCTTATGGTGTGAGGGCTTTGATATTATAAGTTTTAGAGGAGATAACCAATGAAAAAATGTTGTATTACTTCGCAAATAATACTATTGATATGGTTCTTTCTTGATATGACAGGATTGTACTTTGGGGATATATGTCTGGTTACAAGGTCATATAAGGATGACGGAATATTTTTTGCTGTTTATCTTATAGCTGTAATATTATTTATTGCTAAAGAAAAAATCGGCAAATGGATTATCACTGCATGGCTGACATTATGGTTTGTTATACAGTTTCTGTGTCATGAGTGGTACAGCCTTTTCAACAGTGGATATATGGGAACACTGGAAAACAAAATTGACTATTTTTCGGGAACATTGCAATGGTTGAGAATTGAGGGGAAATATATACCCGATGTTTATCATACTGTTTTACATATTTTTATATTGTTTGCGTTGGTTAGTATGATTATATATATGATTAAAAATAAAAAAAGTCGATAAGGAGATAAAATGTATGTCTGCATTATTTACTACTGAACGTCTTACAGTAAGAAAGTTTGATGCTGAGGACTTTGAAGATTTAGCAGAAATTCTGACGGATAAGGAAGTTACATATTTTGAACCTTATGAAACGTTTACAAAAGAAGCCTGTGTGCAGGAAGCAATAAATTTTTCAAAAAGTGATGGATTTTTTGCAGTTGTTTTAGATAACAAGGTTATCGGTAAAATATATTTTTCTGACAGAAAATATGGTTGTTATGAAATAGGATATACGTTTAACGGTAGTTATCAGGGAAAAGGATATGCCTGTGAAAGTGTAAAGGGCATGATGGAATATGCCTTTTCTGTTTTGGGTGCAAGACGTATAGTTGCACAAGTGAATACAAGAAATACAAAATCCATAAATCTCGTTAAACGTCTTGGAATGAGAAAAGAAGCTGAACATAAGGAAATATATCCTTCTAAAAACAATGAAAATGTTTATGAGGATTTTTATATTTATGCTTTGCTGAAAAAGGAATTTTTGGAGAAAATAAAATGACCGAAATTCTCTTGAACAACCTTGACAAACTGCACACAACAGAGCTTGGTGTTAAGCGTATAAAAACAAATTTACAGCTTGATACCGATGATGTTGTGGAATACTGCAAAAGTGTAATACTTGAAAAAGAGTGTAATATTTACAAGCAAGGCAAAAACTGGTACTGTGAGGCTGACAATGTAATAATAACTGTTAATGCACACAGCTATACGATTATTACGGCACATAGGGTTGAAATTACTCAGATATAATTTAAAAAGGAAATGATTATGAGAAGAAGCGACAGAGAAATCAAGGATATAAATTCAATTGAAAAATTTATCGCCAAAGAGTAGATTTTAAGAATAGCCTTTTACGATGATGGTGATATATACATTGTTCCTGTTAATTATGGATATGTGTTTGAAGACAATCATTTCAGATTTTATTTTCACGGTGCAAAGGCAGGAAGAAAGTTTGAGTTAAGTCAGAAAAAGCCAAAGATAGGCTTTGAAATTGATGGCAGTTATGAACTGACTGACGGGGATATTGCCTGCGATTATTCGGCTAAGTTTCAAAGTGTAATCGGTACGGGAATACTCAGCATTGTTGATGACAAGGAAGAAAAAATACTGGGTCTTAATAAACTTATGAAGCAGACAACGGGTAATGAAAGCTGGAGTTATTCAGATGAAATGCTGGAAGCTACTGCAATTTTCAGACTTGATGCTGATAAAATGACATGTAAGGCTAAATAATAAATCGGGCGACCAATGGTCGCTCTTTTTCTTTTATTGATTATTTGGGGTAAGTGAATAAATTTATATTTGGTACAATATAAGAGTAGTAACCCAATGTAAAAAGCATTGCAAAACTACTCTTATTTTTATACAATAAAGAAGAAAGGTCCGGCGTAATTCTTATTGGATTAACACATCCGATCGATAAACTGTCGACCGCCTCTT
>JAZQZW010000053.1:0-2185 GCA_045634285.1 Oscillospiraceae bacterium
CTGATAGCTTTTGCATATTGTGTTGTGAAACTGTTCTTTGCAAACATAAAAAGAGGCGGCATTCTCCTCTGTCAGATTGCAGTTGGAAGTCTGTATATGTTCTCTGTTCCGAGAGGTTTTGCAGACGGCTTTAACAGCTGGTGCAAGCAGATTTTCGCCCTCTGCCTTACGGCTTTTATGCAGACAACACTGCTGTTTCTGGGGCTTCTCACATGGCAGACAAACTCTGTTCTGGGGCTTGGAATAATGCTGTCGGCAAACGAAGTTCCGAGGATTGCACAGCAGTTCGGACTTGATACAAGCATGAAGGTAAATATGATGAGTGTTACCCATACGGTAAATACTGCAATGAGTGCAGGAAAATTTGTTGCAAAGAAACTGGCGTAGGAGGTGAAAAATGAAAACATATATCTATCCGCAGAATCTCAAAGCAAGGTCACAGCTGTGGCTGTGGAGCATCAGGGATTTTCTCATAATCTGCCTTATGCTGATACTGTCGGTTGTGATATTAACGCAGATATGGTCGTTTATACCATTTGCCGTTACAGCTATGTTTGCGTTTTTAAGCATACGATTTGATGATACAACCATAATCGACTATATTGTGTGTGCATTCAGATATTTTGTATCGGCACAGCAGATATTTTATTGGAAGTGAGTGTGAAATATGAAGAACAAAAAAACGGCACAAAGTCTGTTCGGACTGAGAACATTTTGCAGATACGGACTGTGTACCGACAAGGCTGTACTTGCATTTTTCAGCGTTGAACCAACCAACATTTCAGTTCTGTCGGCAGAAAATATTGATGTGAAAATTCATCACATGATGATGCTTTTATCAATGATTCCAGACCTTGAAATTGTGTGTCTTGACAGCTGTGAATGCTTTGACGGCAACAGAAACTATGCAAAGAAAAGGCTTGAAAATGAAGAAAATCCGAATGTCCGAAAATTACTTGAAAAGGATATTGAATTCCTTGATGATGTAAGAATTGAAATGTCAACGGCAAGAATGTTTGTGTTCTGTATTCGTTTCAGGGATAAAAAGGATGATGTGATTTTTCAGCAGATAAACCGTACCTTGAAACTGATTTCAGAGCATGGCTTTGAGGTAAGACACCTTAAAAAGAAGGACATAAAGCGTATGCTTGGGATATATTTTGATGTTTCAATGCACGGTGATGAAATGGAAGATACGGAAGGCGAAAAATATGTGGAGGCAGTAAATGTTTAGAAAAAAGAAATTTTTGACCGAAGAACAGGCAGAAGAAATAAGAATACAGGAGTTTTTTGACCGTATAATTCCGGGTACGGTCAGATTTTTTACAGACCACTTTATATGCGGAAATCATTACAAATGTGTGTGGGCAGTAAGGGAGTTTCCGCCAAGCACGGAAGAACAGGCAATCCTTGCCCACCTTGCTGACAGAAATTCAGTAACGCTGAGAATTTACAACAGGCTTGTGGATTCGGCTGAACAGCGTCAGATTATTCAGCACGCAACACGCAGAAACAAGCTTATGACCACAACCAATGATGTTACCGAATCAATCACCGCTGAAAGCAATTTACAGGATGTTGTTCAGCTTATTTCAGAGCTTCGAAGAAACAAAGAACCACTCCTTCACACAGCAGTTTTCATAGAGCTGAAAGCTGTCAGTGAGGACAAATTAAGAGAGCTGCAATCAGATATATTAATGGAACTGACACGCTCAAAAATTACTGTTGACAGGCTTATTTTAAGGCAAAAGGAAGGAATGTTGTCGGCTGTTCCATTCGGGTACAATGCCTTCGGAAGTCTGTATGAAAGAGTGCTTCCGGCATCAAGTGTTGCAAATTTGTATCCCTTAAATTACAGCGGCAAGGCTGATGAGAACGGCTTTTATATCGGCAAGGATAAGTATGGCTCAAGCATACTGGTGGACTTCGACAAGCGAAGTGATGACAAGACAAATTCCAATATCCTTATACTTGGAAACAGTGGTCAGGGAAAGTCATATCTTATGAAGCTTCTGCTTACAAATCTTCGTGAGTCAGGCAAAAACATTCTTGTTCTTGACGCAGAGCATGAATATGAGGATCTGTGTTCAAATCTTGGCGGTACTTATATTGACATGATGTCGGGAGAGTTTATGATTAATCCATTAGAGCCAAACCGCATTTACTCTGATATGGCGGATGATGA
>JAZQZW010000054.1:0-13939 GCA_045634285.1 Oscillospiraceae bacterium
CTTGACAGGGTATTGACCCACTCCCGATTGTCGGAGAAATCGGTGAATGTGAACATTGTCATTAAAAACAAAAAACCTGAGAAATTTAAAATTTCTCAGGTTTTTTATTATATCAGATTCCGCATTCATCGTAATCCTGCCACTTTTCTTCGTAAATTCTGTTGCTGCTCATTTTAAAAACAATGTATGCAACAGAAGTAATTACGCAGACAAGAGCAGCAATAGTAGGAATAAGTACGCTTAATGCACTCTTTTTGCTTTTTTCTTCCATAGCTTTTCTCCTTATTGTAGATTAAAGTCCCATTTCAGCCTTAAGTCTTTCAAGTTCAGTATTAACCTGTGAGTCTGTTTCAAGCTTTTCAAACTGCTTTGCAGTATCATCTGCTTCCATGCTGTTTTCAGCAGCAATTTCAGAAAAAGCCTGTGCTTCAGCTTCCTTAGCTGCAATCTTTTCTTCCATTCTGTCAAACTTTTCAGAAGCGCTGTTTGGGTCAAAACCACCTGAAGCCTTTGCAAGATTCTTCTGTGTTTCTGCCATCTGTGAACGTGCAATAAGCATAGCCTGACGGCTCTTAGCTTCCTGGAGCTTTGCCTTTAACACGTCAACCTGTGTTCTGATCGTTTCTGTCTGTGAAGAAATTGTTTCGTACATTTCTCTGTACTGTTCTGTATTCTTGTCAGCCTTAACCTTATTTTCAAGAGCCTTTTTGGCAAGTGCTTCATCACCTGCTGTAAGAGCCTGTTTTGCCTTTGCTTCCCAGTCTGCTGACTTTGCAGCAGCGGCGTCATACTGATTCTTAGCTGTTCTTTCAGCAGCCATAGCCTTACCGAGAGCCTGTGTTGAATTGCTGAGTTCCTTCTGCATGTCAATGATAATCTGTTTTACCATCTTTTCAGGATCTTCCGCCTTATCAATAAGGTCATTGATGTTTGACTTTAAAAGATCTCCAAGTCTTGAAAAAATACCCATTTTTGTTACCTCCGCTACTTTTTAAATAAATTTTTTAGTACAAGTGCTCCGCCTACAAGAGTAAATCCGAACATTAAAATATATTCGAATAAATTTGTTCCGTAGAAATGAAGCTGTACGCTTGTGATTATTCCGACAAGAATTACAGCAATACCTATTCCTGTAACAATCCAGCCGAAAATTTTACGTTCCATTACAAACAGCATTACAATACCTATAAGAAGCGGTATAATAATCGTACCGTTTGGAATGCCCCATCCGCCTATACGGAAAATAGAACCATATCCTGTTGAAACACGTACCGACTGGAATATCCAGAAAAGTCCTGCTCCCATAAGAATAAGTCCTATAAGAAACTGCAATAAACTTCCTGAAGAGGATTTTCTTTTGGTTGAGCCGTTGATGGATTCGATTTCTTCCATTAAACGACGCTGCTCCTCCTCAAGCTTTTTTAGCTTTCTGTCCATTTTAATCTCCTCTTTTTGAGTATGGCTATATTATAACCTATTTAAATGTTGCTGTCAAGTTTTTTTATTAAATCTGCATAATGAAATTTAAGTGAAAATATTTGTATGGTAGAATTTTATACTGATTTGTATTATTTTGCTTAAAGCATCAAAAAGTCAATATCACACAATATACAAGTCATTTTATGATATTGAAAACATTGGCATATATCTGTTATACTGTAAACAGAAATTTACGGACTTTGCTGATTGTTTCGGGCTTCATTCCTCTTTTCCGCAGGATTACAACCGTACATCTGACGGAATTTAGCAACAAAAAGTCTGTAATTATTTTCAAAACCGCATTTTGAGGCAATTTCACCGATGGTATAATCTGTATTTATAATGTCATAATAAGCACATTCAAGACGTACAGAAAATACATAATCCATGAAAGTCTGCCCCATATACCTTCTGAAAAAGCGTGCAAAATACTCTTTATTCAGCGCGACCATGTTTGCAGCCTGAGTAAGTGAGATGTTTTCAGAGTAATGCTGGCGTACATACTGTAGTACAATTCCAAGACGCTGAATGTTTTTTTCGGTTTTTCGCTTCATTTCAGGGTCGGTACATGTTTTGAAATTCATTACAAGACGATACAGAAGCTCGTAAACAAGACTGTTAAGCTTTAAAAGATACCCGCTGTCATGCTCGGCAGTATAAAGCTTTTCAAGTTTTTCAAGCATATCTTGTATCAGAGAAAGCTTTCCGGCTGTTTTATTCTGACTTGTACAGATACAGCGTATCATTATACTGTCAATGTCGGGAATGTTTTTTTTGATTGTTTCATACGGAATCTGAAGCAGAAGATTTCGGCAGTACCCCTTGTTATATGCAGAATGTATGGTTTTACAGTTAACAACAGCAAATCCGCCTGCATTTAAAACGTATTCGGTATCACGCACTCCGATAGTCATCTGACCGTCGATTATGTAGACAATTTCAAAGCCGTTGTGCCAGTGCTTGTTTGTAAATGCGCCGTTATTCTCAGCAGTAAGCAAAAGCATTCCGCTGTGCTGCTCATAATTTATCTGTTCGTGTGTGTATTCTTGCATATATTCACCTGCTTTTAAATTAGTTTATAATATTTTATCATAAAATACTTAAAATTACAAGAAAGGAAATGATGTAAAATGTCGAGAACAAAAGATATGATAATCGGAAAACCATACAAGTTGATTTTATCATTTGCAATACCTATGATTATAGGCAATCTTTTTCAGCAGCTCTATAACATGGTTGACACGATAATAGTCGGCAAGTTTGTTGGCGTTAACGCACTTGCAGGTGTTGGCTCGACAGGTGCCATAAGCTTTCTTGTTGTAGGGTTTGCACTTGGAGTTTGTACAGGTTTTTCTATCCCTGTTGCACAGGAATTCGGTGCGGGAAACTATAAGAAAATGAGAAAGTACATCGCAAACTCAATCTATCTCTGTACAATAACCGCTGTTCTTTTAACAGTAATCACAGTTTTGGGAACAGGACCTATTTTAAGACTTATGAACACACCTGATGAAATATTCAGCGATGCTTATAATTATATTATAGTAATTTTTGCAGGACTTGGTGCAACAATCTTTTACAATATGCTTTCAGGAATTTTAAGAGCTGTTGGCGACAGTAAATCCCCGCTGATATTTCTTATAATCTCATCAATTCTCAACATTGTTCTTGACCTTGTGTTTATAATCATTTTTGATATGGGTGTTTTCGGTGCAGGTCTTGCAACAATTATAGCTCAGCTTGTTTCAGCTGTTTTATGTCTTGTTTATACTATAAAAAATTATGATATTTTAAAGTTTGAAAAAGATGAACTTAAGTTTGATATGGAATATGTATCAAATCTTTCATCAAACGGCTATCCTATGGCTCTCCAGTTTTCAATTACAGCAGTAGGCTCAATAATTTTACAGTCTGCTGTAAACACTCTCGGAACACAGTCAGTAGCGGCTATTACAGCAGCCAACAAAATCCAGACTGTTGCTCTCGGTCCTATGGAAAGTCTTGGAATAACAATGGCAACATACTGCGGACAGAACAAGGGTGCTTTACAGCTTGAAAGAATCAAGCACGGAATAAAGCAAAGTCTTGTTATCCAGATGATTTACTGCGTATCCGTATGCATTGCGGTATCTCTGCTTGGCGGATTTATTACAACACTTTTTATCGACACACAGAACACATCTGCCGCAGAAATATCCCGAATTACAGAGCTTTCGGCATATTACCTCAGATTAAACGGAATTTTCTATCCGCTTCTGGGTGTGCTTTTCATATTGAGAAATTCAATTCAGGGAATGGGTTACAGTCTGCTGCCTATGCTTGCAGGAGTCGGTGAACTGATTGCAAGGTCACTCGTGGCTATTGGATTTGTTTCAACAATCGGTTTTTCCGCTGCTGCCCTCTCAAGCCCTGTGGCATGGGTTTTCGCAGATGTTGTGCTCATTATCACATATGCCGCAAAGCTTCGTGAAATGAAAAGGACTATGCCGATTGGAAAACCTGTAGAGGTTTTATAACAGCTTATATGTTCCTTCTTTATATATATCTTTGAAATACAGTCGTTTGTTAAGCGGCTGTATTTTTATTCCATAAATATGCAGATATTCAAAAAAAATATTGACTTATAAGCATATAAATGGTATAATATACGTGTATGATATTAAGGAGCAGTGCTCCTTGTTAAAAAAATAATTAATCGGAGGTTGTCTAACAATGGGCAGAGTTTATAATTTTAGTGCAGGTCCTGCAGTTCTCCCAGAAGAAGTTCTCAGAGAAGCAGCAGATGAAATGATGGATTACAAGGGCAGCGGTATGTCTGTTATGGAAATGAGCCATCGTTCAAAGGTATACGATGAAATTATCAAGGACGCTGAAAAGGATCTTCGTGATCTTATGAATATTCCTGATAACTACAAGGTATTATTCCTTCAGGGTGGTGCTTCACAGCAGTTTGCTGCAGTTCCAATGAACCTTATGAAGAACAAGAAGGCAGCTTACATTGTAACAGGTCAGTGGGCTAAGAAGGCTTACCAGGAAGCTAAGATGTACGGTGAAGCTGTTGAAGTTGCTTCTTCAGCAGACAAGACATTCTCATACATTCCGGATTGTTCAGATCTTGCTATTCCTGAAGATGCTGACTACGTTTACATCTGTGAAAACAACACAATTTACGGTACAAAGTTCTGGGAACTCCCAAATACAAAGGGTAAGGATCTCGTTTCAGACGTTTCTTCATGCTTCCTTTCAGAACCTGTTGACGTAACAAAGTATGGCGTAATCTACGGCGGTGTTCAGAAGAACGTTGGTCCTGCAGGTGTTGTTATTGCAATTATCCGCGAAGACCTCATCAGCGATGAAGTTCTTGCAGGCACACCAACAATGCTCAAGTGGAAGACACAGGCTGATAATGACTCACTTTACAATACACCTCCATGCTACGGTATCTACATCTGTGGTAAGGTATTCAAGTGGATCAAGAAGATGGGCGGTCTTGAAGCTATGAAGGCTCACAACGAAAAGAAGGCTGCTATCCTCTACAACTTCCTCGATGAAAGCAAGCTCTTCAAGGGTACAGTTGAAAAGAAGGATCGTTCACTCATGAACGTACCATTCGTTACAGGCAACGAAGAACTCGATGCTAAGTTTGTTAAGGAAGCTAAGGCAGCAGGTTTTGAAAACCTCAAGGGTCACAGATCTGTTGGTGGTATGAGAGCTTCTATCTACAACGCTATGCCAATCGAAGGTGTTGAAAAGCTCGTTGACTTCATGAAGAAGTTTGAAGCTGAAAACGCATAATATAAAAATAAAACACACGGCAACACCTCACATTTTAAGTGCGGTGTTGTCTTGAATATGAAAGAGGTAATTACAATGTACAATATTCAGACATTAAACAAGATTGCTGCAATCGGTACAGACAGATTTGACAGCGCTAAGTATACAGTTGGTGACGCTGTAACAAGCCCTGAAGCTATCATGGTTCGTTCAGCTAAGATGCACGATATAGAATTTGAATCAAACCTTCTCTGTATCGCAAGAGCAGGTGCCGGTGTTAACAATATTCCTGTTGACAAGTGCGCTGAACAGGGTATCGTAGTATTCAATACTCCTGGTGCTAATGCAAATGCTGTTAAGGAACTTGCTATCTGTGCACTCCTCCTCGCTTCAAGAAAAATTACAGAAGCTGCTGCATGGGCTGCTTCACTCAAGGGTACACCTGACGCTCCTAAGACAGTTGAAGGCGGTAAGGCTAAGTTTGCTGGTCCTGAAATCTATGGCAAGACACTCGGTATCGTAGGTCTTGGTGCTATCGGTGGTAAGATTGCAAATGCTGCTGTTTCACTCGGTATGAAGGTTATCGGTTATGACCCATACCTTTCAGTTAACGGTGCTATCAACCTCAGCAGAAAGGTTCAGGTTACAACAGATATCAATGATATCTACGCTGAAAGTGATTATATCACACTTCACGTTCCATACACAGCAGACAACAAGAACATGATTGATACAGAACAGATCAACATGATGAAGGACGGCGTTCGCATCATCAACCTCGCTCGTGGTGAACTTATCAACAGCGAAACTATCGTTAAGGCTATTGCTGACGGTAAGGTTGCAAAGTATGTAACAGACTTTGCTGATGATGTTGTACTTGGTGTAGAAAACGTTATCGTTCTCCCACATCTCGGTGCTTCAACTCCTGAAAGTGAAGACAACTGTGCAGTTATGGCTGCTGATGAAATTATGGAATACATTGAAAACGGCAACATCAAGAACAGTGTTAACTACCCTAACGCTATGATGAACGCTGTTGGTACAAAGGTTTGCATCCTCCACAAGAATGTTCCTAATATCATTGCTCAGATTACAACAATCTGTGGCGATGCAGGTCTTAACATTGACAACATGGTTAACGCAAGCAAGAAGGATTATGCTTACACAATGCTTGACGTTGCAGGTGACGTTTCAGACGCTATTGCAGACAAGATGAGCGCTGTTGATGGTATCATTAAGGTAAGAGTTATCAAGTAAGATTTATATTTAATACAAATTATGCCCACTGCTTACGCAGTGGGCTTTGTGTTTACAGAAAACTTATTTTCTGTAATTTTCAAAATAAAATCCGTGAAGAAATTACTTCACGGATTTATATTAAAACCTTATTTTACTTCCTTAATCCAGCCGAATGTATCTTCAATCTTACCCCACTGGATGCCTGTCATTGTATCATAGAGCATCTGTGATACAGGTCCGATTTCATTATTGTTGATTTCCATAATCTTGTCGCACCATTTAAGATGACCAACAGGTGAAATAACTGCAGCTGTACCTGTTCCGAATACTTCATCGAGTTTGCCATTATCGTAAGCCTCTGCAACTTCCTGAATTGTAATTCTTCTTTCAGTTACCTTATAGCCCTTGCTTCTGCAAACTTCAATTGCTGATTTTCTTGTAATACCAGGAAGTACAGAGCCTGTAAGCTCAGGAGTGATAACTTCACCGTCAATTACAAAGAAGATGTTCATAGAACCAACTTCTTCGATATACTTTCTTTCTACACCATCAAGCCAGAGAACCTGTTCATAGTTCTGCTTGTGAGCTTCGTCCTGACCTGCAAGAGAAATAGCATAGTTGGCAGCTGTCTTTACAAAGCCTGTACCGCCTCTCACAGCTCTTACATAATTGTTTTCTACATAAATCTTAACTGGGTTAAGACCTGTTGAGTAGTAAGCACCTGATGGTGAAAGAATAATCATAAACATGTAGTGGTCAGCAGGACGTACGCCAACATATGGGTCAGTTGCAAAAATGAACGGACGGATATAAAGAGCAGCACCGTCTGTGTGTGGAACCCAGTCCTTTTCAATTTCAAGAAGCTTCATGAGTGCTTCAAGGCAATCATCTTCATTGATTTCAGGAATAATCATTCTCTTGTTCGACTGATTAAGTCTTTTGAAGTTTTCTTCAGGACGGAAAAGCTGAATCTTATTGTCAGCTGTACGATAAGCCTTTAAACCTTCAAATACTTCCTGTCCGTAATGCAGACACATTGCCGCAGGTGAAAGAGAAATGTTCTGATATGGTACAATTCTTGCATCATGCCAGCCTTCGCCCGTATCATAGTTCATAACAAACATGTGGTCGGTAAAATAATGACCGAAACCGAGCTTGCTTTCATCAGCAGGCTTGTCCTTTAAAGTTTTTGCGAGTTCAATTCTGATATCCATTTATAAAGTCTCCCTTTTTAAAGTCTGATTATTCACAGACCGTAATATAGTTTTTCTTATAGCTTTTGCTGTAAACAGTAACAGCCGCAACCACTGCAGCAACTGCACAGACGACAGCCAGTGTGAGTGAAATGATTTTTATAGCCTTCATAACCTTTGCTCCTTTAAAAATCAAATAAATTTCCATACATATTATTATATCACATTATTTTTTTCTTGGCTATGGAGAATTGATAAAAAATTGCACAATATTCGCTGTCGAAATTTTATCAATTTAACGATTTTTTGAAAATTATATCACTTAATGCGAAAATGATATGAAAATTATTAAAATAACACTTGAAAAATCTGAATTGTTGTGGTATAATATATAAGTATTTAGACAATAAAAATAATTTTCCGGAATATAGGTGTGCGGGCCCTGTGCAATGGAACACCGTGAACCATGTCAGGCGGGGAACCGAGCAGCATTAAGCGGATCGTTTCGTGTGCCGCAGCCAGCCTGCACACCTATGTTTCGGAATTTTTGCTTTTTATCTGCTTTTAAGGGAGTGTGCAAATGTATACAGCTTTATACAGAAAGTGGCGTCCGTTGTCATTTGATGACGTTATTTCTCAGCCGCACATTACAAAAACTCTTGAAAATCAGATAAAAAACAATAAAACAGCCCATGCATATCTTTTTACAGGCTCAAGAGGTACAGGTAAGACAACCTGCGCAAGAATTTTTGCAAAGGCGGTAAACTGTACACAGCAGCAAAATGGTAATCCATGTCTTGAATGTGAAATATGCAAAGATGCTGAAAGTTTTTCTCTTTCAGACATTATTGAAATTGACGCGGCTTCAAACAATGGTGTTGATGATATACGTGATCTGCGTGACGGTGCAGTTTATACTCCTGAAAGATGCAGATACAAGGTTTATATTATAGATGAAGTTCACATGCTGACGCCAAATGCGTTCAATGCCCTTCTTAAAATAATGGAAGAACCGCCTGAATATGTAAAGTTTATTCTTGCAACAACTGAAATTCACAAAGTTCCAGCAACAATAACTTCACGCTGTCAGCGTTTTGATTTCAGAAGAATTTTATCTGAGGATATAAAGGACAGACTTCTTTATATTGCTTCTCAGGAAAATTTGAAGCTGCCTGATGATGCAGCAATGCTTATTGCAAGGCTTTCAGACGGTGGTATGAGAGATGCACTTTCACTCCTTGACCAGTGTGCTGCATATTCTGAAGATATTACAGCTGAAACAGTTTCAGCAGCGGCAGGAATTGCAGGACGTGACAGTCTTTTTGAAATAATCGAAGCGGCTGTTTCAAAAAACACAGTCAAGGCAATTGAGGTAACTGACAAGCTTTATTCAATGTCAAAGGATATGTCAAAGCTTTGCACAGAGCTTATTGACCAGTTCCGTAATATTATGCTTATAAAGGTGTGTCCTGAAAAGACAAATCTTATTGCATGTATGCCTGATGAGCTTGAAAAGCTTAAAAAGTTTGCGGCAGAATCCGAGCTTTCAGATATACTGTCAAAGCTTACGGTTTTACAGGAATGCGGTGAAAAAATGGGTAAAGCACTCAACAAACGTGTTGAGTTTGAAATGTGTCTTATAAAACTTTGTTTAGTACAGGCAGTTCAGAAACCTATTGACAATACTCAGATTTATGGTAAAATAAATACAGAAAAGCAGGCAACAGCACTGACAGCATCTAAACCTGTTTCAGCACCGGAAACGGCAGAACAGGAAACAGTAAAGCCGGCGGTTGATATGAAAACTGTAAAGGCATCTGATTTCAGACCGCTTATAGAATGGGCTGAAATTTTGGAAGAACTGACAAGAGTTTCTCCGTCAGTTTCAGGTGCACTTGCAGGTTCAAGAGCATTTGTATTTAAAAACATAATGCTTATTGACGCTAAAAATCAGTTTTTCTTAAGACTTTTCAGAATACCTGAAAACTTTGCACTTCTCAGCGGTGCAGTAAAAAATGTAATGGGCAAGCCTTATGTTATAAAGGCAAAATGCTCGGCAGCGGCAAAAGAAGAACATAAAGCTGAAGGACTTATAAATAAAGCAATAGACAGCGGAATCGAAACTGCTGTTGAATAAATAAAAACATAAATTTTTATAAAAGCAGTAATATACTGCGGAAATCAAAGGAGATTAAAAGTTATGAGATCAAGAGTACCTAAGAATATCGGCGGCGGAAATATGAATTCAATGATTAAGCAGGCTCAGAAGATGCAGGATGAAATCACAGCACTTCAGACTGATATTGAACAGAGAGAATTTTCTGCTACATCAGGCGGCGGTGTTGTTGAAGTTACTGTAACAGGTGCAAAAAACATCAAGTCACTTACAATCAAGCCGGAAGCTGTTGACCCAAGTGATGTTGAAATGCTTCAGGACCTCGTAGTAAGTGCTATCAACGAAGCTATGAACGAAGTTGAAAAGGTTACAGAAGAAGAAATGAACAAGATCACAGGCGGCGTGGCACTTCCTGGCTTATTCTAAGCAATATGGCAGAAAACAGTGCATTACCTCTTGTAATTTTATCGGAGCAGTTTGCAAAGCTTCCGGGTATTGGCATGAAAACAGCACAAAGACTTGCTTATGCTGTAATATCCATGAGCGACAGTGATGCAAAGCAATTTTCAGAAGCTATCATGGCAGTAAAAACCGATGTTGGCTATTGTAAGGTATGTCAGAATTTAACCGAATTTGAAGTCTGTCCTGTTTGTAATGATAAAGACCGCAACCAATCCATAATATGTGTTGTTGAAACACCGAAGGATGTATCTGCATTTGAACGTACAAATGAGTATGGCGGAACATATCATGTTCTTCACGGACTTATTTCACCAATTAACGGTGTAGGACCTGATGATATAAAAATCAGGGAATTGCTTGACAGGGTATCAGCTGGAAATGTTGATGAAATTATTATGGCTACAAATCCGACAGTTGAAGGCGAAGCAACGGCAATGTATATTGCAAAGCTTTTAAAACCTCTTGGGGTTAAAGTCACAAGACTTGCTTTCGGTATTCCTGTTGGCGGACATCTAGAATATGCCGATGAAGTTACACTTTTCAAGGCACTTGAAAACAGAAGTGAAATGTAATTAAAAGCCGTACCGTGAAAATGGTACGGCTTTGTGTATTTTTAAACCAAAGGAGTGATTATTTATGGCAACACCACATAACAATGCAAACAAAGGTGACATCGCAAAAACAGTTCTGATGCCGGGCGATCCTCTGAGAGCAGAATTTATCGCAAAAACATTTCTTGAAGATGCAGTATGCTACAACAAGGTAAGAGGAATGCTGGGATTTACCGGAAAATATAAGGGCAAGGAAATTTCTGTTCAGGGAAGCGGCATGGGTATTCCGTCAATGGGCATTTACTCATGGGAACTGTTTAATGAGTATGACGTTGAAAATATTATAAGAATCGGAACAATCGGTGCTATTGCTGATAATGTAAATCTTCGTGATGTTATTATCGGAATGGGAGCATGCACAAACTCAAATTATGCGGCACAGTTTGATCTGCCTGGAATTTATGCCCCTACAGCTTCTTTTGAACTTCTCAGAAAAGCAGTTGAGGCTGCGGAAAATCACGGAAAACCATATCATGTAGGAAATATTCTTTCAAGTGATACATTCTATGATGATTCAAATTCAACAGCCAAGTGGCAGAAAATGAATGTTCTTGGTGTTGAAATGGAATCTGCTGCACTTTACATGAATGCAGCAAGGGCAGGAAAAAATGCACTCTGTATCGCAACTGTTTCCGACTGTCCGCTTAAGGGTCTGTCACTTCCTGCTGAGGAACGTCAGACAAGCTTTACAGATATGATGGAAATTGCACTTGAAACTGCATTGAACGTATAAAATCCAACTCGAAATAAATATCAAAGGGGCTGTAAAGCCCCTTTTTTATTTGTAATTTTAAAAAAATTGTGCTATAATGTAAAATGGACTAAAAAGGAGGATTTTATGAATTCACAGACAACTGATTTTACAACAGGGGCAATATTTCCGAAGCTCATAAAATTTATGACGCCTATACTTGGTGCTCTTATATTGCAGGCAATGTATGGTGCTGTAGATATTCTTGTGGTAGGACTTTTCGGAAGTGAAGCTGCTATTTCCGCTGTTTCCACAGGAAGCAACCTTGTAAACCTGGTCATGTTTACAATGACGGCTATGTCAATGGCTGTTACCATAATTATGGGGCGATACATAGGAGAAAACAAAACTGAACGCATAGGCAAAGTAATCGGAGGGGCAATTTGTTTTTTTACAGTAAGTGCTGTAATTCTTTCGGTACTTATGCTTACCCTTGCAAGACCTCTTGCAGAGCTTATGCAGGCACCGAAAGACGCTCTTGACCTTACTGTTCAATACGTGCAGATTTGCGGTGGTGGAATAATTTTTGTTATTGCCTATAACTTTATAAGCAGTATTTTCAGAGGACTTGGAAACTCAAAACTTCCCCTTATATTCGTAGCCATAGCATGTGCTGTAAACATAGCAGGTGACCTGCTTTTTGTGGCTGTATTTGATATGGATGTTGCTGGTGCAGCTCTTGCCACAATATCCGCACAAGCTGTAAGCGTTGTGATTTCACTAATAATCATCAGAAGAATAAAACTTCCGTTTACTCTTAAAAAGAGTGATATACGCTTCAATAAAGAAGTTCCGATTATTATAAAAACAGGTGCGCCTATTGCCATTCAGGAAGTGCTTACTTCCCTTTCATTCCTTGCTCTTTGTGCGTTTATAAATAAGCTCGGACTTGCTCAGTCATCAGGCTATGGCGTTGCAAACAAGCTTGTATCATTTATCATGCTTGTACCAAGTGCCTTAATGCAGTCTATGGCTTCATTTATTTCACAGAATTTCGGTGCAGGTAAGGAAAAAAGAGCCAGAAAATCAATGCTTTGCGGTATGGCTATCGGTTGTTCAATAGGTGTGGTAATTGCAGCGGCATCATTTTTCTTCGGAAATTATATGTCAATGATATTTACAGATAACGCTGATTATATAGAGCAGTCTGCCGCATATCTGAGAGGCTTTGCCATAGAGGCAGTAGTAACAAGTATTCTGTTCAGCTTTATAGGATACTTCAACGGACACAGTAAAACCCTATTTGTTATGATTCAGGGTTTATCACAGACATTTCTGGTACGTCTTCCAATGTCATATATAATGAGTATTCAGCCAGACGCTACACTTGATATGATAGGACTGGCAGCACCATCTGCCACAATTTTCGGTATTTTAATAAACCTTGCATACTACATTTACTATACAAGAAAATGCAATCCGATTGAAAACATTAACAAGGAGGTTATCTCATGAGTAATATAAAAAAACTTTTAAAAATACTCTCACCTTTTCAGTGGGCAAGTGTAATTATAGTGTGTGGTTTTACTCTTTATTTTGCATTAACTGATACAGAAAACGCATGGTATTACACATTGTTAAGCTCAGCAGCGGCTGTATGCGGTATCATGAATGTTGTTTTGTGTGCCAAAGGCAGAAGGTCGCAATATTACTGGGGACTTGTAAATATAGCATCTTACATCGCCATTTCGCTTATGAGCAAGCTTTACGGAGAGGTTATGCTCAACACCTTTTATTATATCCCACTTCAGTTTATCGGACTTTATATGTGGAGAAAAAACTACAACAACACCTCAGACAGCGTAAAGGTACGAAAAATGAAAGCTGTACCTGCAATTATACTTATTATAGGCACAGCACTTGGTATATGTCTTTATAAATATATTCTGTCGGTTTTAGGTGGAAACTCAGTATGGCTTGACAGTACAAGTACAGTAATTTCTATAGTTGCAAATGCTCTTATGGTTTTACGTTACCGCGAACAATATCTGCTGTGGCTTATTGTAAACGTTGTGACAACTGTTATGTGGGCATTAAAGGGTGACCCGATTATGACTACCATGTGGGCTGTCTACGCCTTTAATGCGGTTTATGGCTACTGGCTGTGGAACAAAATGAGCAAGGATACAGAAGAGATAAATAATATTCCTGAAATGATATTATAAATAAACCTGCCCAAAAATATAGTTATAGTCAAAGTGAATATCTGTGAAAGATGTTCACTTTTATTTTAAACTTACATATTGACAATCATCTATCTGTATGTTATAATAACACATAGATAATTGTCAATGTGAGGTGTATAATTTATGAC
>JAZQZW010000055.1:0-22355 GCA_045634285.1 Oscillospiraceae bacterium
AAAATTCACTTTAAACGTGCCAGCTTTAGTATGTGGAGGCTGGTGTGTACTCAATACACCGGCAATTATGATTTTGCTGTTGCTGCAGTAAGAATAAAACATTTTGGGAGGACAGTATGAGTTTTGTAACAGTATGCAGTGACTTTTCTTTGATCAAACTTTGTTTACAAAGAAAGTTTGGGTATTGTTTTGTAACTTTTCTTGTACAACCAAGAAAAGTTAAGCAACCAAAATAAAGCGGTAAATTAAAATTTATATTCACATTAAGTTTTAACGCAAAAACAGAGCAGAATATAAATTCTGCCCTGTTTTATCAGAATAAACCATTTGCTATATTTTCAGTCATACACCAGTCACCGTCAATTTTGTAAACCTTAAGCTTGGTTGTTTCGGTATTTTCCTTCGAACCAGCTTCAAGAGTTACTTCAATTTCAACAGTATAGCCTTTTGAAACATTTACATTCTCATCATATTTCTTTTCTATACTTTCTTCAAGTTCTTCAAGTTCATCATCATCAATATCATCCTTATCGATGATATCATACGAGATTTCAAAATCCTCACCGAAAAATGCCTCAGCTGCTGAATTGATTTGTGAAGCCATTTCTTCAAGTTCTTCATCATCAACATCTATCATGTACTCTGGAAATATCTCATCAATATAGTCACTATCACCTGTTTCAATTAGTCTGAATATGTTTTTAATCGGCTTTTTATACTCATTGTTGAAAATTGTGAGGTTTGCAACCACAATTATTACCACCAGTATAACAGAAATAACAGCAACTATGGCTACAACAGGATCCATTTTCTTTTTAGTGGGATTATTGTCAAAGCTGTAGTTTTGTGAAGCACCGCAAAACTGGCAGTTGTTTGCACTATCGTCAATTTCTTTACCACATTGCATACAGTATTTACTCATATCAGTCTCCTTATATCACTTTAATTCTTTGATTACGCTTTTTATTGTTTCCATAGCATTCTTATAATTTGTCTGACAGGTTTCTTCTTCGCTGAGAATCTGAATCGGTAAACGAACAGCAAGATACAGATCGTCAGGAATATCGTCATTGTTTATGCCGACAAGCTCTGCAAAGTTTGTGTCTTTAAGCATAATCTTGCGTCCTTCAACATAAGGACAGTCAGGGAAGTATTCCTCTAAATTTTCAAGATTTGTTTCAGGCTCAATAAGTTCGTCAACAGCAGAATCTGCAAGAACAACCATACATTCACAAAGCTGGAACTGAGTTGAAAGATTTGTCAGACTGTTTTCATAGCCCACAGCACTCTGGTAGTTTTCTTCCATATTGTGTGAAATAGGAATTGCTACAATATCAGTATACTGACGGTCATCATCATTATAATCCACAACATGTTTATTAAAATATTCATGAAGCTTTTTGGTATTTGACTGCAGGTCGCTGTCGTCAGCCAGCAGCATTACACGAACATCTGAGCGTATTGTTGTAAGAGTATCATATGTTAAAAATGCTGCTATAAGAACCACAAATGTTGCGATTCCAAGCCACCACATATTATGATAAAAAAAGTTTTTCACTTTTTCGCCAAAGGTGTAATCTGTTCTTTTACCAATATCTGCAAAAAGAGTAGAATCCTCTGAAATTCCCTGTCGTGCTTTTAAAACTTCCTTTTTTTCTTCTGCATTTTTTATGCCGTATTTTTCACGTTCAATATTATTTTTCTTTTCAAAGCGTTCCTGTTTTTCAAGTGATTCCTTTTGATTTATTTCACGCACAGTATCAATGATACTTTGCTTTTTTTGTTTGTTTTTTTCTTTGCTCATTTTTTTTATCCTTTTTGTTTTATATGATTATATATTCTTATTATACCTTGAAATTGTGGGATTTGTCAATAGAACAAGTGAAAATTTGTCTGAAATGTATGTGAAATCACTTTTCGGATAAAATTGTAATTTGCCACTTGCATTTTTTTCGAATTTATTATATACTTATATATGAGTAAAAGTTGAGAAGGGATGTATTATGAGTAGTTGTAAAATAGGATTTGATAATGACAAGTATCTTAAAATGCAGTCAGAGCACATAAGAAAACGTATTGCACAGTTTGGTGACAAGCTGTATCTTGAGTTTGGCGGCAAGCTGTTTGACGACTTTCATGCGTCAAGAGTTCTTCCGGGATTTAAGCCTGACAGTAAGCTTCAGATGCTTATGCAGCTTAAAGACGAGTCGGAAATTGTTATTGTAGTTAATGCAAATGACATTGAAAAAAACAAAGTGCGTGGCGACCTCGGCATTACTTATGATGTCGATACAATCCGTCTTTACAATATTTTTACGAATATGGGGCTTTATGTAAGCAGCGTTGTACTTACACAGTATTCAGGGCAGGCTAGTGCTGATGCATTCCAAAATCGCCTTGAATCACTTGGTATAAAGGTGTATCACCATTATAACATAAAAGGATATCCGTCAAACCTTGAACTTATAATAAGTGATGAAGGCTATGGAAAAAACGATTATATTGAAACGACAAGACGACTTGTAGTTGTTACAGCACCGGGACCGGGAAGCGGTAAAATGGCAACATGCCTTTCACAGCTTTATCATGAATATAAAAGAAACATAAACGCAGGGTATTCAAAGTTTGAAACATTTCCTATATGGAACATCCCGCTTCGTCACCCTGTAAATATTGCATACGAGGCAGCTACATCAGACCTTAACGACGTAAATATGATTGACCCGTTTCATCTTGAAGCGTATGGTGAAACAACTGTAAACTATAACAGAGATGTTGAGATTTTCCCAGTTTTGAATGCAATGTTTGAAAAGATTCTCGGAAAATCCCCATATAAGTCGCCTACAGACATGGGTGTTAATATGGCAGGTAACTGCATTATTGATGAAGATGTGGTATGTGAAGCCTCAAAACAGGAGATTATCAGAAGATATTATACTGCTCTTGGCGGGCAAAAGGCAGGTACAGTAAAGGAAGATGAGGTTTATAAACTTGAGCTTCTTATGAAGCAGGCAGGCGTAAGAACATCTGACAGAAACTGTGTAGCTCCTGCAATCGAAAAGGCTGAGATAACAGGTGCACCTGCGGCGGCTATGGAACTTCCGGATGGCACAATAATAACAGGTAAAACAACGAATCTGCTTGGTGCAGCATCGGCACTTCTTCTTAATGCACTTAAAAAATTCGGTGGTATTGATGATGATACGCTTCTTATGTCACCTGATGTAATTGAGCCTATACAGGATTTAAAGGTAAATCATCTTGGCAACCAGAATCCACGTCTTCATACAGATGAAACTCTGCTTGCACTTTCTATCTGTGCTACTACAAGTGCTGAAGCTAAATGTGCAATGGAACAGATTTCAAAACTCAGAGGATGTGAAGTGCATTCAACGGTAATGCTTTCTGAAGTTGATGTGAGAACATTTAAACGGCTTGGTGTAAATCTCACCTGTGAACCTAAATATAACTGATAAAATAAAGGCAGCCAATGGCTGCCTTTTTGCTATATAACCATGTCGCAACGTGATTAAGCAAGCTTATCAGACTTTACTCCGATTTATAAAACAGACAAAACAAAACCTCCGACAAATGTCGGAGGTTTATAAACATAAGTAATAAATTACTTGAGTTCGATTGTAGCACCAGCTTCTTCGAGCTTAGCCTTGAGTTCTTCAGCTTCTGCCTTAGCAACGCCTTCCTTAAGTGTCTTAGGAGCAGCTTCAACTGCTTCCTTAGCTTCCTTAAGACCAAGACCGCAAGCATCCTTAACAGCCTTGATAACAGCCATCTTAGCATCGCCGAATGAAGCGAGAACTACGTCAAATTCTGTCTTTTCTTCAGCAGCAGCAGCACCGCCAGCAGCTGGAGCAGCAGCAACAGCTGCTGTAACACCGAATTCTTCCTGAATAGCGTCTACGAGTTCTGCGAGTTCGAGAACTGAGAGAGCCTTAATATCTTCAATAAACTTTGTAATCTTTTCTGAAGCCATGATTAAAATCTCCTTTTATTTTTAATTAATTTTGAATTTGTACGGGATAACCGCAATAATAATTTTTACGCAGCGTCTTCTGTCTTGCTGTCTGCAACAGCCTTGAGAATAGCAGCGAGACCCTGGATAGGACCCTGAAGTGAACCAACGAGCTGTGCAAGAAGAACGTCCTTTGAAGGAATCTTTGAAAGAGCCACAACACCCTTTTCATCGTAAACTTCACCGTCAACCATACCGGCCTTGAGGTTGAATTTACCTTCCATTTCTGAAGCGTACTTACCTAAAACTCTTGCAGGAGCTGTCTGGTCATCGTTTGAAACAGCAATAGCAGTTGTTCCTGAAAGAATGTTGTCAAATCCTTCGATGCCTGCATTCTTGAGCGCAAAACGAAGAAGTGAATTCTTTTCAACTGAGTACTGAACGTTTTCTGCTCTGAGGTCACGTCTGAGCTTTGTATCTTCCTCAACTGTGATACCCTTGTAGTCAACGAAAACGATAGATACAGCGTTCTTGAGAACTTCTGTAAGCTGGTCAACTTTAGCCTTCTTAGCTTCTAAAACCTTTTCACTTGGCATTATAGTTTCACCTCCGATTATTTGTATAATCGTATCAAAAGAATAATGCAAAAATGCCTTCTTCACGAGGAAAAAGGCATAAATAATTTCATATTTAGTGCACATTCCTCGGCTGGACTTACGGTTTTCACCACCAGCTGTCTTTAGAATACGATTGGTGTTTTACAACTTTTATATTATAGCACATGATTTTAGGTTTGTCAAGTATTATTTTAAAAAATCCGAAATTTTTTAAACAGTAATTGTTACTGCTTCAATATCAACGGAATTACTGATGATTGATTCAGTTGATTTATCAAAATCAAATTTCACTTTGTATGAAGTAAATTCTTTTGGAAGATTTTCATTACTGATTTTGACCTTATTTTCTACATCACCATATCCCTTTTTATGAATTTTTGCCTGATGTTGGGCAATTGTTGCCATAAGGTACATCTGAGGGTCACTTTTGAGTAATAATGATTCCTCTTCTGCTGATACCTTTGTTCCATTTGACATTTTGGCTGAAATTCCGAATGCTTTAATATCATTATCAGTTTTATCCATCAATGCTTTATACTGTTTGTCGGTATATTCTGCAAAAGCAGATTCACGAGATTCCTGAGCAATTTTATCAGTGTGTCTGAGAGTTTCTTTTATCTTGTCGCTTAAGGTGATTTTTTTGCCGTCAATTTCCACATATCCTCTTTTGACTGTACGATTCAGAATTGATGAATCCCCGAAGTAAATGCTTACTTTATTTTTTTCAGAGTTTTCATATGCTTCGAGAATATCACTTCCCGATAATACAGTAACATTTGAAGAACCTTTAATATATTTAAGAGCAGTGCTTGAAAATGTGATGCTGTCGCTGTTCCTTGTTATTGTATTGCAATCTTCTTTTATATCATTTGTGCTGGGTTGATTTTCAGTTTTTCTATAATCGGTTATTTTTTTGTTGTAATCGGTGTTTAATTTTGTACTTATTTTCATTAAAATCACTCCTCATTTTCATTATACAATTCCATTTTTCTTTATTATATCATATAAAATAAATAGATGTCAAACAATACAAAGGATTTTACTTTAAAATTTCCATAGCTTTTTTGAGCTGTGGATCTTTTTCGGGATCGGGGATTGATATGTCTGTGCCTTCAGGAAGTTCAACGATATAATCAGGGGTAAGCCCTACTCCATGAAAACAATCCGATTTTGCTGTTCTGTATTTTGCAACGGTAATTTTCAGAGCACCTCCGTTTGAAACCGGAATTGTATTCTGCATAATACCTTTGCCGTAAGTCTTAGTGCCTACAAGCTTTGCTTTTTCGAAATCCCTCATAGCAGATGAGAAAAGTTCTGAGGCGCTTGCTGTATCCTCATTTACGAGAATTACAGTTGGTACAGTTATTTCATTGCTTCCGGAATTTGCAATTACTTCAGATTTACCGCTTTTGTAATCAGCATATGCAATATTACATGCCGGCAGAAATGGGTCAAGCATTGCTTCACAGGCAGTAAGAAGACCACCTCCGTTGTTTCTGAGATCATAAATCATTTTTTTTGCACCCTCATCTATTGCAGTATTGAATGCAACTTCAAACTGTTCGGTCGTAACTTCCTTGAAAGATGTTATTTTTATATATGCTATATCGTCTTCAAGCAAGGTGTATTCAACAGTTTCATCTTCGATTTGTTTGCGTGTGAGTGTTATATCGAATTCTTTGTCATTTCGTTTTAAAATAACTGTAACTTCTGTTCCTTCTTCGCCTTTGACAAGTGAAACAAGCTGGTTTAGATCCATATTTTCAGTTGGAATATCATTAACCTTTATAATTATATCATCTGTACGGATATCTTTTTCTGAAGCAGGGGAGTTCTTTTTTATTTCAACTATCTGAAATTCGTTATTCTCATTTTTCGTTACTGTTACACCTATTCCTGCAAAAGACCCTTGTAAACTTTCCATATTGCTTCTGTATTCTTCCGGTGTCATGTACGCTGCGTATTCGTCACCGATTCCGGCAACAAGTCCCTTAAGAGCGTTGTCCATATAACTTTCTTCATCAGGATTTTCAATATAGTTTTTTTCTATAAGCTCTTTAACTTCAAAATACTCGCTTATTTCGTCACGGTTTTTCTGATAACGATGTGCGGAATACAAGAATAATCCGCTTGTTACAACAGCTGTAAGAACTGATGAAAATACAGCTGTTCTGATTATATATTTTCTTATTCTGTTTCTTTTTCTCTTTTTCATAAATTATTGCCTCCTGCAAATGCAGAAAAATTAAAGGGCAGAGTAATAATATTCTGCCCCGATAAATTTTGTTATAAGTAGTTTGTCGGATCAACAGCAGAGCCGTTAATACGTATTTCAAAATGAAGATGCGGACCTGTTGACCAGCCTGTTGAACCAACTGTTCCGATTGCTTCACCAGCTGATACATACTGACCATAGGAAGCGTAAACACTTCCACAATGTGCATACATGGTAGATGTTCCGTCACCATGACTTACAACAATGTAGTTGCCGTATCCACCACCGCATCCACAGCTTCCGCTTTTGCCATAGTCGTGCGAACAGCCTGAAACAACAGCAGTAACTGTACCGCCTGCAGCTGCTACTACAGTTGCACCGTTTGTTGCACCGTCAGCAATATCTATTCCCGCATGGAAAGAACCCCATCTTGGACCATAGTAGCTTGATATTACATAGTGTCCCGGAACAGGGCATGTAAAAGCACCGCTGAAGCTTACATCTGATTCTTCATAATAATCACCATAGCTGTCGTCGGAATAATCATCACTACTGTCTTCGTAATAATAATCTTCTTCTTCCTCTTCTTCCTGCTGAGCCTGCTGTCTTTCCATTTCATAAATCTTGTCTATTTCGGCATCCATAGCAGCACTGTCTTTTTCGTACTGGTCAATATCTGCCTGTTTTGCTGAACGTTCAGCTTCGAGATTGTCAGAATATTCTTTAGAAGCCTGATAATCAGCATTGAGAGTATCAAGAGCAGTCTGGAATTCTGTTTTGTATGATTCCTGTTCTGAAAGGTCTTCATCAAGATTTTTCTTTTCAACAGCAAGGAGAGTCTGGGCTTCTTCAAGCTGTTCAAGCTGTAACTGAAGTGTTGTTACAAGCTCATCATCATGCTTTGCAACCTGTGAGATAAGCTCCATTCTTGAAAGCATATCATAAAAGTCGGTTGCACCTACAAGTGCGGAAGCAAGACTGTCATTACCTGAAACGTACATAGCTCTCAGACGTTCCTTGAACTGTTCAAGTCCTTCGTCAACATCCTTCTGCTTGTTTTCAATATCAATTTCAAGCTTTTCAATCTTTTCTTCAGCATCATCAATTTTAATGTTTATGTCATTGATTTTTTCATTGATTGCATTAAGGTTTTCTGTCTGAACATCAATTTTGTCCTGCAGGAGCTGCTGCTCATATTCTGCATTGGCAATATCATCATCAAGACCTGATATTTCATCTTCAAGGTCAGCAATTTCAGCATTGTTTGCTGCAATTTCGTCCTCAAGGTCTTGTATTGTTTTTGCGTGAACATCTTTTGTGTTGTAGTTGCCTACATATGTAAAGCTTCCTGCTACAACAACAGTACACATAAATACTGCTGCAATTTTTAACTTTCCGATTTTGAAATTCATGATATAACCGATTTTAAATCGGTATCACACCGCCTTTCTACTTTCTTTAAGGTTTATACGTTCAGGTGTTTATGTACACCTATAAAGTTTTGTTACAAGTAATTATCCGGATTAACAGGGTAACCATTTTCAAGAACCTCAAAATGAAGATGAGGACCTGTTGAAAAACCTGTTGAACCAACTGTTGCTATTGCCTGTCCTTTTGAAACATATTCACCTGACGATACATAGATATCAGCACAGTGTGCGTAAATAGTTGAAAGTCCGTTATCATGTGTAATCATCAAATGATTTCCGTAACCATAACCACAACCACAGCTTGATTGTTTGCCATAATTATGAGGGCATCCGGAAATAACATAACTTACTGTACCGCTTTCAGCCGCAACAATGGTTGCACCGTTTGTTGCACCATCTGAAATATCGATTCCCTTATGGAAACTACCCCATCTTGAGCCATAAGTACTTGAGATGAAATAGTGATTCGGGACTGGCCATGTCATATAGCCGCTGTAGTTGTTTTCTGAGTTGCCATAATTGTTATTATCGGCTGAATTGTCAGATAAGTCTGAAGAAGGAGTATTTGTCTGCTGATTGTCTGCCTCCTGCTTTGCAAGTTCATACAGCATTTCAATCTGAGCATCCATTATAGCACTGTCTTTCTCATACTGTTCAATATCAGCCTGTTTTGCAGCTCTTTCTGCCTCAAGGTTATCGGAATACTGTTTTGATGCCTGATAATCTGCATTAAGGTCATCAAGAGCAGTCTGAAATTCAGTTTTATATAATTCCTGTTCTTTAAGATTCTTGTCGAGATTTTCTTTTTCAGAAGCAAGGAGAGTCTGTGCTTCTTCAAGCTGTTCAAGCTGAAGTTTAAGTGATGTTACAAGCTCATCATCATATTTTGCAACATGCTGAATAAGTTCCATTCTCGAAAGTATGTCATAAAAGTCGGTTGCACCTACAAGTGCGGAAGCAAGACTGTCATTACCTGAAACGTACATAGCTCTCAGACGTTCCTTGAACTGTTCAAGTCCTTTATCAACATCCTTCTGCTTGTTTTCAATATCAATTTCAAGCTTTTCAATCTTTTCTTCAGCATCAGAAATTTTGATATTTATATCATTGATTTTTGAATTTATATTATTTAGATTTTCTGTCTGAACATCAATTTTGTTCTGCAGGAGCTGCTGTTCATATTCAGCATTGGCAATATCATTATCAAGACCTGATATTTCATCTTCAAGGTCGGCAATTTCGGCATTGTTTGCCGCTATTTCGTTCTCAAGGTCTTCAATTGTTTCCGCATGAACAATTTTTGTATTGCAGTTATTGACGTATGTCAGGCTTCCTGCTGTTACAACTGCACACATAAAGGCAGCTGCAATTTTTAACTTTCCGATTTTGAAATTCATGATATGACCGATTTGTAAACCGGTATCACACCACCTTTCTACTTTCTTTAAGGTTTATACGTTCAGGTGCTTACGTGTACTGATAACACTTCCGAGAGCACCAATCAGTCCGCCGGCAATTACATAAAGTACTGCAACTGTAAGACCGATTTCATCAAATCCGATAATTGAGCCCATACCAATAACGCTTAACAGGTTAGTTTCACCTGTTATAAGGTCTACAAGTGCGTCATAGCCAAGCCATGTAATAATTGTGGCGGCAATACCCGCAGCAAAGCCTGTAACCATACCTTCAACAAAGAATGGTATACGGATAAATGCATTTGTAGCACCTACATACTTCATAATACTGATTTCATTTCGTCTTGCAAATACGCTGGCTTTTGTTGTGTTTGAAATAATAACAATTGAAACGATTGCAAGTGCGATTATAATTGCCGATGCACCCCATGTGAGAATTTCTCTGAGCTCTGAAAGTACATTTACAAAGTCATAAGGTGCTCTGATTGAATAGATATTATCAATCTTGTCAATCAGCGAAACTGTTTCGGCTGTGTAATCAATATTTTCAATCTTTATTCTGAATGAGTCAGGAAGCGGATTGTCATCACCAAGTGAATCGAATACATTTGCATATTCGTCCATGCTTTCCTTCATTGATTCAAAGGCTTCTTCCTTTGAGTAGAAAGAAATAGAATCAATATTTTCAAGCAATTCAAGCTGTGACTGAACTTCCTCTGTTTCTGCCTGGGATATTTCAGGGTCAAGGAATACAATTACCTCATTCTTGTTTTCAATACCGCCCACAATTGAATTCAAATTCATAAACAGAAGTATTGAAAGTCCTACAAGCAGGAGAGATACAAGGAGTACGCAGAATGATGCAAATGCCATCATTCTGTTTTTCCATACGTTTTCAAGGCCCTGCTTACCTAAATATCTTAAACCACTAAGCTTCATTATTGCCTCCAATCACTTCATCAAAGACAATTTCGCCTGAGTTGATATTTATAATTCTTCCGCCGAAATGACGTACAAGGTCATGCTCGTGTGTAACCATAAGAATAGTTGTGCCGCACTCATTGATACCCTTTAAAAGTTCAACAATTTCATATGAAAGCTCAGGGTCAATGTTACCTGTCGGTTCGTCGGCAATAATAAGCTGCGGGTCGTTTACCAATGCTCTTGCGATAGCAACACGCTGTTGCTCACCGCCGGAGAGCTGGTTAGGGTAGGAATTAGCTTTTTCCTGAAGTCCTACAAGGCTTATTACATAAGGAACTCTTTTTCTTATGTATTTTCTCGGAGCGTCAATAACTCTGAGAACGAACGCAATATTTTCATACACTGTCATTGACGGTATAAGTCTGAAATCCTGGAATACAAATCCGATAGTACGGCGAAATTCAGGAATTTTTCTCTTTTTAAGTCTGCTTAAATTATAGTCGTTTACCATTACAAGGCCGCTTGTAGCGTCGATTTCCTTGAGGATTAGCTTGATAAGAGTACTTTTACCGGCACCAGATGAACCTACTACAAATGCAAAATCTCCGTCGTTTATGGTAAGACTTACGTTATTAAGTGCGTCAACACCTGTTGAATAGGTAACCGAAACATTTTTCAGTTCTACCAAAAATGGACACCTTCTTTCCACCGCTTTTTACGGTAAAGTCTGTCCGACCATGCAAAAATCAGAACTTCATTGGGTTTGCCGAGAGGTATTTCTTAACCATAAGGGCAATTTTGAATATAATAGCGTGGTCGAATTCTCTCAGGTCAAGACCTGTGAGCTTTTTGATTTTTTCAAGTCTGTATACAAGAGTGTTTCTGTGTACGAAAAGCTTTCTTGAAGTTTCTGAAACGTTGAGGTTGTTTTCAAAGAACTTCTGGATTGTAAAGAGAGTTTCGTGGTCGAGTGACTCAATGCTTCCTCTCTTGAATACTTCGTGAAGGAATGTTTCACAAAGTGTTGTAGGGAGGTGATAGATAAGTCTTGCAATACCAAGATTATCATAGCTTACGATATTCTTGTCAGTATCAAATACCTTACCTACTTCAAGTGCCATCTGAGCTTCCTTGAATGAACGTGCAAGATCCTTAACGCCGATTACAGCTGTACCGATACCAACATTTACTCTTGTGTAGAATTCACTGCTGAGTGTATCGGCAATTGAACGTGCAAGCTTTTCAAGGTCAGCAGATTCAACTGAATCCTTGATTTCCTTTACAAGTACGATATCACTTTCTGTAATGTTGAAAACAAAGTCCTTGTTCTTGTCAGGGAAGAGATTCTGAATTACATCATAAGCAGAAATATCATTTGCAGAAACTATTCTGATAAGGAATACAACTCTGCTGATTTCCGCATTAAAGTGGAGTTCTCTTGCCTTGATAACAATATCACCAGGAAGAACGTTGTCGAGTACAACATTCTTGATAAAGTTGTTTCTGTCATACTTTTCATCATAATACTGCTTGATGTTTGAAAGGCTTATTGCCATAATACCGGCATATTTGGCAGCATTATCATCAACACCTTCAACAAATACAGCATATTCAGGCTTTACTCTTGAGCCGAATGGCTTGTATGTGTAGCCGTCTCTGATGAAAATATCATGTGAATCACTTAAATCAAGTGAAACAAATTCGTTTGTTGTACCTACCTTTGTTAAATCGCTGCATGCAATGATTGTAGCTGTTTCATCAACGACGCCGATTACAGCGTTTACGGCATCTCTCATCTGATGAACCAATCCCTGAAATAATCTGTTAGACATATCAGCATTCCTTTCTTTTTTTATTGTAATAATATCTAATGCTTTCACAATGTCTTAATATATTACAAATTGTAACATATCAAGATAACGTAAATGTTAACAAATTGTGAACAATTTACGTTTAGAAGAAATTTTCAACAAACATAAGCTGTTGAAAGTATTAAACATAACTAAATTGTTGAATTAAAAAACAATTTGAATTATGAAAAATCCGTTTTTACATCTTCTCAGGACAAGTAATCTTCATAATTGTCAGAGAATTTCTAAGCGCCTGTAATACTGCCTTGCAGAGTATAAGTCTTGCTTTTTTAAGCTCAGGGGTTTCCGCATTCTTTACGCTGCATGCGTCATAGAACTTATGGAAAAGAGTAGCAAGCTCAACCGAGTATTTTGTAATTTTTGCAGGGTCATAAGCCTTTGCGGCGCTGTCAATTTCATTAGGAAGTGCAGCAAGCTGTCTGATAAGTTCGATTTCCTGTGGCTTGTCCAGAATGTCAAGCTCATCAATTGTATAGCTGTCAGCCACGCAGCCTTCTGCCTTGAGATTTGCAATAAGACTGCATATTCTTGCGTGGGCGTACTGAACATAGTATACAGGATTCTGCGATGACTTTTCAACCGCTAAGTCAAGGTCAAAGTCAAAGTGTGAATCAGGTTCACGTAAATTAAAGAAGAATCTGGCAGCATCAATCGGAATTTCATCAAGGAGTGTTGAAAGTGTAATTGCCTTGCCTGAACGCTTTGAGAGCTTGTATTTTTCACCGTCTCTTACAAGGTTTACCATCTGCATGATAACAATATCAAGCTTTGAAGGGTCAACACCGAGTGCCTGGAGAGCTGCTTTCATACGTGGAATGTAACCATGGTGGTCAGCACCGAAAATATCAATTGCCTTGTCGTAGCCTCTTGTTACAAGCTTGTTGTAGTGATATGCAATATCAGGTACGAAGTAAGTAACTACGCCGTTTGCACGGATAAGAACTCTGTCCTTTTCATCGCCTAGCTCTGAAGACTTGAACCAGAGAGCCCCTTCCTGCTCATAAGTATAACCGCTTGCTTTAAGCTTTTCAATAATTTCTTCTACTGCACCATTATTGTGAAGTGTGCTTTCCTTGAACCAGTTATCGTAAGTGATACGGTATTTCAAAAGGTCACGTTCAAGTCCTGCAACATTCTTTGGAAGTGCAAAATCTGTAAGTGCTTTCTTACGGTTTTCTTCGCTTTCATTCATAAGGTCGTTACCGTATTCAAGCAGATAGTTGTATGCATGTTCAATAATATCCATGCCGAGATAAACATCATCAGGCATTGGGAAGCTTTCACTATTATTATAAACGCTTTCACAGATTTTTGCAACATCTTTTTCACATTCAGCAATAACTGTCTGTCCATCCTGACTGCAAAGCTGAGTAAATCTGAGATTTAAAGACTTACCGAACTTTTCAATCTGGTTGCCTGCGTCATTTACGTAGAATTCTCTCTGAACGTCATATCCTGCCCAGCTGAGAATTTCTGCAAGACAGTCACCGATTGCGCCGCCTCTTGCATTACCGATATGCATAGGACCTGTCGGGTTTGCTGAAACAAATTCAACAAGCATTTTCTTTCCGCTGCCTGTCTGTGTTTTACCGTAATTGTCACCTTCTGTAATTACAGCGTCTGCAATATCCGAAAACCATCTTCTTGAGAGGAAGAAGTTGATAAATCCCGGACCTGCAATTTCAAAACGTTCAAAGTAGCTGCCCTCAAGTGAGATTTCACTGCAGATAAGTTCTGCAATCTGTCTTGGAGCCATTCTGAATGCCTTTGCACATACCATTGCGGTATTTACAGCAAAGTCACCGTGACTCTTGTCAGCAGGGATTTCAACTCTGAAATCAGGAAGCGGTTCGCTCGGAGCTTTTCCGTCTGCAACCAGCTTTCCGAGTGAGTTTAAAATAATTTCTCTCAGCTGCTCTGAAGCAAGTTTTGTAAGATTTGCCATTGATATATCATACCTTTCTTTATTTGTCAATATTAACAGTTACAATAATTTCATTGTCCGACATATAGCTTGAATTTATGTCGAGTGTGTATTTCAAATGGAGTGTGCCTCCGTCTTTTTGCAGATTGTTTTTTATAAAATGTGTATATATTCCGATATCCATTGCACCATATGGTGTGTGGTACTGACAGTGATGCTTTTTGCCCTTTTCCATAATGAGATCTGAGCTTGAATTGCCTGACCTTATTACAGATGCATATCTGTCAGCCTTTACGGAGATTTCCGTAACCGAGCCTTTAAAACCTGTAGCTTCTGTATCTTCATATGAAATAAGAAACGAATCATCATTTATTTCATATTTTCCTCGTGTCATAAGCTCAATTTCGGTTGAATCACCATGTACCGACTGGATACTTTTCATTGTTATCATTGAGTTGTTTTTCAATTTTTAATCTCCTAAGCTGCAGCTGAAAACCTCACCGTTGACAGGGTGTCCCAGGAAGTTGCCTGCATTTTCTTCGAAAAGCGAAACGCTGTCGCTTACATAAAAAGTATTTGTTCCTTTTTCTTCTCTGTCTGAGAGAAGGTCTTTTTCAATAAGACAGTTATATGCGTATTTTGCCGCTTCTGCACCGGAGGAAATAAGTTTTACATCAGGCCCCATTATATCAGCAATTATATCCTTAATAACAGGGTAGTGTGTGCATCCCATTATAAGAGTATCAACATTTTCTGCCATAATCGGTTCTAAGTATTCCTTTGCAGCAAGAATTGTAATTTTATTGTCACGCTGAATATAGCCGTTTTCAACAAGGTGTACAAACAGCGGACAAGCGTTTCCGATTACCTTTGCCTGAGGGTTAACTGCCTTTATAGCTTTGCTGTAATAACCGCTTTTGATTGTGGCAGGAGTGCCGATAACACCTATTCTTCCGTTTCTTGTGGCGGCACATGCTGCCTGAACGGCAGGGTGGATAACTCCTGTAAAAGGCAGATCAGGAGCAAGTGAATCCGTACCGACAACAGAGCTTACAGTTCCGCATGCAGCAATTATCATTTTGATATTGTGCTTTTTAAGAAATTCAACGTCCTGCTGAGCATATTTCAGAACAGTTTCACGGCTTCTGCTTCCGTAAGGAACTCTTGCCGTATCACCGAAATATATAATATCCTCATTGGGCAGGAGAGTGTTAAGCTCCTTTACAGCGGTAAGTCCGCCCATTCCCGAATCAAATACACCGATTGCGTAATTTTTCATATTGCTCCTCCGTCTGAAGCGTAATGTTAATTAGTAGTTTCTGTCAGCGTTGTCAATTGCCTGTTCGATAAGCTTATCAATAAGATATCCGTATTCCATTCCGAGATCTTCCATAAGCTTTGGATACATACTGATTGAAGTGAATCCAGGCATTGTGTTGATTTCGTTAAGAATGATTTCACCGTCATCCTTAAGGAAGAAGTCAACTCTTGCAAGACCCTTACAACCCATAGCCTTGTATGCATTGATTGCAGTTTCTCTCAGACGCTTTACATCGTCGTCAGAAATTCTTGCAGGGATATGAAGGCTTACTGAGTTGTTGATATATTTTGAATCATAATCGTAAAAATCATTATTCTTTCCGATTTCACCAACAAATGAAGCAAATGGATTGTCATAACCGAATACGGCTACTTCAAGTTCTCTGCCGCTGATAAATTCTTCAATAACAACCTTGTTGTCGTGTGAGAATGCAATTTTTACAGCATCCTTGAGCGAATTCAGATCTTCAGCCTTGTTGATACCGATTGAAGAACCGCTGTTTGCAGGCTTTACGAAAAGCGGGAAACCCAGTTCTTCGGCAATTGACTTGCATTCTGCGTCAAGATGATTGATGTTTCTGTGTGAGAGCATTCTCCATCTTGCAGTTTTGATGTTGTTGTAGTCGAGAATTGAGTGAGTATGTGACTTATCCATACATGCAGCAGACGCTAAAAGTCCGCAGCCGACATACGGGATTTTTGCAAGGTCAAGAAGACCCTGAATAGTACCGTCTTCACCGTTCTTACCATGAAGAACAGGGAACACAACATCAAATTTCTTGAATGTTACATCACCATTTTCAATTATTAAAAGACCTTTATGGAGCGGGTCTGGCGAAATAACGGCAGAAGTACAGTCAGGGTCGTTCTGCCACTCACCGCTTGCAATACTGCTTACATCACCGGGGTAGTAAAGCCAGCGGCCCTTTTTGGTAATGCCGACGCAGGTTACACGATATTTGTCTTTTGGCATGTTTTCAATAACGTTTGTTGCGGAAATAAGCGAGATATCATGCTCACTTGACGCACCGCCGAAAATTACCAGAACTTTGATTTTTGACATATTTCCAACTCCTTAAAGGTATGATATAAACAGAAAATATCTGTTTTAAAATTTAACAATATAAGCGTAGCTCATAAATTATATTATGTATCACTATATTTTAACATATTCTACAAAAAACTTCAAGCTTTTTTTTGGTAAACGTGCAGATTTTTTGTGATTTTTTTAAAAATAGTCTGCACAGAAGGGTATTTATACTATATATATTAAAGTGAATAAAAAAAGTTTCATAAAAATTACAAAATAGGCTTGACTTTTGAAAAAATGCATGATATAATGTAGTTACCTCTTTTAGGGGTGTATTTTTTTTGTATAAAAGAATTTCCCTGAACTGAGGGAGGCAAACTTAATTACTTCCGCGATTGCGGAAAATTCGTCAGGAGGTGCCGGAATGCGAGTAAAGGTTACTTTAGCTTGTACAGAATGCAAGCAGCGCAATTATTGTACGAAGAAGAATAAGAAGAATGACCCTGACAGACTTGAAATGAACAAGCATTGCAAGTTCTGTAAGAAGCACACTCTTCACAAGGAAACAAAGTAATGGAGGTCTGTTATGTCAAAGGAAGAAAAGACTAAAGAAAAGAAGACCTCAGACAAATCAAAGAAGAAGCCTAACAGAATCGCAAAATGGTTCAAGGACTTAAAAAGCGAATTCAAAAAGGTAGTATGGCCGTCAAAGAAAAAGGTTCTCAACAACACAAGTATCGTACTTGCTGTAATGGTTGTAGCAACAATTTTTGTAGGCGGACTTGACTTCGGTCTGCTCAAGCTTTTCAGCTTGATTCTTGGTTTGGAATAAGCGAACTGAAACTTTTAAGGAGGATTTAAAATGTCAGAAGCAGCTAAATGGTATGTAATCCACACATATTCAGGCTACGAAAATAAAGTAAAGCAGAATATCGAAAAAGTTGTGGAAAACAGAAAGCTTCATGATCTTATCCTTGAGGTTAAGGTTCCTACCGAAAAGGTAACAGAAATTACCAACGGCAAAGCAAAGGAAGTTGAAAGAAAAACTTACCCTGGTTATGTTTTGCTGAAAATGGTTTATACCGATGATTCATGGTATGTGGTAAGAAATACAAGAGGTGTTACAGGATTTGTAGGACCTGCTTCAGAACCTACTCCGCTTTCAGAAGCTGAGGTTATGGCACTTGGCGTTGATGTTGAACCAACAGTTACTGTTGACATCAGCGTAGGTGATCAGGTTCAGGTAAACGGTACTGCTATGGATGGATTTGTCGGTGTAGTACAGAAAATTAATCTCGATGAAAAGACAGTTGATGTTTTAGTATCAATGTTTGGTCGAGATACTCAGGCAACACTTGAATTGCGTCAGGTTAAAAAGCTTGAGGACTAAAACGCAAAAAGCAATTGCTTTAAAAGTGGGAGAGGTAAAAATCTGAAATTACCTCGGTGTTACCACAATTATGGAGGTCAATTAAAATGGCACAGAAAGTAGTAGGCTATATTAAGCTTCAGATTGCAGCAGGTAAGGCTACTCCTGCTCCACCGGTTGGTCCTGCACTCGGTCAGCACGGTGTTAACATCATGGCTTTTACAAAGGAATTCAACGAAAGAACAAAGAATGATATCGGTATGATCATCCCTGTAGTTATTACAGTATATGCAGACCGTTCATTCTCATTCATTACAAAGACTCCGCCGGCAGCAGTTCTTATCAAGAAGGCTTGCGGTATCGACACAGCTTCAGGCGAACCTAACAAGAACAAGGTTGCCAACATCACTAAGGAACAGGTTCAGAAGATTGCTGAACAGAAAATGCCTGACTTAAACGCTGGTTCTCTCGAGGCTGCTATGAGCATGATCGCCGGAACAGCTCGTTCAATGGGTATTGTAGTAGTTGATTAATATTTGACGGATACGAAAGGCGTATCCAAATAATGGTGGGAGGAAAATTCCGCTAACCGTGTCTGCGAAAAAGCAGCTCGGTATTACCACTTATAATGGAGGATATATAATGAAACACGGCAAGAAATATATGGACAGCCGCAAGGCTGTTGACAGCACAAAGCAGTACGATTCTGCTGAAGCTCTTGATTTAGTTTGCAAGAATGCAAAGGCTAAGTTTGACGAAACAGTTGAAGCTCACATCCGTCTCGGTGTTGACTCAAGACACGCTGACCAGCAGGTTAGAGGCGCTGTTGTACTTCCAAACGGTACAGGTAAGAACGTAAAGGTTTGCGTATTCTGTAAGGAAGATAAGTACGACGCTGCTAAGGAAGCTGGCGCTGAATACGTTGGTGGTATGGATCTCGTTGACAAGATCACAAAGGAAAACTGGATGGACTTCGACGTTGTTGGTGCTTCACCTGACATGATGGGTCTTGTTGGTCGTCTTGGTAAGGTTCTCGGTCCTCGTGGTCTTATGCCAAACCCTAAGGCTGGTACAGTTACACCTGACGTTGCGAAGGCTGTAACAGAAGCTAAGGCTGGTAAGATTGAATACCGTCTTGACAAGACAAACATCATCCACTGCCCAATCGGTAAGGCTTCATTCGGTAAGGATAAGCTTGAAGAAAACTTCTCAACACTTATGGAAGCTGTAGTTAAGGCTAAGCCTGCTGCTGCTAAGGGTACTTACATCAAGTCATGTACAGTAACTTCAACAATGGGTGTTGGTGTTCCGGTATCAACAGCTAAGTTTGGTGCATAATTAAAATCAATATAGAAACGGCTCCTTTTTAAGGAGCCGTTGCTTTTTGAAAAAAATGAAAAATTTTGAAATTTTTTTCAAAAAATGCTTGACAAAACAATAAAGCTGTGATATAATGTAATAGTGCTAAGGGAAAGGTACAGAAAACTAAATATTACGCACCATTAGCTCAGTTGGTAGAGCAACTGACTCTTAATCAGTGGGTCCTGGGTTCGAGCCCCCGATGGTGCACCAATAGCCTGAGTTAACAGCTCAGGCTATTTATAAACGGCCCGTTGGTCAAGAGGTTAAGACTCCGCCCTCTCACGGCGGCATCATCGGTTCGATTCCGATACGGGTCACCAGTCGTTGGATATTCGGGTTTACATAAGTAGACCCGAATTTTTATTGATATTTTGAAATATTAAATTATATTTCGGGTTTCACATTTGTGAAGCCCGTTTTTTACAAAAAGGGGAAAAATATGATTTATACAGTTACTTTTAATCCTGCGCTTGACTATGCGATTATGACAGATGAAATTAAAATCGGAGAAACCAACAGAAGTCATGACGAATATATTTTAACAGGCGGTAAGGGGATAAATGTATCAAAAATGCTTTGTAATCTTGGAGTAGAAAATACAGCACTTGGTTTTATAGGTGGTTTTACAGGGCAGGAAATAAAGAGACGTGTTGAAGAATTTGGATGTAACAGTGACTTTATTGAGGTTGACGGAAATTCAAGAATAAACGTTAAAATCAAATCCGAACAGGAAACTGAAATTAACGGCTCAGGACCTTTGATAACATCAGAAGATATTTCAAGGCTTATGGAGAAAATCAGAAAAATAAAAAGCGGAGACTATCTGGTTCTTGCGGGGAGTGTGTCCTCTGGAGTTTCTGATACTGTTTACGCAGAAATAATGAAAAATACAGCAGACGGGGTTAAAATTGTTGTCGATGCTACCGGAAATCTGCTTATGAATGCAGTAAAATGCAGACCGTTTCTTATAAAGCCTAATAATTTCGAGCTTTCAGATATTGCAGGTGAAAGGCTTGGTGACGACCGTTTGAAAGTCCTTTGGCATGCTGATAAAATGTGTGAAATGGGAGCTGAAAATGTGCTTGTATCACTTGCAGGAAATGGTGCTGTACTTTCGGCATCAGATGGCAGGAAATTTGAATCAGATGCACCGAAAGGAAAGGTGCTTGATTCGGTCGGTGCAGGTGATTCTATGGTTGCAGGATTTCTCTGTGGCTGGATTGAAAGCGGAGATTATGAGCATGCTTTTAAAATGGGTATAGCAAGCGGAAGTGCAAGTGCTTTTTCAAGAGATTTTGCAACAATAAATGAAGTAAAAGAAATTTATAAAAAGCTGTGAAACCCTTGCAACTACGACATTTTTGTGATATAATGAAAATGATGTAATCAAATTCAGATACAAAGGAGTAAATATTATGTTTGAAGAAAATACAGTTTTCCCTGTTCCATTTGAAATTCACCTTATTTTTGTATGTGTGGCAATAGTTCTGTTTATTTTCAGATATGCCTCAACAAGACGTACTTATCAGCTTTTAATGGGCAGTGCAATTGCAGCAACGCTTCTGCTTTATGTAAATCCTGGCAGAACATGGTTTATGTGTGTGGGAGTGGTTGAGCTTGTACTTATTGTTGGTTCAATTATTTCAGTTATCAGCGATAAAAGAAAGCTGAAGGCTCAGAAGGCTGAAGAACAGACAGAAGAAGCGGCGGTACAGAAATGAAAATAGCTATTCTTGACTGGACTACTGTTACTTCAGGTGATATTCCATCTGATATTTTTGAGGAATTCGGCGAAGTAAAATGCTTTGAGCTTTGCAGTAATGAATTGGCAGCACAGCAAATTGGTGATGCTGATATTGTATTGTGCAATAAGGTGCTTATTACCGATGAAGTAATGGAAAAGTGTCCGAATATAAAGTATATCGGTCTTTTTGCAACAGGCTACAATAACATTGATATCCCGGCATCGACAAAGCGTGGTATTACAGTTTGCAACGCAGGCAGCTATTCAACATATGCTGTTGCACAGCAGACGTTTGCTTATATTCTGGATTACTGCAATAAAATATCCGAATACGATAATTTCGTAAAAAATGATGGCTGGGTAAATTCAAAGACATTTTCAAAGTTCCCGTTCAGAACACAGGAGCTTCTTGGAAAGACCCTTTCAATTATAGGTTACGGCGCAATAGGAAAGGCAGTTGCGAAAATTGCAGATGCTTTTGGTATGAATGTAATTGTAAATACCCGTACTAAGCCTGAAAACTGTCCTTATGAGATTGTATCGGTTGAGGAAGCTTTTTCAAGAGCAGATTTTCTGACAGTTCATTGTCCTCTGACAGACCAGACAGCTGAAATTATAAATGAAAAAAATCTTTCTCTTATGAAGGAAACAGCAGTTGTGATAAACACAGCAAGAGGCGGTATTACAAATGAAAAGGCACTTGCTGACGCGCTGAACAGTGGTAGAATTTCTGCGGCTTACACAGATGTATTGGTAAATGAGCCTATGTCACCTGATACACCGCTGAAAAATGCGAAAAACTGTGTTATTACACCTCATACTGCATGGGCACCTTTAGAAACAAGACTTCGCCTTATTGATATAGTATGCGATAACATAAGGGCATTCCTTGACGGAAACCCTAAAAATAAAGTAAACTGACTCCGAAAGGATAATGACAAATGCTTAATATTTCAAATAAAAAGAGAATAGTAGTAAAGCTCGGAACTTCAACACTTGCACACAAGACAGGAAGACTTAATATCAGAAGAATGGGTAATCTTGTACGTGTTTTAAGTGACCTTCAGAATGCAGGTAAGGAAATTATAATCGTTTCCTCAGGTGCTGTAGGACTTGGTGTAGGTAAACTGGGACTTCGTGAAAAGCCGACAGATACTCCTA